>DATHBB010000203.1:0-3211 GCA_035296385.1 Pyrinomonadaceae bacterium | reverse complement strand
GCTGTCTGTTCGCCGGTAGGGCTTTTGACAATAACAATACTGACTGTTAGTTTAACTTACATCGCAGTTGTCCCGTCGTTGTTGCTCTGGCTCAAAGCAGAGTTTCCACACACTCAACCGAAACCACTCCCATCAGCTTATCCGTTTGGAGATGTTCATTGATGCCGCACCTCGCAACATATCTACTCTTTCAGGTTAACCTTTCGGTCGCCTTCGGACGCTCTCTAAAATATCTGCTCGGCTCGCTGCTCGCGCTTGCGTGTGTCGCAGGCGTCGTGCGCGGGCAGTCGTTTGCCCCCTCCGCAATCTACACCGTCAGCCCGGGACCGCTGGAAGTGGTCTTGGGCGATTTCGACGAGGACGGAAAGCTGGATGTGGCGACATCTAACAACGTCAACGCGAGCGTCAGCATCCTGCGCGGCAACGGTGACGGCACGTTCCAGACGCCTGTGAACTACCCGACCGGAGCCCAGCCCAAAGCCATCGCGGTCGGCGATTTTAATAAGGACGGCAATCTCGATCTTATCATCGCCGACCTTACCCCGGTGAACAGTAACCAGTCGTTCAGCGTGTTGCTCGGCAACGGCGACGGCACGTTCCGGACGAGGGTATCCAGCGAGGAAGGGTCGCGGGTCACGGAAACGGCGGTCGGAGATTTCAACGGCGACGGCTTTTCAGATTTGATGGCCGTCTACAGTGATAGCAGTATTGTCGCCGTGCGCATCGGTCGCGGCGACGGCACGTTTCACGCACCCAGCAACTACTCCGTCGGTCGTCCGCCGCGCGACCTCGTAGTCCGCGATTTTAATCGGGACGGGAAAGCCGACGTGGCCGTCCCGCTGGAAAATTCCGATCCGAACGCGACGGCTGTGGCGGTATTGCTCGGCAACGGCAACGGCACCTTGCAGTCCCCGGTTCGATATAGTGCCGCGACAGATTTTATTGCGCAGATCACCGCCGGTGATTATAACGGCGACGGCATCGTCGATTTGGCCGCGACCTCAAGTTTCAGCGGCGGCAGAATCAGCATACTGCTGGGTAATGGCGACGGCACGTTCCAGCCGAGAAAGGACGCGTCGAGCAGCGGCTCGAATCGGCTGTTGAGCGCCGACCTCGATTTTGATGGTCGTCTCGACGTGGTGACGCTGCAAGGCAGCGGCACAGGTCTGCTGGGCATCCTCGGCGGCAACGGCGACGGCACGATGCGTCCGGTCAGGAACTACAGCATCAACCCCGGCGCCACCGAGGCCGTCGCGGGCGATTTGAACGGCGACGGCAAGCCTGATCTGATCATCGCCGACCGCAATAATTTTATCAGCGTGTTGATCAACCAGAGCGGTTCTTTAGCCGTCCGGGGCGTCGTGACGAATGAACAAGGGGGAGCAATGGCCGGGGTCAGGATGACGCTGTCAGGGGGCGCCTCCTCCTACGTGATCACCGCCGCAGACGGCTCATATTCGTTCCTGGGTCTGGCTGCGGGCTCCAGTTACACGTTAACACCCTCGCGGCAGAACTATAGGTTCTCCCCGGAGCAGCAAATATTCAATGAGCTGTCCGCCGACCAGACAGTGAACTTTACGGGGACGCTTCGAACCTACACTATCGGCGGCGCCATCAGGGACGCGAACGGCGTGGGCGTCGGGGGCGTGACGGTCACGCTGGGCGGCGCTGTATCCGCCGTGACGACGACCGCGAGTGACGGGCGTTACTCGTTCCCATCTTTGGCCGGGGGCGGCAATTACACTGTCACGCCTTCGCGTCTTCACTACGGCTTCGACCCGCCGAGTCGCAGTTTCACGAACCTCGGCACTGACAGGACGGCTGACTTCACGGCGACGCATTTTACCTACGCGCTGAGCGGGCGGGTCACGCGGGGCGGGACCGGCCTCGGCGGCGTTACGATCAACTTGACGGGAGACATGACAGCCACCACCGTCACCGATTCGACCGGCGCTTATTCCTTCGCCAATGTAGGCGGCGGATTTATCGTGACCGTCACGCCCGCCCTGCCTAACTACATCTTCAGCCCCGCGCGGGAGATCATCAAAGTTGGCGGCCCGCTGCCGCCCATCAATTTTACGGCGGAGCTGGCGTCGAGCAGCGTCCAGTTTACACAGACGTTCTACCTGAGCGACGAGGGCGACGGGCGCGCCACTTTGACGATTACTCGCACGGGCGACACGTCGGGCGTCGCCACGCTCGACTACCGGACGACGGATGGCGATACCTTCACGGTCGGGTGCGCCGACAGCGTACGTAATCAGGGAGGCGCATACGCCCGCTGCGACTTCGCCACCTCCGTCGGCACCGTCCGATTCGGCGCCGGAGAGAGTAGCAAGACGATCCTCGTGCCCATCATCGACGACGGGCACGACGAGGGCGACGAGACTTTCCAACTTCAACTGAGCAATGCCTCGGGGGCGGCGTTCGGCTCCACTCACATCGCCACCGTCATCATTCGTGATAACGACGGCGCTGCGTCGCCGAACCCGGTCGTCGCTTCGCCGCAGTTCTTCGTCCGCCAGCAGTACTTGGATTTCCTCTCCAGAGAGCCTGACACAGGCGGCTTCAACGCGTGGCTCGGCGTCCTGAACAACTGCCAGAATATCTTCACCCCCCCGAATGTGCCTTCCGGGTGCGACCGCATTTACGTCTCGGGCGAAGGCTTCTTCCGCTCAGTTGAGTTCCAACTTAAGGGCTTCTACGTCTTCCGCTTCTACAAGGTGGGCTTCAACCGCCTGCCGGAATATCTTGAGGTGGTCTCGGACATGAGTTTCGTGGCGGGACAGACTGCGCAAGAGGTCTTCGCCCGTAAAGCGCAACTGGCGACGCTCATCACGGAGCGCGTGGAGTTCAAGGCGGCCTACGACGGGATGTCGAACTCTCAGTACGTCTCGACGCTGTTAGGGCGCTACAGTCTGACGCAGGTGACGACGCCCGACCCGTCGCAGCCGGACGGGGCGGCGAAGGTGACGCTGACGAGTGCGGATTTAACCGGTAGGCTGGATGCCAACACTTTAACGCGGGCGCAGGTGTTGAGAGCGGTGGCGGATTCGGATGAGGTGGAAAGGCAGGAGGTCAACAACGCGTTCGTGGGGATGCAGTACTACGGGTACTTGCGTAGGAAGCCGGATGACGCAGGCTTCCAGGCCTGGCTCCGCGTGTTGCAGAGCGGAGATGTGCGAACGATGGTCAACGGTTTCCTCAACTC
>DATHBB010000202.1:0-41061 GCA_035296385.1 Pyrinomonadaceae bacterium | reverse complement strand
GAAGGCCATTCGCTCGACAAGGAGTTGAAGCGGCGCGGGCGGCTCACGCCCGCCGAGGCGTGGGAGATACTCGAACCCATCGTGAGCGCGCTCGAAGCCGCGCACGCGCAGGGCGTCGTCCATCGCGATCTCAAACCGGAGAACGTGATGATCAACCGCACGGCGACGGGCGAGCAGCAAGTGAAGCTGCTCGATCTCGGCATCGCCAAGCTGCGCGACGTGGCGGAGACACATGTGGGCGACGGCGGCTCGGCGCTCACGATGGCCGGACAAATTCTCGGCACGCCTTACTACATGTCGCCCGAACAGTGGGGCGAACTCGCGCGCGACGGCAACGCCGAAATTGACGGGCGCGCGGACATCTACTCGCTCGGCATCATCTTTTACGAACTCGTCACGGGCGAGAAACCTTTCGTCGGCTATTCGCTCGCGGAGTTGCGTCAGGGGCACGTGAGTCGTCAACTGCCGCCGTTGCACGAGGTGGCGGCGGGAGTGTCGCCGGAGTTTGCGCGTGCGATTGAACATGCGATGGCGAAGGATCGCGCGGAGCGTCCGGCGACCGCCGGAGTTTTCGCCGCAGAGATTCGCGCCGCGCTCGGCATCGCACACGAAACTCATTCCAACACGAACGCGAACAGAGGCGACGCGCCGCCGCTCGCCCCTGCCGCTGCCGCCGTCGTGCTGCCCGACTTTGAATCTTCGCAGACGCTCATACGCGAAAACGTCGTCGCGACGAACGCGCCGCGCGCCGGGATAGCGACCGCGCCGCAGACCGCGCCGCAAGCGGACAGCAACAGTAGCGCCGCCATCGAACGACAAGCCGCCGCGCAGGTGCCGGGGCAGACGCCCGACGCGCCGCTCTACGTGCAGACTCAGCCGCAGCGTTCGTCCGCGAAGTGGATCGCGTTTGGCGCGCTCGTGTTGTTGCTGTTCGGCGTCGTCGTCGCGGGCGGTTGGTTTGCGTGGAGTCGTTTGCAGGCGAGCAGCGAAAATAGCGGCGTGGTTTCCGGCGGCACGGGCGGCGCGACGACGCCCGCGCGCACGGAGTTGCTGGACTACTGGCTCGAAGCCTTCGACGACGCGGAGCAACTCGCGGGGCAACGCGTCGCCGCGAAAGTTCTGTCTTTGAAGTCGGGCCAGCAATTCAAGTTTCATTTCGTGCCGCGCGAGCGCGGCTTCCTCTACATCGTCGGCCCCGGCGCGGGCAATGCGCCGACGACGTTTCTGACGGCGCGCCCCGCAGGGATCATGAAGACGAATCTGGCGGCGGCGGGCGCGGATTTCATCTTCCCTTACGGCGAGGGGCAGGTGCTCGAACTCGATAAGAATCCGGGCACGGAAGAGTACGTCGTGATCTTTTCGCGCACGCCGCTGCTCGAACCCGCTTTTCTCGCGGCGAACGCGGGACACGAGTTGACGCCCGCCGAGTTGAAGGAATTGGAAGACCTGCGCGCGCTCTGGAAAACCGCCGCGCCGGTCGCGGACGTAAAAGAGTCAGGTGCGTCGAGCGCGGAGTCTGCGGCGGTGACGGTCTTCGTGTCACAACCGGCGGCGGGTGCGTCCGCCGAACCCGTCATCTTTGATATTCGTATTGAGCACCATTGAGTCCATACGGGCTTTCGCGTCGTCGCGTGGGAGCGAGATCATTTTGATATTCACGCGCGCCGCTCTCTGGCAGTAGTAAGGAGAATTTCAGAAAATGCGTTGCAAACTTTTCTCACGACTCCTCTCGGTCACACTCTTCGC
The DNA here is from genome assembly GCA_035296385.1 of Pyrinomonadaceae bacterium. GTDB lineage: Bacteria > Acidobacteriota > Blastocatellia > Pyrinomonadales > Pyrinomonadaceae > JAIVJZ01. The sequence goes on along the minus strand of DATHBB010000202.1, from coordinate 39,315 downwards.
CGTCTCCTTCTGCTTCGCCGACGCACGCGCGCAGGAGGCGCAGCAACAACCGTCGCCGTCGCCGGACGAAGGCATCGTCACGCGCGGCGCGTTTCTCACGACGCGCCCGAAGACGACGACCAAGACCGCGAGCGGCGAGGCCGGGGTGACGCTCGCGGCGGGAAAGCCCGACAAGAAAGCTGATTCGCCCGTCGTCGCGAGCAACACGCCGAACAACTCGAAGAAGAGCAACGCGAAATTATCCGGCAACAACAAGACGAAGAAGGGCGCGTCGAAGGGCGCGGGCGGCAACGCGAGAGAGGGAAGCGCGGGCGGCGTCGAAAAATCTTCCCCGACGGACGCCGGTGTCGCTTCGACGGAAGCCGCGCCGAAGTTGCGCCCGATTGGTCTGGGCTACACGCTCTTCACGCTCGGCGATAACGGCGAGGCCGTGCGCACCGATCCGTCGCGGCAGTTTCGCACGGGCGAAGCCATACGCCTCGCGCTCGAAACCAACACCGACGGCTATCTCTACATTTTCCACACGGAGAACGACGGCCAGCCCTCCATGATCTTCCCCGACGCGCGACTCGGCGGCGGCATCAATCTCGTCAAAGCGCACGTCCCTCTGGAAATCCCTTCGAGCAAGGAAGCGTCGGACGACATGCGCTGGTTCGTCTTCAGAGACCCGCCCGCCGCAGAACGCCTCTACGTAGTGCTCACGCGCCAGCCGCTCGCGGGCGTGCCGACGGGCGCGGCGCTCGCGGATTACTGTTTCAACGCGCAGCACACTTGCCCCTGGCGTCCGGAGACGGCGGTGTGGACGGAACTCAAAGGCGCGCAGGAGCGCGAGCAGGTGGCTGTCAGCAAAGTTAAAGATCAGGGGCGCGCGCAAACTTCCGACGAGCGCGATGCCACGACGCGCGGCCTCGGCCTCGCGGCGGGCGCGGCGCAGCCCTCCATCATCCGCATGACCGCAACTTCCGACTCGAAGTTGCTCGTCACGACCATTGATCTGATTCATAAATAAGCACGGAGAATGTTCATGAAACCCCGAATAATAGTTTTAAGTTTTATCATCAGTTGCTCGCTGATTGCGTTGCCGTATGGTTCCGCAGTCGTCTCTTCCTCGTCCGCTGCGCCGCGTGCCGTTGCAGCGTCTCAAGGCCAGCAGCCGCAGGGCGGGGCGGCGACCGAAGCGCTCAGGAAGGGGCGCAAGTTGTTGAAGCAAGGCAAGGCCGATCAGGCGCTCCCGTTGTTGCAGAGCGCGCTCAAGAGCTTTACCGACTCAGGCTCCGTGCGCGGGCAGGCGGCGACGAACGACGCGCTCGGCGACCTCTACGCGCGGCAGGGTCAGCATCGCACCGCGCTCGCGCATTACCAGAAGGCGCACGAAGGGTTTCAAGCCGCGTCCAACAAACCCGGAGCGCTCCTCGTGAAGCGCGTCGCGGGCGTAGGCGACGAGGAGTTCAACGCCAACTTGATGCTCGCCAAGATCGGCGAGGCGCATTACCGCGTAGGCAACGTCGTGGAGTCGGGCAAGGCTTATTCGCAGATGCGCGTGACGAAGCCGGACACGAGCACGCTCGGCGCGGTGAAGAAGACGGGCGGGCTGTTCGGCAGCATCGGCGGACTCGGGCGCAGCATCGCGCGCGGCGACGGCGCTTCCATTTCGACGGGCGCCAGCGTCGTCGGCACGATCAGCGCCGTTCAGCAGCAGTTTGAAGTTTATCGCCAGAGCATCCTCTATGCGACTTACGAACTCGGACTCGGTCGCGTCGATTATTTCAACGACAACCTTGAGAGCGCGAAAAAGCATTTCACCAACACGGTCGCCGCCACCGCCGGAACCATTCCGGTCATCGGCAAGATCGGGCAGATGCGCCGCTTCCGCGTGGCGGCCAACACGAGCCTCGGCGACGTGGCGCTCAAGCAGGGCGACACAAAGGCCGCGCTCAAGTTCTACACGGACGCGGCCAAAGGCGCGCAGGCCGACAAGCGGCTCGACCTGATGTGGCCTGCGCAGCGCGGCATCGGCAAAGCGAACCTGATGCTGGCCGCGCAGCAGACGGACGCGGGGAAGCGCGCGAAGCCCTTGCAGGAAGCCTTCGCCTCTTACCGCGCCGCGTTGCAGACCATCGAGACGATCCGGCAGGGGTCGTTGCGCGCGGACGAAGCGCGCACCACTTTCCTCGCCACCACGCGCGATGTGTTCGATGAAGCGTCGGGCGCGCTCGCGGCTGAAGCTCTCAATTCGGCCACGAACAAGACGGCGCCGCTCGAAGGTCAGTCGTTGGCCTACGCGGCGGAAGCCTTCCGCATCGTCGAGCAGGGGCGCGCGCGCTCGCTTCTGGACATGCTCGGCGAGACGGGCACGACCATCACCGAAGGCATCCCCCCCGAACTCGCACAGCGCAAGCGCGAAAACCTCGAACGCCAGCAGGAGATCGCGCAGCAAATCACGGGCGTGAGTTTGACGGGCGAACCGCCCACGGAAGGCGTCGAGAAACTCGAAGAACAACTCGAAGTGCTCTCGGACGAATACGACAGTCTGGAAAATCAGATCAGGGCGTCGAGCCCGAGCTACGGCGCGTTGACCTCCGCGCAGCCCTTGACGCTCGCCGAAGTTCAGCAAAAAGTTTTGGACGCAGACACCGCGCTCCTCGAATACAGTCTCGGTCGCGAGCGTTCGTATCTGTGGGCTGTGACGGCAAGCGGAGTCACGCTCCACCAACTGCCTGCGCGCGACAAACTCGACGCGCTGGCGATGGCCTTACGCGACCGCATCGTCCCTTCGAGTTTGCGGCGCGCGCTTCTCGACACTGGCGCGCCGACGCGCGGCCTGATGGAGGAGCGCGGCCTCGCACTCTCCAACAACGCGACGACCGCCAACGTGGCCGCCTTCGCCGAAGCCTCTCACGCGCTCTACCAGAACGCGGTCGCGCCCGTCGCTTCCACCGTCGCGAACAAGCGCCTGCTCGTCGTCGCCGACGGCGCGCTCAACTACGTCCCGTTCGAGGCGCTTGTGACGGCGACGGGCGCGGGCGGCGACTATTCGACGCTCCCCTATCTCGTCAAGACCAACGAGGTGAGCTACGCACCGTCCGCCTCGGTCGTCTCGGCGATCAGGCAGCAGTTGGCGCGCTCGGCGTCGGCTGCGCAATCGCGGGGCCTGCTCGTCGTCGCCGATCCGGTTTTCGACCCGAAGGACGCGCGCCTCAAAGGGCCGCAGGCAGCAATGGCGACGGGCGAAGCGCCCGGCATTGATAGCGCGGTCGCGGACATCACGGGCACGGCGAGCACTGCGGCGGCGGGTGCGAGCAACTTCAAACTCGCGCGCCTCAACGGCACGCGCGAGGAGGCGCAGCAGATCGCCGCGCTCGCGCGCACTTCCGGTCTCAGCCCAGACATCTGGCTCGACCTCGACGCCAGCGAAGCGCGCGTCAAGGCGACGGACGTGAGCAAGTACCGCATCCTGCACGTCGCCACGCACGGACTCTTGAACACGGAGCGCCCGCAGTTCACGGGCGTCGTCCTCTCGCTCGTCGGCAACAGCGAAGGCGACGGCTTTTTGCGCACGGACGAAATCTTCAACCTGCGTCTGGGTTCGCCGCTCGTCATGCTCTCGGCCTGCGAGACGGGCTTAGGTAAAGAGCGGCGCGGCGAAGGCGTGATAGGACTGACGCGCGCCTTCATGTACGCGGGCGCGCCGACCGTCGGCGTGAGTCTGTGGTCGGTCTCGGACAAATCAACCGCCGAGTTGATGACGGACTTCTACAAGCGCCTGCTCACCAGGCAATCGCCCACGCCGCAAGCCGCGATGCGCGCCGCGCAAATCGCCATGATCACCGGCAAGAAAAATAGCGCGCCCTTTTACTGGGCGCCCTTCGTCCTCGTCGGCGATTGGCGGTAAGAAGAAACGCGGAAGCATGAACGCGGAACGATGAAGTAAAAGCTGTCAGTAGTCAGTAGTCAGTTGTCCGTTGTTTAGTGGCAATCGCACAAGTTGCTAAAGACGGTCTTGAACAACTGACTACTGACCACGGACAAAGAACAGTCTTTCCTTCATCGTTCCGCGTTCCTACTTCCGCGTTTCCTCGTTGTTGTACGTGCGGCTGAGGTGCGTTAATATCAAGTGCGTTCCCCGTGAGAGCAAACGAATAATTTTTATGTGGAAAAAGGTGCGCCAATTTCTGACTGGCGGAGGCGATTCTAAGATGCAGGAGACTTCCGAACAACAGACCAACTTCGCGCCCGTGACGGAGGCCGGAGAGTTGGACGAACTGCTCGCGCGCTCGCACGAAGCGCCCGTCGTCCTCTTCAAACACAGCACGACCTGTCCCATCAGTTCGCGCGCGCACAGCCAGATGAAGCAGTTGTCGGGTGACGTGGCCGGGCGGATTTCGCTCATCATCGTGCAGCGAGCGCGCGAACTCTCGCGCCGCGTGGCGGAGCAGACGGGCATCCGTCACGAGTCGCCGCAGGCCATCATCCTGCGCAACGGTCAGGCCGTCTGGTCGGCCTCCCACTTCGACATCACCGCCAAGGCCGTCGAACAAGCCGTGCGGGAGAACGCGTAAAAAAACATCAGTCGTCCGTTGTCAGTTGTCCGTTGCATGTGGCTCACGAGCGACGGGCTCAAGATAAAGCTCTCAAGTTAGGTGAGACGAAAACAACTGACAACGGACGACTGACGACTGACAGTTTTTATGAATGAGACGACGCGAAGGCTGGGGCCTGAGATTGAGCCGCATGAGATCGTGCAGGAGGGCAAGGCGGGCTTGCGCATCAAGTGGGGCGACGGGCGCGCGTGCGGCTACGGCGCGGCGGCGCTCCGGCGCGTCTGCCCGTGCGCCAAGTGCGTGAACGAGATGACGGGGCAGCGCGTGCTCGATCCTGCGAGCGTGCCCGACGATCTTTCAATCGAGAACCTTGAGATCGTAGGCCGCTACGCGCTCACCTTCCGCTGGAGCGACGGCCACCAGACGGGCATCTACAGCTTTCGCCTCCTGCGCGAATTGTGCGAGCAGAATGAGGAAAGTAAATCGTGAATCGTAAATCGTGAATAGATGAAAACAGTTTTATCTATTCACGATTTACGATTCACGATTCACGAGTTATGACAGAAGTGAAGAAAATTCTGGTGGCCGAAGACGACGATCTGGCGCGCGAGTTGATGTGCCGGACTTTGGAGCGGCAGGGCTACGCCGTAACCACCGCCGAAGACGGCCTCAAGGCTTATGAACTCGCGCTCGGCCTGCGCCCCGATCTGATCATCACGGACGTTTCCATGCCCGGGGCCGACGGCGCGCATTTCGTCCGCCGCGTGCGCGACACGGGAGAGTTGAGCGCGACGCCCATCATCGTCACGACCGGATTCGGCACGGGCAGCGCGACCTACACGCTCTCCATCGGCGCGGACGCCTACGAGCCGAAGCCCGTCAATCCCGCGAATTTGTTGGAGACGGTGCGACGCCTGCTCGCGGAAGACGGCAGGGCGCGAGCTAACGGCGGCGATGTTGATTCGCAGGCGGGAGATTTTTAAGAACAAGGGGATGCGATATGCAGGAAGCCATCGGGTGGATCAGTTCGTTGATACTCGTGCTGACCATTGGCAAGCAGGTCTTCAAACAATGGAAGGAAGGATCGAGCGAGAACGTCTCGAAGTGGCTCTTTATAGGCCAACTGGCTGCGTCTATGGGCTTCACGATCTACAGTTGGCTCGTCGGCAACTGGGTCTTCGTCGTCACTAACGCCATCATGCTACTGAACGCGCTGGCCGGTCTTTTCATAGTGCTGCATCACCGGCGGCGCGACCGTCGGGGCGGGGGCGCGAAGCAGTCGGGCGAGGCGGGCGGGCGACTCAAGGCCGAGCGCGCTTGAGTTGGCCGCGTGATCCGCAGTATTTTTAAGTTATGAACGAGAGAGATTTTTTCAACGAACAGCAAGAGTCGAAGCGCGCCAACTACAGTTGCCCGCACTGCCGCGTGCGCGAGGATTACGAAGTGCGTTGGCTGAAGCGTACGAAGAAGAAGGATTTGCCGCGCCACGCCAGCGAACAGGATCGCGCGCGCTTCCGCAACTCGCGCGATTACATGGTGCGCGTCGATGACGTGCTCTCATGCAAGAACTGCCGCAAGCGTTTCGACATTCCGAACGCGCAGTCGGTCGTTTTCATTTAGCGCAGATTGAAGGAGAAAAGTTATGGAAGAGTTGATCCAACAGGTGAGCCAACGCTCCGGCATCTCGGAAGATCAGGCGCGCAAGGCGGTTGACACAGTGCTCGGCTACATGCGCGACAAACTCCCCGCCTCCGCCTCCGGCATGATCGACAGCGCCATCGGCGGCGGCGCAAACGTCGCGGGCAACGTCGCCGACACCGCGCAGAACGTGCTCGGCAACATCGGCGGCATGTTCGGGAAGAAAGAGTAACGCGCCGTACAGGTAAGACTCACCGCCGCCGAGATGCATAGAACGCAGAGGGGGCGCAGAGAGAAGATTCAACTCTTTCTCTGCGCCCCCTCTGCGTTCTATGCGTCTCGGCGGCGGTGAAGTTTTTTTAACTCCTATCGAATTGCAAACCACTATATTTATTGCGTCACCATCACTTCTGTTACATAAGGACGCTTGTTCACACTTCATCGTAACGCTTGAGTTTGCGGTAGAGCGTCGAGAGGTCTATGCCGAGGATGTTGGCGGCGCGCACTTTGTCCTGGTTGACGGAGGCGAGTGTCTCTAACAGGTGGCGGCGTTCGATTTCGGCGAGGGTGGGGCGGAGGCCGTCGGGGTCGCGTAGAGGCATTTGGTCGCCCGTCGCGGCTGCCGCTTCGCGCACGCGCGGCGGCAGGCTGTCGAGATCAATCGCCGCGCCGCTTAAGGTGAAGGCGCGTTCGACGGCGTTCTGCAATTCGCGCACGTTGCCGGGCCAGCGGTAGTTGATGAGCGCGGACATGGCTTCGGGTTGGATTGGTTTCTCTGTCTGTCCCTGTTCGTGCGCGGTGCGCGTGATGAAATGGCGTACGAGGAGCGGGATGTCTTCGCGCCGTTCGCGCAAAGGCGGCAGGTGAATTTCGATGACGTTCAGGCGGTAGAACAAATCTTCGCGGAAGCGACCCGCGCCGACTTCCTTTTCCAGATCGCGGTTCGTCGCGCAGATGATGCGCGCGTCGAACGAGACGGGCGCGGTCGCGCCGACGGGCAACACTTCATGTTCCTGCACGGCGCGCAAAAGTTTGACCTGCATCGCCGGTGTGATCTCGCCGATCTCGTCTAAAAAGACCGTGCCGCCTTCAGCCGCGCGCAGGAGGCCGGGCTTGTTGGCGCTTGCGCCTGTGAACGCGCCTTTGGTGTGGCCGAAGAGTTCGGATTCGAGCAGCGTTTCGGGGAGCGCGCCGCAGTTGATGGCGACGAAGGGGCGCTCGGCGCGCGGGCTGTGATGGTGTATGGCGCGCGCGATCAGTTCCTTGCCCGTGCCCGATTCGCCTTCGACGAGAATGTTGGTCGTCGTCGCCGCGACTTTTTCGACGAGGCGGAAGACCGATTGCAAAGCCTCCGACGTGCCGATGATCTCGGAGAAACTGTAGCGGCGTTCGAGTTCGCGGCGGAGCGCACGATTTTCGCGGAAAAGTTCGCGCTGGCGTATGGCGTTTTTGACGGACTGCAACAAATCTTCGTTGACGAAGGGTTTCGTCACGTAGTCGTAAGCGCCTTTACGCAGGGCGGCGATGGCAGAATCCACTGACGAGTAGGCGGTCATCACGATGACGAGCGCTTCGCCGTCGATGTCCTTGATGCGGTCGAGGAGCGCGAGTCCGTCCATGCCCGCCATGCGTATGTCCGTGAGCGTGACGGCCACGTCCTCTGCGGCGAAACGTTCGAGTGCTTCCTCGGCGCTCGGCGCCGCCGCGACGCGATAGCCCGCCTCTTCAAGCAAGCGCGACAGGATGACGCGCATCAGGTCTTCGTCTTCGGCGATGAGTATGAGCGGTGATGAGTTCATAGTTGAGATTATAAGGTCGCAGACGCGGGCAGCGAGACGCGAACCGTCGTGCCGCTTGTGCCGTTGTGGTTGGGCGCGACTTCAATCGAGCCGCCGTGCGCCGTGATGATGCCGTAGCAGACAGCGAGGCCGAGTCCGGTGCCCGTGCCCGCAGGCTTGGTGGTGAAGAACGGATCGAAGATGTGCGCGCGATGTTCGGGCGCGATCCCTGCACCGTTGTCAGCGATCTCGATCAAAAGTTCCTGCGTGTCCTGTTGGTAAGCGGTGCTGACACGGATGCGTCCGCCCGCAGGCATGGCGTCGCGCGCGTTGAGCAGCAGATTCAGGAAGACTTGTTGCAGTTGATCCGTGTCGGCGGAGACGAGCGGGGCGGAGTCGTCGTAGTCGGTAGTCAGGTCGAGTTGTTTGAAATCTTTGTCGAAGGAGGCGAGGCGGATGCTGGCTTCGAGGGCGTGGCGCACGTCGAGCGGGGCGCGTGCGGGCGGGCGCGTGCGCGCGAAGTCCATCATGTCGCGCAAGACCTGCGTGATGCGCGCGATCTGCGTGGAGATGAGGCGGAGCATCTCGCGCGTCTCGGCGGCACTCTGCCCGTCCGCGTCGTTTGCTGCGTTGGCGGCGGCGCGCGTTTGCAGAATTTGGATGAGCGAGGAGATGGAGGCGAGCGGGTTGTTGACTTCGTGCGCGACGCCGGCGGCGAGCGTTCCGGCGGCGGCGAGTTTTTCGGTGCGCACGAGTTGCTCGCCGAGCGCGCGCAGGTGTTCGATGTCGCTCGCCATCTTGCGGCTCATCTCGTTGAAGGATGCGGCGAGGAGTCCGACCTCGTCGTTCGCGCTCGCGATCCGAACCTGCGTGCCGTAAGCGCCGCCCGACACCTCGACCGCCGCCTCGGTCAGACGCCTGAGCGGGCGCGAGATGATGCGTATGACGAGCGCGACGAGGATGAGATTCGGGACGAGCGCGCTGACGATGCTGAAGACGAGATAACGCCGCCACGCTTCCTCCGTCGCCGCGCCGAAACTCCACAGGACGATCGGGATTTGCAGCGCGGCGAAACTGAGCACGGCGACCGCCGCAATCGAGAGCGCGACTTTGTAAGCGATGGGGAAGAGTCGGAAATTGTCGAGCGCGGATTGCAGGGAGAAGAGTTTGAAGTTCGAGATGGCGTAGGCGTAGACGAGCACGCCGGGGAGGACGAAGACCGCGCCGTAGGGCAAGAGCGCGTAGACGCCTACGAGCGGGAGCGCGATTGTGGCGAGCGTGGTGAGCGCGCCCGTGAGCGCGAGCGCCCAGAGGATCGCGCCGAGTTGTTGTCCCCAGAGTTCGCTGCGGAAGCGCCGGAACTTTTTGTAAAGCAGCGCGAAGCCGTAGCCGAAAAGGAAATAGATGTAGAGGCCGAAGGCGTAGGCGAGCGGGCGGAGTTCGACGTTGAATCGCCCGCCCGCGAAACTCACGTCCTGCCACATCAAGTTGGCGAGGGTGGCGGGGATGAAGACCGCGCCGGGCGCGAACAGCACGGCGGCGCGTTTGTACGGCACGCGCGTGTTTTCGGGAAAGAGCCACGCGAAGACGACGAGAGAATATTGCAGGACGAGCGCGATGATGAAACTCGCGTTCGCCCACCAGACGGCGGACGCCGCGTGCCCGCTGAACTCCCACAACACGATATCCTTCACCGTCCAGAGCGCGAGGCAGAGCACGAAGGCTGCGAAGGTCTGGTGCGTGCGGCTGCGCGGCGCGGCGACGAAGACGTAGAAGCCGAGCAGCACGAGCAGAAACAGCGAGAGCAGGAGAAGGAGCAGCAGCATGGGAAAGCTGTCCGTTGTCCGTTGTCAGTAGTCAGTTGTTCTTCGTCTGTCGGCAGTTGATCAACTCCATCTTTAGCAACTTGGCTGATAACCACATGCAACTGACAACTGACTACCGACAACGGACGGCTTTTAGAGGTACGGGCTGAGAATCAAGGCGGTGATGGTTAAGACCACGCCGCACGCGAGCGGCCAGAAATGGCGCGCGTCAATCATACCACCGCGCGCCATCAGGCGGTGAAGCATCACAAACGACACGAAGCCCGCGACGCCGACCGGAAGGGCGATGAACGCGCCGAAGAGCGCGCCGATGATGAAGAAGAGTGCGCCGCCCGCCGCGCCCGTCACGACGCCCCAGCATGCGCCCGCGAACGCCGCGTATGCGACCATACGCGTCCAGGACTTGCGCTCGAATAGCTCGATGCTATCGGCGAACACCGCGCCCGTGCGCCCGCCCACGACGCAACAGACGATGTTCATCGCACAGAAAAGCGCGGGGTAGAGCAGTTGACCGAAGCCCGACCCTTCGTTGAGAAAGCCGTAGTTGAACAAGCGGTAAAAGATGGCCGCCGGGACGAACGCGCCGAGCATGAGGCCGAAGATGTCGAAAGCCTCGCGCGCGGCGATGGGACGCCGCATCAGGAGCATCTGTTGCTCTTCGCACGCGTCGCGGAAGAGAAGCGCGCGCCGCTCGGTCTCCGCGTCCCAGCGCGAAAGCCAGTTCAGCCGTGCGCGCGGATCGTCTGCGTGCGCGGGGGGAGGGGCGGTTGCGAATTCGTTTGCGGGATGGAAGTTGTACATGGCTCGTCTTTGCGGGCGACGTTGCCCGTCGTGTCTGGTTGAACGAGGGATGCGGGCGCGACTTGCGGCGAGAGCGATTCGGTACGACCCGTGCGGCGGGCGCAAGCGGCGTCGAGAATGCGCGCGACGCTCAGGGCCGCGCGCTCGTCTTCGAGCAGCGAGAGGAGATCAATGGCGCGCGCGTAAGTGTCGAGCAGCGCGTCGAAGTGTGTGCGCGTCGCGCCGTCGCGCGTCGCGTTCGGATGAGCGCTTTCGAACACCTCGCGCAACTCGGCGAGGGCGTGCAGGAGTTCCAGACGCGACTGCGCGTGATGCGCCTTGAGACGCGCGGCGTTGCGCCGCTGGTGGCAGCGACCGGCGACTTTCAGATCGTCGCCCGCGCGCCCGGCAAGGCGACACAACTCTGTCTCGCGCGGCGACGCATCTAGGCACGCGTTTTCGACGGCGAGCGCGAGGCCGACGTAGCGTTCGACCGCCGCGCCTGCTTCTCTTAACGCTTCGCGCGCCGCGACGAAAGTTGCACCGAAAGAAGTCGCGCCGGAACTTTCCGCGCGCGCGAGGTCTTCCATTCGATAGAAGGTGGAGAGCAGCGCGCGGCGCGCGTTGTCAATCCTGAGTTCACGAGACGAAGAGGCGACGCTTTCGTCCGTCTTGAGTTCGCGACGGCTGAATTTTTTCCGAATGAGTGGGCGGGAAAGGAGCGCGAGCGGCCAGCAGAGCGCCGCGCGCGCGGCGTTAAATAGTGAGCGCGTGTGCGCGACGCCCGCGGGACGATTGAGAAAATCGGAGACGCCGAAGGGCGCTGCGGCGGCGAGGTAGATGATGATGAGTTCGCTCAAACGCATGGCGCAATGCGACAGGGCAACGGACATGCCAACGCGTCGAGGCAAGCACGCGTAGGGTCGCCGCGCGTGAGCCATTCATTCAGAGCACTGGGGTTAGTTAGTTTTGCGAAGGCGGCGCGATGCGTCGCGAGGGGTCGCGTGTGTCGCCACCGGCTTGGCAAAGCGCGCACGGCGGGTCGTCGCGTTGGCATTCTGCAAAGTGCGCGGCGCGCGCCGGGCGGAGTGCATCAAAGCGTATCAGAAAAAGTCGCGTATGGGATAAGAGTGGACGATTGAGAAACTATGCGGTGTAAGGTCACCGTGTCGGCGAACTGTCACGCCGACGTTGCGCGTTTGTGAAGCGCGTGTGAAGTGCGTTTGAAACGCGGGAAAATTGCGCGCGCCGTTTCTACGCCGTCGCGTGCGCGGCAGTGTTCCGCGCGGGTCGAAAGTTGTGGCCTTTAATTTGCTACTCTTGCGAGCAAGTTCCGAGGAGGCGCAACGGGCGCGAACAACAAATTGGAACTTTTCAGACGCTTTCAGCGTCTTATAGTAACGAAAGAATTAAACGACAAGCAGGTAAAGCAATCATGACGACGACGAATAAATCCATCAAGATCATCAAACGCGGTGAACGCGCCGCGCAGGAAGCCGCAGCAGTTGCCGCAAGCAGCGAACAGAAGAAGACTGCGCACGAGGCCGCGCGCGACGTAGTGGCGACCGTCTCCGAGTGGGTGAACGAGTTTCAACAGAAACGCCGCACCGAAACTTCGCACGCCTTGAAGACGCTCTTCGGCGACACGACGGTGCAGCCGAGCAAGGCATAAATTTCCGACAGCCGGAGCAACTCTCTTGCGCCTTGTCGTCCCGTACGGGACGACAAGGCGCAAACTCTTTCGCGGCCTCGCACACCGCCGCCGCGCGTCGCTTCCCCGACGCGCCGGATAACTCAAAATAAAAAGAAACGCGCCCGCCGCCTGACTATTGACAGGGAACCGATGCGCGCGTAGCATCCCGCCACATCTCCGAAAAGAGGCTTGCTCAACGCCATGTCATCAAACTCCAAGAAGCCGTCGCAGAAGCGCACGACGCGCCCTCTCTACGACACGATTCGCAAGCCCCTCGCACCGCCCGGCCACCCGCTCACACGCGCCAAGCCCGAAGAACGCGCACACCCCGCCGAGCGCAAAGTCAAACACAAACGGCGCGCCGACGAGGATGGGTAAAGCGTCAGTAGTCCGTTGTCAGTTGTCAGTTGTCAGTTGTTCAATTCAATCTTCAGTGACTCAGTTGAGTGCCACAAAAACAACGGACAACGAACAACTGACTGCTGACAATTGATCGCTCACAGCGGGCATGCGCGCCGACGTAACTTTTTGCTTTTCAATCTTGCCGGTTCGTGCTTAATATAGCGCGCTCGTAGCTTTTCCATGTTTTGCCGCCGCGCTCTTCGTGCCGGCGCGCACGCTCGCAATCGGGCGTGCTCGGACGCGAACCTTCCGTGCGGCTGCTGTCGTCATATAATTTTTGAGGAGGCTAATTTAATGACTTACGTTGTGTGCGAACCCTGCTTCGGCTGCCGTTATACGGACTGCGCGCTGGTCTGTCCCGTGGAGGCTTTTCACCTCGACGACGAGATGGCCGCGCTCGTGATCAACCCTGAGACCTGTATTGATTGCGACGCGTGCGTGCCGGAATGTCCCGTCGAGGCCATCTTCGCCGAAGACAAAGTGCCGGCGGAGTGGGCGCACTATACAGAGATCAACGCCGACAGGTCGCTCCACGCTGGCTTGCCCATCCAGAGCGAAAAACTCGACCCGTTATGCTGATGCGCCACACGCGGCAGGCGACAGCAGCAACAGCGGGCATGCGATAGGACGTACGGCGCGCAAGTCTCTCCGAACGCGCGGAGGGGCTTGCGCTTCGTCGTCTCTACGAGAGGCCGAGAGGCACACGACGGGTGATACGAGTGGTAGTAGCAGCGGCGGGGCGTAAAGGTATGAAGAGAACTGCGAAGCGTCTGTTGGGTGGTCTGGCGCTGGCTGCCGGGGGTTTGGGCGCTGTGGCGCTAGTTAAGGGGCGCGCGAAGCGTGCGGCGCAGCGGAGAGAAGAACGAAATGAGGAGCGCGAGCGCGCGCTTGACAGGTGGGCGCGACCAGGCATGAGCGTCACGTTTCGCGGCGAGTTGATGCCGGGGCGGCAGCGCGCCGAGCGCACTTTCCGCGTCGTGGAGTTGTTGTCGAGCGGGCGCGTGCGGCTCGAAGGCGTGGCGGGCGAACACACGGAGCACGAGTTCGAGTCGGTGCATTAGGCGGGGTTGTCGGGCGACTCGACGCAGCAACGTAACCATTGACGGAAGGCGGAAATCAGGTGTCACAGGAAAGAATCGAGGCGTTCAAGGCGATGGCCGACGCGCAACCGGATCAGGAGATGGTCTGGTACGGGCTGGCGAACGAGTACGTCAAACTCGAACGCTGGGACGAGGCGGCGGACGCGCTCAGGCGCGTCGTGAAGCTGAACGCCGATTTCACGGCGGCTTATCAAATGCTCGGCACGGCGTTGATGAATCAGGGGCTGAGAGATGAGGCGCGCCGCGCCTGGACCGACGGCATAGACGTGGCGAACCGCACGGGCGCGTGGAAGGCGCGGCAGCACATGGAAGGATTAATGGCGGGTTCGGAAGCGACGACGGCGGGCGGGGAATTTTGCGAGTGATGAGTTGAAACTCTAGTCTTGCGAAATTTCAGGCGGCTGAAAACCTTCACCGCAGAGACGCAGAGAGGAACGCAGAGGGGCGCAGAGAGAAGAACTAACTGTTTTCTCTCTGCGCCCCTCTGCGTTCCTCTCTGCGTCTCTGCGGTGAGTTTTATCTGCTTCTGATTTTTCACCACTCGTAGGCGCGTCCGGTCTCCATCGCGGAGAGGCCGCTGATGCCGAGCGCGTCGAGTTCGCGCACGAGCGTTTCGCGGTAAGAGGGTTTGAGGTGGACAGCCAGCACGTCGAAGTGGTTGTGTGAGAGTTTGCGTAGTTCGGCGGCGACGCCTTCGGGCGTGAGGTGGCCGGAGACTTCCGCGAGCTTGCTCATCGAATTCGGGAACGATGCCTCGATGAAGATCGCGGAGATGTCCTGCCTCTCATTGACGCAATGCCAGAAATCTTCGGTGGCCGCCGTGTCGGAACTGAACGCGACCGTTGTGCGCCCGTCGGAGACGATGAGGCCGACGGTCGGGACGATGTGGTTGACGGGGACGGCGGTGATGCGCAGGTGCGCCACCTGAAACTCCTCGCGCGGGCGAAACGGCACGTATTCCATCACGGCGCAATGGTCGTTCTTCAACTGCGAGAAGCGCGGGTAGACCGTCCAGTTGAACACGTCGCGTTCGAGCAGGGCGATGACCTCTTCGGTCGCGTGGACGCGCACGGGTTCGGTCAAAAGCGCGAAGTGATCGTCTATGAAGATGGGCAACGTCGCCATGTGATCCATGTGCGGGTGCGTGACGATGATGTCGCGGACGGTTTCGTGCTGCGCTTCGGAAAGGCCGAGCGCGATGCTTCCGGCATCGACGGCGACGCGGTCGTCTATGAGGAAGCAAGTGAGCCGCTGCTCCTGGCTGGCGCGGCCATCTTGGTCGAAGGTGCTGGGAAGGAGTTGGATTTTCACGGGGGAAGTTCCGTTTTAAGTTACGCGCTCCTGCTTTCAAGAGATACCGGACTGCCCGCGCAGTTCCGTCAGTTGCCGGACGTACAATTCCTCGACAGCCGCGCCGTCCTTGACCGCCACCCCTTGCGCGACGCGATTCCGGTGAAAGGCCAACTCGCTCGCCACGCGGTTGAATTCGCGGCGCGTGCGCCAGGAGCGATAGCCGCCACTCTTGAGCGCCCTGAAAGACGCGCCCATGCGCCCCCTGACGCTCGCCAGCAAATCCAGTTCGGCGTGCGTCAGCCGACCGTGTTCCAGATCGTGCCGGAGGTGTTCGCGCACGATGCGACCCTCGCGCCTGAGCGCGAAGTAGATCGAGACGAGTACCGCGACGAACATCGGAACCATGATCAGGAAATAGACTATGAAGTAGAGCGCGGCGTTGATGGAGGCCGAAAGATTCCACAGGCTGTGTAGAAACATCGCCAACAGGAGGCCGAGCGCGGGCGCGAAAAATTTTACAAAGCCGTTTTTAGTATGCGTCGCGAGTCCCAGCCCGATGCCCGTCATGCTCGTGAAGAGCGGGTGTGAGAAGGGAGCCATCATGCCGCGCAGGATGAAGAGCGCGAGACCCCCGCCGACGCCGCCCTGCAACGCCGCGCTGCCGTAATACTGTATGTTTTCGGTCATGGCGAAGCCGAGTCCGACCATCGAGGCGTAGACGATGCCGTCAATCACGCCGTCGAATTCGTCGCGCTTCCAGAAGTAGAGGCCGAAGAGCACCGCCGCCTTCATGCTCTCCTCGACGATGGGGGCGGAGACGACCGCGCCGAAGAAGTCGCCCGCCTCCGCGTTCGTGAGCGAGGCGACGACGAGGCTGCCAATCGTGTTGACGAAGGCCGCGATGAAGACCGCGCCGATTGCACCCCACGCAAAAGCAGTTACGAGCGTCCACGCGGGTTCGGATTCATAGCGGTCGATCCAGAGGACGAGCGCGACGTAGAGCGGGACGGGCAAAGTGGCGAGCACGAACCCTATCAGGAGCGGGACGGGGCCTGTTTGCAGCCCCATCAACAAGAGCAGGAGCAGTGCTAAGAGCAGCGCGACGAGCGAGATGCAGACAATCGCCGCCCAGCGCAAGAGGCTGCGGCGCGGTCGCGCCGGAAACGCTACGGCGGCGGGCGCGGCCTGTAACGGCGTGTGCGGGATGCCTGCGAATTCGTTCATAGAAATTTTCGGGGACGTACGCCTTTTCGCTTAGTCGATCAAGAGCGCGAGGACGAACACCGCGAACATCAGGAAGAGTAAAAGTATGACGAAGGCGAAACCGATTTTACGTGAAGACTTGCGTTTGCCGGGCGGCGGCGCGAGCGCGGGCGTCGGCAAAGGTACGGCAGCGCCTGCGGGCGGATATTGCTGTTGCTGCTGGACATGCTGCTGGACATGCTGCTGGACGGGCGCGGTCTCCCTGCCCGTCGGTTGAACTTCCGTGACGACCGGAGGCACAAAAGGCTGCGAAGCGACGCGGCGCGGCGGTTCTATGATCGTCGCGCTGAAGTCCGGCAGCGGCGTCTCACGTTGCCGCATCGCGGCGTCCATGGGCGAGCCGCAGTTCTGGCAAAAAGCCTTCTCCTCTTTCACGGCTGCGCCGCATTTGGGACAGTTGACCATCGATCTGATCTCTCGCGCCGCGCCGCCCGCAGCGCACTCGCTCCGATTCGCGTTCCGGCGGGAAATTTTATGTTTGCGCGGTGTCTAAGAAACTGAGACGCCCGAACTTCAGCCGTTCGGGCAAGCGGCACGCACGAAGTTCCGAGAACGCGCGCCAGTATAAACAGATTTTCGGCGCACTGCCAGTATAATTTCGTTCCGGCGTGGGCGTCGCCGGAGGTTGACGACCGTGCGAGTCAACTGTTGACAGACACGGACGAAAAGGTGACTATAATTTTCGTTTCAACTTGAAAGGCGTTTCCGTGCCGCCGCGCCCCGCTCGCGTCCGGCACGTCGAGCGCGCCGCGTGCGAGCCGCGCTTTTTCGTCGCGGCCAGAAGTCGCCCCTGTCCCTCGTCCCGGAGAGAACGTTTGCCCAGCGAATCGGCTAACTACACAGACGCCAACCGCCAGCCACAAAGACAGGCCAACGCCGCCGCCGCAGGAGGAGGGGGAGGAGGCCAGTCGCGCTCGAAGCGTCCGCACGCACGCCCGCGCAGGCCCTCGTCCCTGGGCTTCATGCTGACGGCGGCCTTCATCGCGCTCGCAGTCTTCGTCGGCCTCTGGTGGATGCTCGTCACGAGCGGCGACGACGCGCCGTGGCTGCCTGCGGGTCTGGCCGCGAGCGTCGTGATGCTCGTCGCGGTAGCGGCGCGCGAAGTGGTGATGCGCCGCGCGTGGGCGCGCTACACGCACGAACTCGAAATGCGCATGGGAAGCGACGGCGCGCAGGGCACTGCGGCTGGTCTGCGCCCCGCGCGCAAGGCGAGCGTGCAGGCGACGGCCAACTCTCTGCGCGCCTTGCAGCAGCGGCTCGCAAAGGCCGAAGAGGCGGGCGCGCAGCAACCCGAAGCGCATCTGGAAGCCTATCGCCTCTGCGAAAAATATCTGTCGAGCACCGAGAGTGCGATGCGCACGCCGGGCACCGGAACGGACGTGCGCGCCGCCCTGCGCGTGGGGCAGGAGCGCGTGCGCACGCTGCAAAAGCATCACCTGCTCGCGTGGGCGCGCGGCGAGGCGCAACGCCTCACTACGGAAGCGCAGCGCCGCGTGAGCGTCTCCGACAAGATCGAGACGGCGATGCGCGCCATAGACGTGATCAACGAGGCGTTGCAAATCTACCCCGACGAACCTGAACTGCGCGACTCGACCATCGCCGTGCGCAATTTCGTCGCCTCCGTCAAAGTCGCGCACTGGGTCGAACTGGCCGAGCGCGCCGCCTTTCGCGGGCGCTACACGCGAGCCGTCGCGCGCTACCGCGACGCGCTCTTTTATCTCTCGCGCGCGGAGATGGGGGAGGACGCGCGCGAGGAAGCCGCCTCGCGCATCAACCGCGAGATCGAGATGCTGCGCGCACGCCTCGCGATGGGCGATCTGGAAGAAGAGCCGCCGCTCCGTCGTCGCGCGAAGAAAAAGTCAGAGGCGCGCGAAAGTTGAACTTCTGCTGAACTTCTACAGACTCCTCGCAGACTAGTTGAACTTCTACGACTACTCGCAGAGTAGTCGAACTTCGCCGACAACCCGCAGAGTCGCCGCCGACTCAAGCGACGCGCGTTGAACCGTTCGTGAGCGTGAATTGGTGTTTGGCCTACGATGTGCGACAATTGGCGCGCGTCGGACGATTTAACACGCGGATTTGGTGAGAAAACGGGCGTCGCCTTGAATCCTCCCCGATGAATTAAAAGTTTGCCACGAAGGCAGCCCCGCGGCTTCTTTTGCACATCTATAAATCTTCCGCACGAGAGACGCCCGGAGAAACCGCGAAGAGTAAACTCGCACCACCCGAATTATTCGATTGACAGGAACTATAGACATGAGAGTTATCAAAACATTATTTCTGTTCGCCTTTGTCTGCACATCCTTCGCGCTCCCTTCGCGCGCGCAACAGCCGCAACAGCAGCCGCAAAGCGCGACGACGCAACCCGTCATCGCCAGCGCCAAAACCGGCACGCCCGACGGCACGATGACCGTCAGGCGCGAATACCTGCTCGGGCCGAACGACGTGGTCGAAATGAGAGTGTTCGGCGAGCCGCAGTTCGACGGGGCGTTCGCCGTTGACGGCGACGGCAATCTCGTCGTGCCGTTCGTCGAGCAGCCGATCAGCGCGCAGTGCCGCAGCATCAAGGAAGTTCGCAAAGAGGTGGTCGGCGCGCTCTCGAAGTTCCTCAAGAATCCGCAGGTTTACATGGCCGTCAAAGAGGAGAAGAGCCGCACGCCTGCGACCGTCTACGGCGCGGTTCGTTCGCCCGCGCAATACGAGATGCGCCGCCCCGCGCGCCTGCTCGAACTGTTGTCGAAGAGCGGCGGCGTGACCGAACAGCAGAGCGGCACGATTCAGATTTTCCACACGCAGCCGCTTCTGTGTCCCGAACCGGAGGAGATGAAAGTCGCCGCCGCGCCGGTTGAACAGGGCGAGGACGTGCTGACGCCGCCTTACACCATCTATCGTGTTGAAGAACTAAAGATGGGCAAGAGCGAGGCCAACCCGTACATCCACCCCGGCGACGTGATCTACGTGGCCGAAGCCGCGCCGATCTACGTCACGGGCAACGTCGTGCAGCCCGCCAACCTTTACCTGCGCGAGAACATGACGCTCTCGCGTGCCATCGCCATCGTCGGCGGCCCGAAGAACGCCAAAGAGGACAAGGTGCGCATCTACCGCATGAAGCCGGGAGCGATGAAACAGGAAGTCGTCACGGTCGATTACAAGGCGATCAAGCAGGGCAAGAAAGAGGACATGATCCTCCAGCCCTACGACGTGATCGAAGTGCCTGCGGAAGGGAAGTTCTCCCCGAAGAACATCCCGGGCACGCTGCTCGGCCTCGCCCTCGGCGCAGGCTCGACCCTTGCCACGCAAGGCATCCCGATGCGCATTCTCTACTAGGACGCCTGCGGCGATGAAAGATTAAGGGGTTGACCGTCGCGTGGACAGTCAACCCCTCTTAGTTTGAGCCGGAGCGGCGACTCGCGCGGCGCGCAACTTTAGCCGTCGCTTGACGTGTCGCCGTCGCGGGAAACTTTATGATAGATTGTCTCTTTCATTCTGGACTTCAATTTTAGTTAGGAGATTTTAAGATGGCCGGGAGAACTACGACGGCGGCTGCGGCGGGCGGGCGCAGGCAGGGCAAACGCCGCCTGACGCTTTTATGGGTGGCGGTGGCGGCGGTGATTATCATCGCATTGATCTGGACGGAACAAGTCGCGCTGCTCTACGTGCTGGCGACGCTCAGCGTGACGGCGCTGCTCTTAATCGTCGCCTTCGCCGACCTCGGCGGCGCGCGCCAGCGCTCGCTAACCGAGCCTGTGCCCAACGACGATTCTGCCGCCGCCGGAGACGGCCTGAGCGCGTCGGAAATCGCCGCCTCCGGCGCGCGCACGGCGAAACGGCGTTAAGTTTATTACGCGCCAGGATGGCGAGCGTGATGAGCGATTTTATAGTGAGTTGCGATTGAACGTGACGAAGCAGTAAGACTCACCGCCGCAGACGCAGAGAGTTAAGGAAGTCAGAAGTAGGAACGCGGAACGATGAATGAAAGACAATTGCTTTCACTTCATCGTTCCGCGTTCCTACTTCTGCGTTTCGCTCCGCGTCTCTACGGTGGAAATTTTAGTTCCGCTAAATTCTCGCTTTAGCGTGCCCTCATCTTTATCTCTTCCTTGACTTCGCGCATGTCGTTGGCGACGCGCTTCACTTCTTCGCCCACGTCTTCGACATCTTCGCGCACGGCCTCGACCTCGCCCGTTATATCCTTAACCTTCTGCCTGAACGCGTGCGCCACTTCTTTCGCCTGTTCTTCAACCGCGTCCTCCATCACTTGCAGCACTTCGTGCGGTTCGGGCGAAACTTTGAGCGCTTGAATTTCGGGATCGGTCTTGTAGCTGAAGCGGTCGTAAACGGAGTCGAGTTGCTGCGCGACGTGTTCGAGCAGTTCCAGAGTCTTGGCGGCCTTCTGTTCGGCCAGCATGTTGACTTGCAGGTCGAGTTCGGCGCGCTTCTCGCTCAAGGCCGCCATGCGGTTTTGCGAAATGAGCACGAAGGTCGAAAGAAAGATCGCTTCCAGCGAGACGATCATCGTCAGCAAGCCGAAAGGGAACGGGTCGAACTCGCTCACATACGGCACGTTTATGAGATTGACGTTGAGCAGAATCCACAGGCCGAACCAGACGATGTGAATGAGTACGAAGACCATCGAACCGGAGAAGCGCGTGATGAGATCGGAGAAACGTTCCTGCGGCTTACGCGCGGCCACGTCTTTGCGCTGCATCTCGGAGATGGCTTCGATGTTTTTGCGTATGATTTGGTTTTGAGAAACAGCTTCAGTGCTCATCTAAAATTTTTCGGCCTCCAAATGAAGTTCGGGGAGAACTAACCCTGCGGAGCTGTACGGCGGCGGCGGCGCTCGCTTCCTCGTTCCTTCAAACAAACACCGTGCCAGCGTAGATACGCCAAAATATCGAGGAAAACTCGCACGCGTTAAACACCTGCCGCGCCCGCCATGTATCCGTTCGATGCAGGCGGCGCGCTACGGGGTTTCTACGTTCGACGAGGGGTGCGCGCCTGTTTTAGTTGCTTTCAGACGTGGCGAGCGGGCTTTGAAGTCGAGCGGCGCTCGACGCGTCGAGACTCTGTGCTTGTCTCGGGCGCGGTGTAACTGCTATAAATTTAAGTGCTCTCCGCCGGAACAACTCCGGCAGATGAAATTGCACGCTTGGCGTTGTCAACACAGGGTGGCAATTTCGCATCAAAAGTTTCTCCTCAATAATTGAATCATTCACCCGCAGGGAGTTTTCATGGCTCGAATTATTGCTTCGCTATTCTTGTGCGCCGTCATGTTGTGCGCGGCCCTGCCTGCTCAAGGCTACATCTACCAGTACAGCAGCAGCAACTCCGTCCAAATCCGCTGGCCGGTTGCGCCTGCCGGAAGCGTCACGACGATCAACATCGCGCTCTCCGCTTCGCTCAGTTCGCCGCCCGCGAACATCAAGGCGGGCAGCGACGTGCTGGGCGCGGCGCGCAGGGCTTTGCGTCGCTGGTCTGACGCGGCCAGAATCCAGTTCGTCGAATCTTCCACGAGCCTCGACACGGTCAACGAAACGGGTAGCGACGGCGTCAGCTTGATTACGGTTGCGGCCAACGCGACGAACAACAGTTTCACGAGCGGGCGTCTCGGGCGCACGCGCGTCGTCTTCGACGCGGCGACCGGCATCGTTCGCGAAGGCGACCTCGCCATCAACGTCTCCGGTCAATATCAATTTTCGACCGACGGCACATCCGGCACATATGATCTCGAATCCACGTTCGTACACGAACTCGGGCACCTCCTCGGACTCGATCACTCCGGCGTCGTCGGCGCGACGATGCAGCCGCGTCAGGGGCTGAACTTCATCGACCCCTCCTTCACCATGCGCACGCTCTCGGACGACGACCTCGCGGGCATACGCTCGATCTACGGGCAGCGCACGCCCGCGCCCGTCGGCGCGATTGCGGGTCACGTGAACGCGGTCGGCGCGCACGTCTGGGCGGAGAATTTCTACACGGGGCGCGTCGAGGGCAGCAGCATCACGGACAACAACGGCAACTACCGCATCGAGCAACTCACGCCGACCGACTATCGCGTCAGGGTCGAATATCTTGACGAGCCGGTTGTCGCGCGCGAGATTTCGGTGTCGCCGCCCTACAGCGGCATCGCTAATCAAGCGCCGTTTCAGGCCGCGGAAACGCAGGTGAACGTCCCCAACGGGAATACGGCGGGCGTGAATCTCACGGTAAGCGTCGCCGCGCCGACTGTTAACCCGCGCATACTCGGCGTCAACGCGTTGCAGGGCGCGCCCGCGCAACTCGCCGCCGGACGCACATACCGTTTCGCAGTCGGCGGCAACGGACTCGACAACGTCCCCCTGACGACGACGGGCTTCAGCCTCGCCGCGCCTTTTATGAACATTGATCCGGCGAGCTTCGCGCGCGAGAACCCCGCGAACTACGGCATCACCGAGCCGAATTACGGCATCGTCAGTTTTACTTTAACGATTGCCGACACCGCGAAATTCGGCGACTACACTCTGCGCCTGCGCACCAATTCGGGTGAGGTGGCATTCCTCTCCGGCGCGCTCGCGCTCGACCCCTACACGAACAACGTCGAGTTGAACCCGCTTGAGAACAACGCTTTCTTCGTGCGCCAGCAGTATCTGGATTTCCTCTTCCGCGAACCCGACGCGGACGGTTTCAACTCGTGGCTCCGCGTGCTTAACCAATGCGATCAGAGCTTCTCGACGGAGTGTGACCGCATCACGGTCTCGTCGGCGTTCTTCCGTTCGACGGAGTTTCAACTCAAGGGCTACTTCGTCTATCGCTTCTACAAGCTCTCTTTCAACCGTCTGCCCGCCTACGCCGAGATCATCCCGGACATGCTGAGCGTGACGGGCGCGACCGCCGCGGAGGTCTTTCAGAAGCGCGCGCAGTTTTCCAACAACTGGGTGCAGCGACAGGCTTTCGCCGCAGCCTACGGCGGCCTCAGCAACACGGCCTTCGTCAACACGCTGATGAATCGCTACAACCTGCAAACCATCAGCACGCCCGATCCTGCGAACCCCGATACGGGCGGGAAGGTCGCGCTGTCGCGCGCCGACCTCATCAGCCGGCTCGACACGGCGACGCTGACGCGTGCGCAGGTCGTGCGCGCCATCGTCGAGTCGGACGAAGTGTTCGCGCTGGAGTTCAATCCCGGCTTCGTCTCCATGCAGTACTTCGGTTATCTCAAGCGCGATCCGGAGACCGACGGGTTCAACGCGTGGCTGAATTACCTCAACACGCACCCCGGCGATTTCCGCACGATGGTGGGCGGCTTCGTCAATTCGAAAGAGTATCGCAGCCGCTTCGGACAACCGTAAGCAGAAACGCGTAAGTAGGAACGCGGAACGATGAACTGAAAACAAAATGTCTTTCAGTTCATCGTTCCGCGTTTCTACTTACGCGTTTTTCGGCGCGAGCCGCTATAAAACAAAACGGACAGAACGATCATCTCGTCCTGTCCGCTTTGAGATGCCTGCCCGGTTGCGTCGTTGTCGGGCAAGGCAAATGTGAGGAAACCCGGTAACCTAGTCGCTCATCAGGATGCCGTCCGACATGAGAATGCCGTCGCTCACCATGATGCCGTCGCTCATCAAAATCCCATCGCTCATCAAGATGCCGTCGGACATGAGGATACCGTCGGACATCAGGATGCCGTCGCTGAGAACCTTGCCGTTCTTGATCATGACGCTGTCGGCCATGTAGATGCCGTCGCTCACCATGATGCCATCCGACATCAAGATGCCGTCGCTCACCATGATGCCGTCCGACATGAGGATGCCGTCCGACATCAGGATGCCGTCGCTCATGTAAATGCCGTCGCTCATCAGGATGCCGTCGGACATCAAGATGCCGTCGGACATCAGGATGCCGTCGCTCATGTAAATGCCGTCCGACATCAGGATGCCGTCGCGGAACAGCAGCCTGCCGCCGTGCACGACTGCGTTCCCGCCGACGTAGCCGTCGCTTACCATGATGCCGTCGCTCACCATGATGCCATCCGACATCAGGATGCCGTCGCTCACCATGATGCCGTCCGACATGAGGATGCCATCCGACATCAGGATGCCGTCTGAGGTGATGATGCCGTCCGACATATAGATACCGTCCGACATGTAGATGCCGTTTGTGAGGTAGGGGCGATCACCGAAGATGATGCCGTTCAGGTAGAGGATATTGTTGCTGAACGGGACGGTCTCGCCTGCGATCTCAACCGAGTTGCCGAGCGAGGTGAACGTCTGGTCGGGGCTGAAAATCTTGTCGCCCGCGACGAGCTTGTCAGCGTTCGGCACGATGGCGCGCGACATGTTGACCGCGCCCACGGCGTTGATGAGTCCCGCGCCCTGCGTGAAGATGCGTTGCGCTTTGGTCACGTAGGTCTGGCCGGGGACGTTCTGCGCCGTGCGCATCAAAGCGGCTTTAACGAGCGTCGGCGTGAGCGACTTGTTCGCTTCGAGCATCTGCGCGACGACGCCCGCGACGACGGGAGCAGAGAAAGACGTGCCGGAGAATTTGAAGTAGTTGTTGGCGGGGCTTTGCACGCGGTCGGGATTTTGCGCGACGAGCGTTGAGGCGGGGTCAATCGCCGCGATGATGTGGCGGCCCGGGGCGACGACATCGGGCTTGGCCGAGCGGTCGTACTGCGTCGGGCCTTTGGAAGACCAGTCGGCCATCACGTCGTCGGAGCGTTTGGCGGTGGTGCGCGAATCGGTCGCGCCGACCGTGATCACGTAGGGGCTGTTGCCGGGGCTTTTGATCGTGCCGTAGACGAGGCGGTGATACGGGCCGTTCTCGTTGACTTCTTCGGTGCGACCGGAGTTACCGGCGCTGGCGACGACCACGATGCCCGCGCGGACGGCGTCGGCCACGGCGAGACACACCGGATCGTGACGGAAGGATTCGACGACGGGCGAGCCGATGCTCATGTTGAGCACGCGTATGTTGTAGCGTTCGCGGTTGAGGATCGCCCAGTTGATCGCGCGCAGCACGTTGCTCGTCTGGCCGACGCCGTTCGAGTCGAGCACGCGCAGGTCAACGAGGTTGGCGTCGGGGGCGATGCCTGCGGGCTTCGTCGCGAAGTTGTTCGTGTCGTCGCCGCTACCGGCGGCGACGCCCGCCACGCCCGTGCCGTGACCGTTCGGGTCGCCGGTTCTATCGTCGCCCGTGAAGTTGACGGCGGTGAGAATGCGCGACTTGTTTTTGTTCTTGCCGAAGTCGGCGTGTGTGGTGCTGATGCCGCTGTCCATGATGGCGATGGTCACGCCCTTGCCGGTGGACTTCGGCGACTTCGCCACGCCTGCGGCGACCGCCGACGCGCCCACCGTCTCGCTCGCCAGACTAACCTGCGATTTGACTACGCGGTCGGTCGAGATGTAAGCAACGTCGTCGCGTGCGGCGAGGCTGCCGACCGAAGCGAGCGGGACATCGGCGACGAACGCGTTCAAAGTTTCGTAGCTCTGGCTGATCTGGCCTTCCGAGGCCGCAATCGCCGCCTGCTGCCCGGAGGTGGGGCGGCCTTTCGTCTGGACGACGATACGGACGATCTGCCTGCCGCCGCCGGTCTGACCTGTCGAAGTACCGGTGGTGCCACCTGTCGAGGGCGATGTAGTGCCGCCGCCGCCGCTCGTGAGCTGTAGTTCGGGGGCGATTTTCGAGACCGTGATGATTTGCGAAGCTGCTGCTGCATGAGCTTTTTTGGCTGATGCGGCGGTTAGGGGGACAAGAGAGACCAGCGCAAGGGCGGTGGCGTTAAAGCAAGCTGTGAAACGACGCAACATAGTAGTTTTCCCTTCTTTGTTGCCTCTCTGCTGCGGGTTCGCGGTGGGGACGCGAGGGGAACAGTTTGGAGACATCCCTTCAATTTTTTTTATCAAGATTAAGACCGCTGACAGGTCTAATGCCATATGCGTGAGGAACACCGGCATCAGGCCCAAGAGTGAAGGCCGCGTTACTCTCGGCCCTTTCCCTGTCAACGATCTGTCCATCCTAATTACAAGACTCGTGCCACACCGCACGCAATCCTTTGCGCGCCTCTAACTAAAGAAATAACTACCTTTACAGCCTACCCCGCCCTCGCCCCGACTCACACACAAAACCCTCTCAAATGGATACGACGTATCCACTTTTTCGTGCTTCTCAGCCAAAAACCTATTTTTAGAAGGGAAATTTAGAAATTAACACGCAACCGCAAAAGTGTTTAGCAGGTATCCACTGTTTACCTAGTATCCACAAAACAGGCTTTGCCTCATAACCCCCTAAATCTTAAGCAGTTTTGGGGCAAGTGCGGGACTTTTGGGGCAACTTGCTCAATGGTTGCTTTCGGCTTATAATGTTGCAAAGTTGAAACGTTATTCTGTGCATGAAACAGAGTTTCAACGGTGAAACTTATGCCACATGATGCCAAAGCAGTAGCCAATGTTTTCTATAAATTGGCAAATAATGAGGGTAAGAAGCTGACTAATATGCAGCTTCAAAAACTCGTATATATTGCCCACGGCTTCAACTTGGCTGTAGCGGGCGAACCCCTGTTTACCGATGAAGTTCATGCTTGGGAGTTCGGACCTGTAATTCCTGATCTGTATGAGGAACTGAAAAAGTATGGTGCGGGCGAAGTCAAAGCTAGGCTGCTTACAAGGACACCCCCGATCAAGTCAGACAACCCAGAAATGGATGTTATAAACGCGGTGTGGGGCAGCTATGGAAAGTTCACCGGACCTCAGTTGTCGGCTATGACTCATAAAGAGGGAACGCCGTGGAGCGAGACTTGGAAGAAACAGCCGTATGGGGAGATTCGCAACGAACTTATAGCCGAGCATTACCGCAAACTTTTAGATGAGCAGCCTGAGACCTCTATCGAAACAGTCGCGCGCTAAGACCCTCGCCAAGATTCCTAGCGTCGCACGAAAACAGGCTGCAAACATGCAGCCTGATGCACTCGCCGCCGCCGAAAAGACTCAACTGGAGAATGAAGAATTAAGGGCTAAAGTTGAGCAGATATATCAAACTCTAAAGACAAATTTAGATGTTCACGGTCTTAGAATAGAATACTTAACAAAACTATTCAGGTTAATAGTTGGCTGGCTCATTGTCGTTATTTGTTTCGTTACAGCTTCTTCCCTTAAGTGGATTGTTCTATCAGATAGCGTTCTGATTGCATTTATAACTTCAACTACAGTGAGCGTATTGGGTTTGTTTATGCTTGCCGCAAAATGGCTATTCAACGCGCCACATAAAGATGAGAAGAAAGAATAAAGCCCCACACCGTGCGGGGCTTTTCACTTACGCCGCTTCACTCCAAAACTTCGGTTTCAAGTTCAACTCAAACATAGACTGAATAAGACAGCAGATGTTATGGCACAGCACCTTGCAAAGTGCTTCGTTGATTTGCGCCGTCTTAGTCCTGCTACGAAGCGCAGCCCCGAACTTACTCTTGATCATGTGGAACGTGGTTTCGACGTTTGACCTCTTGTGATAGTTCTGCATGAAGCGTTCCTGATTGTAGCTGTAGAAGTGGAACATGCGCTTGAAAAGGTCGCTTTGATTGTGGCCTGTCGTGTTGGCTTTGAAGGGGATGTACGGCATGGCTTGATTGGCTACGATGGTCGCAAGGTTTTTGTTAGACAGATAAGCCTTGTCCGCGCTCACTTCCTGCATGGCGAAGTTGCGCCGCGTCGCTTCAACTAAAGGCTTCAAAACGGGAGAGTCGTTAGCGTGACGGTCTGTGATTTCAACGGCAGTCACTACATTAGTTTTCACGCCGCACATGATGTGCAACTTGATCCAGTCTTTCTTTTCGATAAGGTGCGGCTCGCTATACTTGGCGTGCATCCATTGAACGAATTGACAAGTTGAAAGGCCGGAACTATCAACGGCAAAGTCTTGTTCTATCGTGCTGAGTGGCAAGCTACTCTCTTCGATGAGCATTTGCAGATGCGGCGTCAACATCTCATCTTCAAAGTAACGGAAGATAGAGTTATAAGCGGGCAGCTTCGACAGGTAGCCTTTGCCGTGTGCGTCTTTCAGATCGGAGATGAAGCGGCGACCGGACACTGTAGAGTAAACCTTGAAGGCCATTGAAAAGAGAATATCTTCGATAGGTAGGCGCGGTCTGCCGTTCGTCTGCGCTGGCTCTCCAACACCCTCGCACAACTGGCGTAGTAGATACTGGAAAAGCCTCTTCTCTTCGGTCTGCGCGGCATTGTAAGCAGGCCACACTTGCGAGTAAGTCTTGCGGGTGACTTTGATCTTCTCAATCGTGGTCGTGGTCTTAGTGCCGTCCGGTGTTTCCGTCGTGGTCGTGGTCTGAGTCCGTTCGATAATCTCGACAGCGAAAATATGTTTGCACTTCGCGCGCCTGAAATCATAATCGGGGCAAGAGCAAGTCTGCTTTTCGGTATTGACTTTGTACTGACCGCGCCCCGATTGTGAAGGGACTAGCCAAAGGTTTCCTGCTTTTTTGATGTTGGCGCGATCAACGATCTGGCGGGCTTTTAGTTCTCTGTAGTTCATCGTGTGGACTCCTGTTTTAAGTTGGAAGTCACACAGCAGAAGCGTATAATGTCTTTGCGCGATCATGCAGCTTCGGCTGTGTGGTTAATAGCCCTGTCGGTTGCTTCAACAACTGGCGGGGCTTTTGCTTTTCAATCGATCTTGTTGCTGCAAGCATTCGCAGTTGACAAGTAATGCTTGCAAGGCGTAATATACGTGATGCAAGCATGAATGTCAATACTGCAAGCATGGAGACTTATGGAAAACGAGAAAAATTTAAGCAAGGTCAGGGGCGGCCTTGCGCGAGCAGAAGCCCTAACGAAAACGGAAAAAGTTGCCATCGCTAGAAAGGGGGCTGAGGCCCGTTGGGGTGAAAAGATTACCCATGAAGGAATGCTAAATCTAGCGGGCATCGAAATCCCTTGCTATGTAACCGAAAATGAGAAGCGTGTGCTGTCGGGGCGCGGTATGCAAGAAGCTCTAAGGCTCGTTGACGACACTTATACGGGTCAAAAATCCGGCTCAAGGCTGGGCCGCTTATTTAGCTATACGGCACTCCAACCCCTTATTTTACAAGCAAAAGAGGCGGGCCGCTTTGAGCCGGTTAAACTGACATTCAAGGGTCAAGTGATACATGGCTATGAAGCAGAAGCACTCGCGGATTTATGCGTTCTGCTGGTTGACGCGCAAGGCAAGGGCCTGCTTAAAACCAAAAGACAAAAATTGATTGGCGAGCGAGCCGCACAGTTATTAGGTGCTTTTGCGCGAGTCGGCCTAAACGCGCTCATTGACGAAGCAACAGGGTTTCAATACACCCGCGCACGGAACGCGCTAGAGGTAATCCTTACAAAGTTCATCCAGAAGGATTTGCGCAAGTGGGTTAAGACCTTCCCCGATGAGTTCTATTTTCACATTTGCAGGCTCAGGGGTTGGGACTACAACGATGAAAATAAAAACAAACGTGGGCCGCTTTGGGGGAAGATTACAAACCATCTAATTTATGACCGCCTAGCACCGGGCGTAAAGGATGAATTGAAGCGACTCACCCCTAGAGACGCCAAAGGGCGGCATAAGCAGCAATTGTTTCGCCGCTTAACAGAGGATGTTGGGCATCCACGGTTACGTGAATTACTTGCATCCGAAATCACGCTGATGAGGATTTTTGATGATGGAGACTGGGAAGGTTTTGAGAAGGCACTGAATAGGGCAGTGCCAATTTATAGGCGGATGCCGTTATTTGAAGATATTGAGAAATATAAAGACGATACGGCTAAGTTACTACACTAGCAAAAGCCTGTGCCTCCGGCTCAGTGGATATACGGCAACCCGCCTTGTGAGTGTTAGAGCCGCAAAACGGCTCTAACACTTTTCTTTTTGCCTTAAGCACTTTTGGATCAACCCGTAAACTTATGGATCAAGCGGGGGTTATGAGGCAAAGCCCACAAAACTTTTCACACAAAAGTCCTTTTAGGAGAGGCTTTTGAAAGACTTTTTGTGCAAGTGCGATTTTATAAAAAACGCCTTTTATTTCTGAGAGGGGATTCTAAACGGCATAGCCGGAGGATTGTTCTTTGTAAATGCGTATTCAATCCCCCGAAACTGCGGAGACAGACCCTTTTGCTTGTAGATGGGCACTAGTTTATCAAGTTCGTCTTGTAGCAGAGTTTGCTCGTGGTAAATAAATACACGGCCTGAAAAAGTTAATTCTTTTGAACTTATCTTTCTAGCATCGCCAGGATTGCGAGACTCTACTAATCCCACCTTATCGGGCATGGCTACAATCTCTTTGTATTGGTTAGCAAGGGCAATACAGACATTATACGTATCAGGATTATTGGGAATGTAAAAAACGAGGAATTTATTATTGGCGTCGAAGTCAAGGCACAATTTGGTCTTAACGATAGTTACAGGAGTGATTGAAGAAGTCTGTGTGTCGATGAGATTTATGGGAACTACATAGTCAGCATTCAGCCATTGATTGAAGTCTGTGATGAAATAGTCGTGTAAGGTTTTCGGTGGCTCTAGTGGAGTAGGCGATGACGCAGCAGTGAGAGTGGGGGGAGGCGCACTCTTCGCTGTTTGTTGAGCTTTCCAGATACCCTCTTGCCACTGCAAACAGAATGCGAGGGTCACTGCTAAGATGGATGCAAATGTCACCCAAACAGTAGGAGTCTGCTTATGATAATAAAGAAGAATGCCAATAACAATCGCGCCAATGGCGGCAACCGCGAAGAGGGCTTGGGTTGCAATGGACATAATTTTTCTCTCCCGTCTGCTATGCGAGGTTATCCCTTGAATTATTTCCAGTTTTTTTTGTGAGCCATGCTCAATGGCGTGCTCCTCTTCAATGTTGTTACTTCGATGCCCCCCCATTGGGATAGTAATAAATCGCATTGCCAACCGTAGCAACTTATCTATTGTTCTCTGCATAGAAAATCGGCGCAACATCGGGTTCGTAAATAGACTGAATAAGGCAGCAAATATTATGACACAGAACTTTGCACAAGATTCCGGTGATCTGCACAGTCCGAGAGCTTGGGTGTGTTGTTATGCGCTGGCGGCGTTGAGGGAGTAGCGTTCGAGTTTGAGGTAGAGGCCGCGTCGGGTGAGGCCGAGTTCGCGTGCGGCGCGGGAGATGTTGCCTTTGTGGCGGCGCAGGGCGTCGGCGATCATGCGGCGTTCGAGTTCGGCCATGGCGTCGGCGAGCGTGGAGTGCTGGCCGGAGAGCGTAATGGTGTTCGTGCCGATGGGGGTGACGGAGGCGGGGAGCGAGATGGGGGCGGAGATGCGTTTGAGTTCGGGCGAGAGGTGATCGGGCGTGATCAGTGTGCCGTCTTCGGCGCGTGCGACGATGCGTTGAATTTCGTTGCACAACTGGCGGACGTTGCCCGGCCAGTCGCAGACCATCAGGAGGTCAATCGTCTGCGGCGTGATCTGTATGTCGCGGCGGTTGAACTTCGCCGAGTAGTGGTTGATGTAGTAGTTGACGATGGTGGGGATTTCGGAGCGGCGTTCGCACAGCGGCGGGACGCGCAGGCGAATGACGTTGAGACGATAATAGAGGTCTTCGCGGAAGCGTCCTTCGGCGACCATGCGTTCGAGGTCGCTGTTGGTGGCGGCGATGATGCGCACATCCACCTTCGCAGGCCGCTGCTCGCCCAAGGGCTGTATCTCTCCCTCCTGCAAAAAGCGCAACAGCTTCGGCTGCACGTCCAGCGGCAAGTCTCCTATTTCATCGAGGAAGAGCGTGCCGCCCGCCGCCGAGCGAATCACGCCCGGTGAATCCGAGACCGCGCCCGTAAACGCGCCCCGCCGGTAGCCGAAGAGGTATGCGTCGGAGAGTTCTTTCGGGACGGCGGTGCAGTTGAAGGGGACGAAGACTTTCGCGCGGCGAGATGAAAGCGCGTGGATGGCGCGTGCGACGAGTTCCTTGCCCGTGCCCGATTCTCCGGTGACGAGGACGGTCACGTCGGAGGAGCGAATCTTGTGCACTTCTTCGACAAGGCGCGTCATCGCCGGTGAAGAATGAATGAAGCCGGGCATGAGACCCGTGTTCGTGTAGGTGTTCTGCTCCTGCACGCCGCGACCGGAACTGACGCGCGCGCGCAGGGCGCAGACGTTCATGCCGAGTTCGACGACGCGCAGCAGCGAATCGATCGGCAGGCCGCCGGAGAGCGTGGCCGCCGCGCGCGGTTCGATGTAGAGCAGGGAGGGCGTGGCGTTCGTCGGGCGGAGCATGGTGACGGAGGCGTCGTGTTCCAGCGCCAGACGCTCGCGCTCGTTGTCGTTCTTCGCCATGCACAGGGCGTTCGCCAACTCCGCGTTCTCCGCGCCCGCGCCGCCGTGCGCGACGACGACTTTGATCGTGCCCTCTTCGTCAATTTCGGTGATCAGCACGCGCCGCGCGTTCGTCTCCTGGTCGAGCACCGCCGCCAGTTCGCGTAGCAGGAGTTCGCGCGAGGCGACGGCTTCGGCGAGCCGTAGCGTCAACAGTTGCGCGAAGGCCGAAACCTCGTGGCGCTGTTCGGGCGCGCCGACCTCTATGTTCGAGAGCGCGGCCTCCGTACGCATGATGTCGAGCCGCGCGCCGAGTTCGCTGAAGGTGTGCAGCGCGCGCGAGAAATGTTCGGCGGAGCGTTCGGGCTGGACGGTTTCGTAAGCTGCGCCGAGTCCGTAGAGCGCGAGCGCGGTGCGGTAGCGGTCGCCGAGGATGGAGAAGATCGAGACGCTGCGACCGAAGTGGTGTATGGCGAGCGTGGCGTCGGATTGGGCGAGCGCGAGCAGGCCGTGTACGCGCTGCGCCTCGCCCGCGACGGCGAGGTCTGCGGCGGAGTCGGTCGTCTGCTCCGCGACCTTTTGCAATTCTCCGGCGCAGTCGTGCGGCTGTTCGCAGCGCAGGTAAACTTCCGCCAGCAGCAGACGCGAATCGCAGACCGCCTGACGATCCCCTATGCGCTCGGCGAGCGACAGCGCCTCCGTGCTCTCGACGAGCGCGCGTTCCCGTTCGTTCATCGCCATGTGGCAGCGCGCCAGCGTGCGCAGCGCCTGACCCTCGTACCACTTGTTGCCGTGGTCGTGCGAGAGACGCACGGCGCGCTGCAAATGTTCCTGCGCTTCCAGCAGGTTGCCGCGCAGCATCTGCAACTCGCCGAGCGAGTCGAGGATCATAGGCACTTTGGCCTTCGCGCCCCGCTCGTCGAACTCCGAAGCCAGCGCGAGCGCGCGCTCCAAAACGATCTGCGCGCGCGACCAGTCGCCGACGAGTATCAGGTTGATGCCGAGGTTGTTGTAGCCGTCAACGGCGTTGGCCTTGTGATCGGTGCGCTCGTAATAGTCAATCGCTTTTTCGAGGAAACGTATGCCGTCCTGCGGGCGTTTGAGAAACCAGCACGCGCCCGCCATGTTGGCGTAAATCTTGCCGAGCATGAACGGGGCGGGGTGATCGCCGACGAGCTTCAACGCCTGCTCTAAATATTCCAACGCCTGCTCGTACGCGCCCTCGAAGATGCATTCGAGCGCGAGGCCGCGATAGGACTCGGCCATCCCGCGCCAGTCGCCCGTGTTGCGGAAGTGGCTCAAGGCGCGCTCCGAGTTGTCGCGCGCAATCGGGTATTCGTTGATGTGGCGGTAGACGCGCGCCATCGCGATGTAGATCGCGCCGAGTTGCGCGCTCGAAGCGTTCTCGGTCGCTTCGCGCAGCGTGGCGTTGAGGAGCGCGATGGCCTTCGGGTGGTCGCCCGTGTAGTTGTAGGCGAGGCCGAGTTGGACGCGTACGAAGACGGAGGTTTCGGTGTCGAGCGCGGCGCGCGCCTGCGGGTCTTCGTAAAGTTGTATGGCGGCGAGCGAATCGGGATGACGCCCCTGCGTTTCAAGCGAGACGGAGAGCATGCAGCGCGCCTGCGCGAGCAATTCCTCGTCGTCGCGCACGGACGTGATGATGCGGCGCAGGCGCGTTTCGGCTTCGGTGGCCTGGCCGCCGTCGAGCAGTTCGCGCGTGGCTTCGATCTCGGCGGCGAGCGAGGCGTGCGCGGCGCTGGCCCGTTCGCGCACGCGTCTGCGCGCCTCGGACAAGTTGACGACGCCCGCCGCTTTCGCGTGCGTCTCCGGCTGAGCGCCTTCGTTTGGATAACGCGTATTCATGTGTTAGGGCACGAGCGCGAGGAAACACTTCGGGCGCTCTGTCGCTGCGGTTAAAACAATAATCGGGTGGAAAGGAGTCTGCTTCTGGCCTTCGAGTCGCACTACTCGAAAACAGTCCTAAAGGCTTGTACATTCCAGAATTTAACAGACCTTTAGAACAGTGACAAGTGACAAGTGACGAGTGACGAGAAAAGACGTGAATCGTGAGTCGTGAATCGTGAGTAGAGAAGCCCGTTCTTTCTACTTACGATTCACGACTCACGATTTTCTGTTTTAACTTGTCACTTGTCACCCGTCACCCGTCACTGTTTTTTTGTGGCAGAGGCTTTGACGTTTAAGTTAAAGTGTTGTATTGAGCAATCCAAGTCGGG
The DNA here is from genome assembly GCA_035296385.1 of Pyrinomonadaceae bacterium. Taxonomy (GTDB): domain Bacteria; phylum Acidobacteriota; class Blastocatellia; order Pyrinomonadales; family Pyrinomonadaceae; genus JAIVJZ01. Next base: position 4,492 of record DATHBB010000202.1, on the reverse strand, counting down.
GCGGGATGAAAACCGCGCGGGCATCTTTCGCGGTTGACTCTGCGTGCGCAGCCGACAAACATTTATCGCCTGTTACGCAACGCCGCGCGCACGCGCGCGTCAGTGCTGACGCCGACTGTTCTTAGATCGAATCCAAGGGGACACAAGTTGATTTTGTGCCTGCCTCTTTAAGGGAGTTGCTGATGGCTACTCTTCAGACCGCCCCGCCGAAACGTACTCTTGGCCCCTTCAAGCGCTGGTTGTTCAACGGCGTCGAGGAGATGGAAGGGCCGCACGAGCGCGAGGGGCAACATCACACGCACCCGTGGTGGAAGGTGATGTGCCTGACGGGCGTTGATTATTTCTCGACGCTCGGCTACCAACCCGGCATCGCCTTCCTCGCCGCCGGCCCGCTCGCCCCCATCGCGACGCTCGTGCTCGTGATATTGACGCTCTTCGGCGCGTTGCCGATGTATAACCGCGTGGCCGCCGAAAGCCCGCACGGCGACGGCTCGATCTCGATGTTGGAGAACTTGCTCTCACGCTGGAAGGGCAAGCTCTTCGTGCTCGCGCTGCTCGGCTTCGCCGCCACGAGTTTTATCATCACCATCACGCTCTCCGCCGCCGACGCCGCCGTACACATCATCGACAACCCTTACGTGCCGCAATTTTTTCACCACCATCAGGTCGGCGTCACGCTCTTTTTGATCGCCGCGCTCGGCGCGGTCTTCCTCAAGGGGTTCAAAGAGGCCATCGGCATCGCCGTCGTGATCGTCGTCTTGTACATACTGCTCAACCTGGTCGTGCTGTCCGTCGGGTTCTACAAGTTGGCGACGCAGCCGGAGTTGATCGTGAACTGGAAAGACGCCCTGTTCGCCAGGCACAGCAACCCGCTGATGATGATCGCCGCCGCGCTCATCGTCTTTCCAAAACTCGCGCTCGGACTCTCCGGCTTCGAGACGGGCGTGGTTGTGATGCCTCTGGTCGAGGGCGAACCCGGCGACAGCAGGCAGAAACCGACGGGGCGCATCAACAACACGCGGAAGCTCTTGAAGGCCGCCGCGCTCATCATGAGCGTGCTGCTCATCGCGAGCAGCATCGTGGTCACGACGCTGATTCCGGCGGAAGCGTTTCGCCCGGAGACGGCCACCACGCCTGCGGGCGAAGCGAGCGGGCGCGCGCTGGCCTATCTGGCGCACACGTTCCTCGGCGACATCTTCGGCACGGTCTACGACGTGAGCACGATCATGATTCTGTGGTTCGCGGGGTCGTCTGCGCTGGCGGGACTTTTGAACATCGTGCCGCGCTACCTGCCTCGTTACGGCATGGCTCCCGACTGGGCGAAGGCGACGCGCCCGCTCGTCATCGTCTTCGCGCTCATGTGCTTCGCCGTGACGCTGCTCTTCAAAGCGAACGTCGAGGCGCAGGGCGGCGCGTACGCGACGGGCGTGCTGGCCTTGATGAGTTCGGCGGCGATTGCGGTGGCGCTCTCCATCTGGCGCGAGGGGAGCAGGTGGCGCTGGGCGTTTCTGCTGATCGCGCTCGTCTTCGGCTACACCACGGTCGTCAACATCATAGAGCAGCCGGAAGGCATCAAGATCGCTTCGTTCTTCATCGGCTTCATCGTTATCGTCTCGCTCATCTCGCGCGTCTCGCGCACGACCGAGTTACGCGTCGAGCGCGTCGAACTGGACGAGACGGCGCGCGCCTTCGTCGAGGAGGCCAATAAGCGCGGCGAGATACGCATCGTGACGAACCGCTGCGACCGTGGCGACGTGAGCGAGTACGAGTTCAAGGAACGCGAGAAGCGCGCCGACAACCACATCCCGACGCGCGACCCCGTGCTGTTCTTCGAGGTCAAACCGGGCGACGCTTCGGAGTTCGCGGGCGTGCTGAAAGTGACGGGCGCGGACGTGGAAGGCTATCACGTGCTGCGCGCGGAAAGCCCCGCCGTGCCGAACGCCATCGCGGCCTTCCTGTTGTACCTGAGAGACACGACGGGCAAAGTGCCGCACGTCTATTTCGGTTGGAGCGAAGGGAATCCGCTGGCGTACCTGTTCAAGTACGTGGCGTTCGGCGAGGGCGACACCGCGCCCGTCACGCACGAAGTTTTGCGGCAGGCCGAGGAAGACCCGGAGAAGCGTCCGGTCGTACACGTCGGCGGCTAAAGTCGCGCGTCGCGTGCGTAGATTATTTCGTCGGGCGTCGGGTTGGCGCGATGAGACGAGGCCGCACGCCGTCGTCGCGGCGGCGAACGTGTGTCCGGTAAATTGTCTGTCGGGGGTTAAATCTACAGCGGCGTTTAGGGTCTGCTGCCGTCGTCTTGTATCTCTGCGGTGCTGCGGCCTGCGAGGAAGCAAGAGCGGCAGAAGACCGGGCGACCCTGCGAGGGATAAAAGGGAACGGTCGTCTGTTGACCACACTGTGCGCAGTTGACGGAGACTTCGATGCGCTGGCGCACGCCCGATGCCTGTGCGGCGGCGATGGCGGCCAACCGTTCGTTCTTGGCTTGCTTGCAGGGCTTGCAGCGTTTCGGCTCGTTCTTCAGCCCCTTATCATGAAAGAAAACCTGCTCGCCGCCCGTCCAGATGAAATCTTCGTTACAGTCTACGCAACGAATGTTGCGATCCTGGAATTCGGTCTCGGCCTGAGTCCACTCTCCATTCGTTTTGCCGGTTGCTTGAGCTTGTGACATGTCTGTAACCCCCCACGGATGAAACTCCCCGAAGCCGGACGTTTGGTGAGAAAAGTGGCTCGAAGGAAGATTGAATTTTTAAGGCGAAGTCTCGCGTTAAAGACCTCAGCCCGATCTATGCGTTAAAGATCACGCGAGCCACCCCGCCTTGTAACTCAAGAGAGACGCCCGACACTGATCCGATTAGTTGCAAAGTATAACTATCACGAAACTGTGTCAAGGTTTTCTGAACAGACTCGACTCAGACTCCGGCGCGCATGTCTTGACACCGCATGCGCGCCGTGCCAGCATCCGCGCGTTCACAAAACTCGACTCATTTCCGAAGTGCGAAATTAATTTGCGTCTATGAAGGTTCTGGTCGTCGGTTCGGGCGGGCGCGAACACGCGCTCTGTCATGCACTCAAGCGAACTTCCCTGCGTCCCGTCGAACTCTACTGCGCGCCCGGCAGCGACGCCATCGCGGAGATCGCGCGCACGATTCCGATAGCGGCGACGGACGTTCCGGCGCTCGCCTCCCTCGCCGAAAAGGAACAGATCGCGCTCACGATTGTCGGAGGCGAAGCGCCGCTCGCCGCCGGACTCGCTGACGAATTCGAGCGGCGGGGCCTCCCGGTCGCAGGGCCGCGCGCCGAAGCCGCGCAACTGGAATCGAGCAAAGCCTTCGCGAAAGAGTTCATGGCGCGGCACAAAATTCCGACGGCGCGTTTTCGCGTCGCCGCGAGCGCGTCGGAGGCGCGAGAGATTTTGCTCGGCGGCGAGTTTGGCGGGGAAGAGTCGGCGGTCGTGGTCAAAGCCGACGGACTCGCGGCGGGCAAAGGCGTCGTCGTGGCCGAAACGCGACGGGACGCTTTGCAGGCCATCGCGGAGTTGATGGAGGGCGGGCGCGTCGGCAGTGAGGCCGCGCGCCGCGTCGTCATCGAAGAAGCCTTAGACGGCCCCGAAGCCTCTCTCCTGTTCTGGACGGACGGCACGAGTTATGCCCTGATGCCGCCCGCGCGCGACCACAAACGCATCGGCGAAGGCGACACCGGCCCGAACACCGGCGGCATGGGTGCGATCACTTCCGCAGACGTGCTCGACGCGGAAACTCAAGCGCGCGTCGTCAGCGAAATAGTCGAGCCGACGCTCGCAGGTCTACGCGCCGACGGGATGGAGTTTCGCGGCGTCATCTTCATCGGGCTGATGCTGACTGTGGACGGCGCGCGGGTTCTCGAATACAACGTGCGTTTCGGCGACCCCGAAGCGCAGGCCATACTCGTGCGGCTGGAGAGTGACCTCCTGGAAATTTTCGAGGCCGTCGCGCACGGGAATCTGGAGAGCGTGCGCGTGCGTTGGTCTGAAGAAGCATCGGCCTGCGTCGTCCTCGCCGCGCGCGGTTATCCCGAACGGCCTGAAACGGGCGCGCGTATCGAAGGCTTGGAGGAAGCCGCGCGCGTCTCCTCCGTTCAACTCTTTCACGCCGGAACCGCTCGCGCCGCCGACGGCACATGGCAGACGGCTGGCGGGCGCGTCCTCGGCGTTACCTCGCGCGCGCCCACGCTCGCGCACGCGCTCGAAAGCTGCTACGAAGCCGTACGGCACATACGTTGGGACGGGATGCAATACCGGCGCGACATCGGGAAGTTTAGTAAGCAGTGAGCGGTGAGCAGGCAGCAGTAAAAAGTGAGCCGTAAGCGGTGAGCGGTGAGCGGAAAGAGGCCGAAGCGAAACAGACTGCTTGTTTTTACTGCTGACTGCCGACCGCCCACCGCTCACTTTCTGGCGGCTCTAGTCTGCCAACCGCGACTCCTGCTATACTCGGCGTTCGGAGCGGCATCA
>DATHBB010000201.1:0-44243 GCA_035296385.1 Pyrinomonadaceae bacterium | reverse complement strand
CAGGGGTTGATCGTTCACAAGGTCAAAGTCGAAAAGGGGAGTTTGAAAGTCGGCGAGACGATCTCGGCGCGGGTCGATGTGGAGAAGCGCGATGCGACCAGACGTAATCACACGGCGACGCACTTGATGCACGCGGCGCTGCGCGAGGTGTTGGGAACGCACGTGAAGCAGGCCGGGTCGGTCGTCGCGCCGAATTATTTGCGTTTCGACTTTACGCACTTCCAGCCGCTCTCGCGCGACGAGATCACGGAGGTCGAGCGTCTCGTCAACTATCACGTGCTGCGTAATGAGCGCGTGCAGACGGACGAACTCGCGCTCGAAGAGGCGATGCAGTCGGGCGCGATGGCTCTGTTCGGCGAGAAGTATGCGGAGAAGGTTCGCGTGCTGAGCGTGCCGGGCGCGGAAGGCGTCTTCTCGAAGGAGTTGTGCGGCGGGACGCACGTGCGCTCGACGGGCGACATCGGCCTGTTCAAGATCGTGACCGACGAATCCATCGCTTCGGGCACGCGACGCATACGCGCCGTCACGGGTTGGGACGCGCTCTCGCGCTTCCGCGAGACGGAGGCTCTGGTCGATCAGGTCGCCGCTAACTTGCGCGCGACGCGCGGCGATCTTCCGGCCACGGTCGAGCGCCTACAGGAAGAACTCAAACGCGCGCGGCGCACCAATGACGAGTTGAAACAGAAACTCGCGAGCGGCGCGGGCGCTGGCAGCGGTGGCGCGTCTGCGGGTGGAAACGGCAACGACGTGCGCGAGGTGGCGGGCGTCAAAGTGCTCGCGCGCGAGGCGAGCGAACTCGACGCGGCGGGACTCCGCCAGTTGTCCGATACGCTCCTTGCGCGCGTCAAATCCGGCGTGGTCGTACTTGGCAGGCAGGGCGAGGGCAAGGCTTCGATCATCGTACGCACGTCGAAGGATTTGCACGGGCGCGTTCCGGCGGGTCAGGTCATACGCGAACTCGCACAGATCATCGGCGGGCGCGGCGGCGGGAAGCCCGATATGGCCGAAGGCGGCGGGGCGCAAGTCGAGAAACTCGCCGAGGCTCTGGAAGCGAGTTACGAAGTGGTCGGTCGTCTGCTCGGAGCAAACGGCGTTTGATGAAATAGAGCGTGTTGGAACTGTGAAGGGGCGTTTGGGAGTAGCACGGGCGAGATGTTCGTCAGGCTATTTTCAGACGCCCCCTTCCTTTTTATAGCGATTCGCGATTATGAAACTGATACTTCCTCTGTGCCCGCTCTGTGCCCTCTGTGTCTCTGTGGTGAATGCTTCTCATAGTCATTCACCACAGAGACACAGAGGGCACAGAGGGGGCACAGAGAGTATCAGCCGATGACATGGTGTTGTAATTTGACCGCGCGCCGTTTCAGGTCGCGGGCTTCCATTCCTTCTGCCTGTCGGTGAGCGTGATGTTCATGCGTTCGAGCGTGGCTTTGTTGAGCGTGCCCGTGACCTTGAGGCTCTCGGTCTCCTGATACTTTTTGAGACCGGCGCGTGTGTCGGCGTCCAACTTGCCGCTCTCCGCGCCCGCGTAGTAGCCGCGACTTTTGAGCATGACTTGCGCCTGTTTGATCTGTTCTTTGGTGGCGCGGAAGACGGGGGCGCGTTTGACTACGCGGCGCGCGTTCGTGTTGCTGCCCTGCGGTGCCGCGTTTGACGAGTTGGTGTTCTGCGTCGGCGACGGCGAGACGGACACGGAGGCGACGAGCAGCGCGAGGACAGCGGTGAACAGTCTTCTCATAAGATTCTCCTTCTCGATAGATGGCGCGTGAGGCGCAAGGCGAGTGACGGGCTTTTTTGCACATGCGTAGAAGCCTGTCGCGGCTGCTGACGGCGAAGGGCAAGGCGCGTCGGACGCTCCCGCTAGGTTGGGCTATGCGTGGGGCGGATTCTGCGGGTTGAAGCCTGTGTGACTTTTGGATTAGTCACCCGTAGATGAAAGGCGCACAAATCATACATGTGCTGTCAAGCCCTACGCGCCAAGCGACGGCGGAAATCCCGAATATCGGAATATTACTTGTCAAAGTTTTTATCAAGGCTTCGACTTTCGCCTTCTTTCCCCTCTAATTCCCGCCTTTTGTGCGAGTTTTAACTTTGTTGTTGCTACGGTTTCCGCGCGTGTGTTACTCTTCAAAAGCGTTCTCGCAGGCAGCGAGACGCGCCCCAAAACGAAAAGCTCTGCGCAAGGGTTTTTCGCCCAACCTCTCAATTCTCAATCTCAAATCAGGCACACGGCGAGGGCTAATAAGAGCGTCCGCTCGCGCGGGCTTAAGCCGTGTATTTCCGGATCGGCAAGCGGTATGAAAAAGTTCCCCTTCCACTACTTCAGCGCGCTCCTCTTTGTCCTCGTCTTCGTCTCGTGCGCCGCTTTTGCGTCGGCGCAGACCGCGAGCGCGCGTTATCATCACGATAACTTCGATATCGCGAATGGCGTCCACATCGTCGCCGAACCGACTCCCGCGCCGCTCTCCGGCGGCACGGCGAAACGCGGCGCGCGGCCTCTGACGGCTTTCGAGCGCGCGAACGTGCGCGTGAAGCCGACGCTCAACGCGCGACCGACGAACAGCATGGCGATGCACGCGGGCACGTCGCTCGACGGTTTCACGACGGGCGATGCGAAAGTTGATTCCTACATAGTGGATTCGAGCGCGCGTCACGGCGTCGATCCGGTGCTCATCTATTCGATCATGCACCGCGAGTCGGCGTTCAAGAAGATGGCCGTCTCTTACAAGGGCGCGCGAGGGCTGATGCAGTTGATGCCCGCGACCGCCGCGCGCTTCGGCGTGCGCAACATCTTCGACCCGTCGCAAAACATCGAAGCGGGCACGCGTTACATGCGCTGGCTGTTGAACCGTTTCGGCGGCGACGTGGGCCTCGCGCTCGCGGGCTACAACGCGGGCGAAGGCGCGGTTGACAAGTACAGGGGCGTGCCGCCATACCGGGAGACGCAGGAGTACGTGCGGCGCATCTCGGAGCGTTACGCGTTGATGCGCGACCCGCAGACGGCGCGGCGCGCGACCGTCCTGACGAAGACGCCGGACACAATCGCGAGCGCCGCCACCGCCGACGCGACGCCCGCCGCGCAACTCTACGAACGAAACGTCTATGCCGTACGCCTGCCCGACGGGAAGCTGATGCTCGTCACGCAGTGAAGCGCACGCGTGTGCGTTGAAATCGAGTCGAGCGGGGCGCGTGTGGCCTTCACACGCGCCCCGCTCTTATTTTGCGTCGCGCGCATGTATGGTCTTAAATGACGCTCTTAGGTATGATGAAGGCGCGTCCGGGAATTAAGCCCGAAACGCGCACGAAGACTTCCGGAGTTTTCCTGAAACGTGTCGAACGCCGCACAGACCAACGCCGACTCGCGCCCGAACAGGGACACGCGCGCGCGCCGCGTGCTCGTCATCGCACACAGTTACGCGGGCGAAACTTTGCCCGCGCGTCTCACGGGAGCGGGCTACGAAGTGCGCGCCGTGCGCGCCGAACGCGCGTCGCAGGCGGTCGCCGAATTCGCGCCGCACGTCGCGCTCGTCGAGGCCGAGGCGGGCGCGGGCGGCGAAGCGCAGTTGGAGTTTGCGTCGCGCCTGCGCGTGGCGCGTGCGACTGCGGCGCTCCCGCTCGTCCTGCTGTTCGACGTGACGGACGCGAACTTGCGCGCCGAGGCGCAGCGGCTCGGCGCGGACGATTTTTTCGCGCTCTCGACGCCGCCCGCCGAAATCCGCGCGCGACTCGACGCGCTTTTCTGGCGCGCCGAAGCCGGACGCCGCGCCGCCTCGCTCGCCGCGCTCGAACGCCGCGCAGAGATCGACGGCTTCCTCCAACTGCTCGACGCCGTGCGCACCGACATCGAAGAAGGGACGACGGGCGCGCTCGCGCTCATCGCCGCCGCCGCAGAAGGGGAGGACATGCGCGCGCCGGACGCGTCGCACGAGAATCGCGCGCTCGCCGTCGTCCACGAATTTTTCAAACTCAATCTGCGGCGCGCAGACTCCATAGCCTTTTACGGCCCGACTTTGTTGCTCGCCTACCTGCCGCGAAAGACGCGCGCGTCGGCGCAGGCAGACCTCGCTCGCCTCTCCGATGAATTTCTGGCGACGCGAGAAGAAGAAGAAGCGCACGGCAGCGTTACGCTCCAAACCGGCCTCGCCGCGTTTCCCGCCGACGGCACGGAGATCGAGAGTCTGATCGAGCAGGCCGAAGCCGAACTCCAGGCGTCTCGCCCGCCCCGAACGGAAAGCGTGGAAAGCGCGTCCGGCGGCGCGGGAGAAACTTCTCCGGCTCAAACGACGACGCGCAGGTCCGCGTCTGACGACAACGCCGACGCCGCCCCAACGCCTCCCGCGTCGTTTGCTCCGCGCGGCATAACTGCTACAGCAGAGTCCGCACCTGAGGCGGGAAGCGTGCGACACGCGCCGTTTAATCCGTCGCCGTCGCGCGCGGTGCGCGAGTCGAAGCAGACGGACATGGACGCGTCCGTGCTGCCCGCAGGCGGAGCGGGCGGAGCGGGTGGGATAGGACAGGGAACGCTCGCGCAGGAAGCCGCGGACGCCGCCGCGCGCGAACGCGAACGCCGCGCGCGCGGCCACGTCATGCCGCGACGCCTCCTCCTGACCGTCTCCGATCCGGCGCGCATGGCTCAGATCAATCTGCTGCTCCGAAGCGCGGGCTACGAAGTGCGCGCCGCCTTCGACGGGCTACAAGCCATCAATTTGCTGCGCATCGAACGCCCCGATCTGCTCGTCATAGACGACGCGCTCTACGGCATAGACGGGCTGGAAGCCTTGCGTCGCCTGCACCGTCAACATCACGAACGCCTGCCGCTGCCCGTCGTGCTCCTGCTCTCGAACGACGGCGGCGCGGCGGCGCGCGAACGCGTGCGCGAGGAGGCGCGCGGTCTCGGCGCGCGCGGCTTCGTCGCCCTGCCTTACGACCCCGAAGAATTGTTGACCTGCGTGCGCACGGTCGGGAGCACCGATTGAAGGAGAGAAGACTATGTACTGTATGAACTGCGGCGCGGATATTCCCTCGAACGTGCGCTTCTGCTCCGAGTGCGGCGCGCCCACCGACACGGAGGCCACACAGGTCGCCTCGCGCGGCGGCGCGTCTCCGCCACAGGACGCCGCGCGCGTGCGCACCTCGCTCGACAACGAACTGACCGCCTTACGCCCGCCCCGACAGGCCGTGAGCACGCGCGACGCGCGTGAGACGCCCGCCGCGCGTCCACGCCGCGACGCCGACGGCGCGGACGACGCCGATCGCATCATCTTCAGCGTCCGCCCGACGTTTCTCTTCATAGGCATCGGCTACGCGCTCGCCGCAGCAGCAGCCGTCGGCCTGAGCATCCTGCTGGCGATGTTTGCGAGCAACTGGATCACCGCGCCCGTCGCCGTTTTTCTGACGCTCCCGCTCCTGCTCATCCCCGCCTTCAAGCACCTGCGGCGCAACACCGTCAAGTACACTCTGACCGACTCGAAGATCGAGATCGATCAGGGACTCATCGCGCGCAAGACGCGCAACATCCCCTTGCGCAACATTCAGGACGTGACCGTCTCGACCACCATCTTGCAGCGCATCTTCGGCTTCGGCGACCTCGTCATCGAAAACGCCAACGAAGTCGGCGGCCAGACGCTCCTGGACAACATTCCGCAGCCGCGCCGCCACGCCGAAATGCTCCTGCGCGAACTGCGTCGCTGGAACTAAAAAGCCCCCGGCGGTTACTATTAACCGAACAGCGCAACGGGCATTCTTTCGTCGGCATCTAATCACACGTCGCCGTTCGTATTTAATATTGTCGTTTCAACATTTAAGGGGACTTTCGATGCGCCTCCTATTTTTATACAGACTGTTCGCCGCCTGCGCGCTTTCTCTGCTTCTCACAGGCGCGGCGCGGGCACAGGCCGACGTGCCGACGGACGCAGCGGGCGAAATTCCCGTCCTCGTCCAGCACTTGCCCGATTGGGAGACGGCGCAGGCGCGCGCACGCTACGTTGACACTCTGCCCGCGCTGAAAGAGGCCGTGCCCGATCAACCCGTGCTCGACGCGCTGCCTTTCGACGGCGGGACGGAAGCCGTGACGGCGACTTACGAAGCGGGCGCGCGGCTCGTCATCGTCGAATACGCGACCCCGCAGTCGGCCTTCGACGCAGACGCATGGATCAAATCTCGCATCGCCGCGCTCGGCGGCGAGGGCAAACCCGTGCCGTCGGCTTACCGTCGCGTCGGCAACTACGCCGTGTTCGTCTTCGGCGCGCCGGACGGGCCATCGGCGATTGCTTTGCTTGAGCAGGTTAAGTACGAGAAGGACGTGCGCTGGCTCGGCGAGAACCCGCACGCCATCGACCGCGCGAATCGCGCGTGGCTGAACATGTCAACGAGCGTCATCGTCAACACCGTGAAGGCGACGGGACTCGCCATCGTCATCTGTCTCTCCGTCGGCGGCGTTTTCGGCGGCTGGATTTTCATGCGCCGCCGCGCGCAGGCCGCGCTCACGGAAAAATTCTCCGATGCGGGCGGCATGTTGCGCCTGAACATAGACGAGTTGAGCGCGCAGAACAACGCGGCGCGCCTGATCGGGCAGGGCGACAAATAACTGTAAAAGAGGTTTTAGAGCAAATTTCAACTTACTTTAGGCCAAGCGACAGGACTCACCGCAGAGACGCGGAGTTCACGCAGAGGGGGCGCAGAGACTTAAATGATCTCTGCGCCCCCTCTGCGGCTTTGCTCTGCGCCTCTGCGGTGAATCTTAGTCCCTTACGTTGAAGCCGTAAGCTAAAATTCCGGCAGACACGAAAAAGCGCGTTTGAGTGTCCCCCAACACTCAAACGCGCTTTTCGTTAAAACACTTCGCAGCGTTACCCTTTGACAAAGTTTGCGGGTTGCTGGACTACCTGTAGCGTTCCCCCAAAGCACTACAGACGGTAACCAGCAACCCAGCAACTATAGCTCTTTGACCGCTAGCCCGTAACGCTTCCGTTCCCCCAAAGAACCGTTACAAGCAGAAGTGAGAGAAAGCCTCCCCCAAAGCTGTCACTCACTGCCGTCTCCGAGCCGACCCGATAACACTATCTACTCATTATCAATATTAACTGCTTCTACTCTTGGCAACGACCATGCCACAATTTCCGCCGCATCCCTTTCCCCGCCAAAACTTAATTCAAAGCCAGTAAAAACGCGTGCTAAAAACCATCCACCCTATTCGCCCCACACGCACACGGCTTTCGTTTCATCCACATTTCTGAACGATTTTTATACTTTGGCTGTGTACCAGTGAATTATTTTGATTCGTCAGAGGGCGAAAGTGGCCGATTAAACGGCGTTTTAGACTCGGCTGTATATTTCAACAGGCGCGGACACGCTTCAACGCTGCAACTCGAAAGAGGCGCGAACCTCGCCCACCGCGTCGCCGCGATGATTGCGCACGACGAATTTCGAGTAGGGGGCGAGTTCGGCGTGCGTTGCGTCGTCCAGAACGCCGAGTTGCCGCAGCGATTCGATGACGACGGTGGGGCGCGCGCGGCGGTCTTCGCCGTCCTCAATCTTGAGCGCCAGCCCCAGACCGCGCGGCCAGCGCGCCGTAGGCTCGACGCCCACAGTGTAAACGCCCTCCGCGCCCACCTTCGAGATGACGCCTGACGCCGCACGCATCAACTCCGTGTCGAGCCGCTGGCGCGTGCCGCCGACGAGTTCGGGGTGTGCGCGCATGGTCGCGACGATGCGCGCGCAGGCGTGGCGCGTCTCGGCGTCGAAGTGAGCGGGCGGCGCGACGAGGCGCGCGTAGGTCAGCGCCATCGCGCGCACGGTGATGCCGAAGACTGGAACGCCGCAACCGTCCGTGCCGACCGCGATGTCTTCGAGCGGTATGCCGGAAAACTCCGCGACGGTGCGCCCGATGGCGAGTTGGGCTGGATTCGTGGGCTGGTCGTAAGTTTCGGTCTGTCCGCCGAGGTGGAGGGCGAGGGCGAGCATCCCCGTGTGTTTGCCGGAGCAGTTGTTCTGCAAGACGCGCGGCGCGTCGCCCTGTTCGCGCATCTGTCGCGCCGTCTCTTTGTCGAACGGTTCGTGGACGCCGCACTTGAGCGCCGACGCGTCGAGACCGATCTTTCGGAGCATCGCGGCGACAGTCTCTTCGTGCAGCGGTTGGCCGCTGTGCGAGCCGCAGGCGACGGCGATCTCCTGCGGGGTGAACTCGAAGCGGTCCGCCGCGCCCGTCGCGACGAGCGGGACGGCTTGCAGAGGCTTGGCGGAAGAACGCAGGTAGGTGACGGTTTCGGGAGCGCCGAGGCGTGCGACTATGTGGCCGTCGCCGTCAACCGCGACGACGTGGCCGCGATGGCGCGATTCCGTGATCGCGCCGCGCGTCACTTCGACGAGCGACGCGGGCGTAGGGATGTTGTCGGATTCCATCTCTGTTCGGGGGTTAGCGCGGGCTGCTTTCAAACGGGCTGTTTCAAATTTGTGATTGCACGTGTTGCGTCGCATCTTAACCGCGCCGCCGAGCCGGTCGCAACCTGTTTCGCGCCGCCCTGGCGAAAGTTGCGCCGCCTAAAAAAGCAAAGGCCGCCGTCAAAACTGACGGCGGCCTTTGGCGCTTGATGCGACGTTCTTGTTTTTAACTACTAGGGACGCGTTTTTGCGGTGCGTTTGGGTGCTTTCTTACCGCCGTAGCCGAGTATGGTGAGTTTGACGGGGCGGCGTCCGAAGCGTACGGCTTCGCCGTTGCTCGGAACCCAGATGTCTATGATGCGCCCGCGCACGCGCGAGCCACGGTCTGCAACAAGGTATTCGCCGCTGTAGTTTCCGGCATCGAGACGCACGCGCGTGCCGAGCGGGAGCGAGCGGTCTGCGGCGATCAAACCGCGCCGGACGGTCTGGCCGCTGGCCGTGCGTCCGGGCAGAGCGTAGGCCGTGGCCGTAAATCTCTGCGCCGGTTCGGTCAGGGTGTTTGCGTCCTCAAGTTTCGTGTTCGGAGAGGCGGCGTGTGCGCGTTTACCGGCGTCTTTGGAATTTCCGGCCAGTGCGATGCGTGGCATCGCGGCCAGGAGCGCGCCGGAGAGCGTGCCGCTTTCGTGCGAGATGTTGATCAGGGTCGAGGTGGTGGTTGACGCTGTACGGGCGTCGTCGTCCGGTCTGTTTTCCGCGAATAACGCCGGAGAATAGAAAGTCAAAGAACACAGAAGGAGCGCGGCTGTAAGCACAGCGCCCCCTCCAAAGAGGGATTTCATCATGTTGCGTCGGTTCTCCTGTTCCGATGAAGTCTTTCCGGCGGCGCGCGAGTCCCGCGAGGTTTGAAGGGACTCGACCTCTGGCTCTAGGAGGTCTTAACACTAATCGTCAGCCCGAGTGGGGATTGCATCCTTGATGCACTGACGCCGGAAAGAACGTGTTGACTAAAAACAAAAACAAGCGAACATTGAATTGTCCGCTTGTTACGTAAATGAGGCTAACACAAGCCACTAAGGGCTGTCCAGCGGCGAGGACACAATTTTGTGAAGAAGAAGGGGGAAGAAAAACGATGAAGTAGGAACGCGGAACGATGAACTAAAGACAAACTGCTTTCAGTTCATCGTTCCGCGTTCATACTTCATCGTTCCCTTTCAGCCACTCGCCGCGATAGATGACTTCCGCCTCGCCCGTGAGGACGACTTCGCCGTCGTCGCGCCATTCAACTTTGAGCCGCCCGCCCTCCATCTCTACCGAGACGCGCCTGTCCGTGTGCCCGCCGAGAGACGCGGCGACGGCGGCGGCGCACGCCCCCGTCCCCGAAGAGAGCGTCGGCCCGACGCCGCGTTCATAGACGCGCACTTCAATCGTCGCGCGGTCACGCACGCGCACGAACTCCACGTTGGTTCGCTGTGGAAACTGAGGGTGCGATTCGATTTCACGCCCCAGCCGTCGCCAGTCCGTCGTCTCAAAATCGTCAACAAAGACGCAGGCGTTCGGGTTGCACATCTGCAAGGCCGTCAACCGCACGGTCTCGCCCGTCTCCAACTCCAACGGGAAGTCCACGACCTGTTCGCGCGGCTCGCCCGTCTGCATCGGGATGGTCGCGCTGTCGAAGGCGGGTCGCCCGATCTCGGCGGCGAAGCGGAAACGCCCGCGCTCGTCCGCGTCGAGCAGGCGATAAAGTTTAACGCCCGCCTTCGTCTGGAGGCGCAACTCCGCGCGTTGCCACAAGCCCTGAAAGTAGAGAAACCCAGCCGCCGAACGCGAGCCGTTCCCAGACATGGCCGCCTCGCTCCCGTCGGGGTTGAAGATACGCAGGACGAAATCCGCCCCCTCCGTCCCGTCACCGCCAACGCCGCCAGCCGTCGCAACGCGTTCGACCGTCGCCACGCCATCGCCGCCCACGCCGTAATGCCTGTCGCACACGCGCCTGACGAACTCCGGCACGTCTCCAACGCCCGCCAACTCGCCCGCCTCGCAGACGATGTAATCGTTGCCGTAGCCGTGAAATTTGGTAAACAGCATAAGAAAACAGTGACAAGTGACGAGTGATGAGTGACGAGTTAAAACAAAAGCCTTGTCTTTAACTCGTCACTTGTCACTGGTCACTTGTCACTCTCCGACGTTTTTCCCTCGAACGAGGCGAGGAGGACGGCGATGATGTCCATGTAGCTCTGGCGCGGCGGCTGGTCGTCGGGGTAGTGGTTGACGAGCATGGAGAAGGCGAGGCGTTCGCCCGAAGCGCTCGTGACGTAGCCGGAGAGGCCGGAGACGTTCGAGAGCGTGCCGGTCTTGGCGCGCAAATTTCCGGCGGCGACCGTGTTGCGCATGCGCCCGCGCAGCGTTCCGTCCACGCCCGCGACGGGCTGCGCATCGCGCCAGATTTGCGCGTGGGGGTGCCGGTTCATGTAGGTGAGGAGTTGGACGGTGGCCTCCGCCGTGATGAGGTTTTGCCGCGCCAGCCCCGAGCCGTCAACGAGCGCGAGATGGCTGTTGGCGACGCCCGCCTCGTTCAAAAACGCGCGGACGACGCTCGTGCCCGCCTGCGCGCTCGTCAGCTTCGGGTCGGCGGCGGGAAACTGTTTGCCGAGCGTGCGCAGTATGAGTTCGGTGTAAAGATTCTGACTCGGCTTCATCGTGTGCGCCGCGATCTCGGAGAACGGTGGCGACTCGCGTTTCGCCAGTTCGACGAGTTTCGTCATGTCGAGCGGCGCGGACTGCTGGCGCAGGTGGCCGTCAACGACGTTGGTTCTGCCGCGCACGCTTACGCCGCGCCGCTCAAGCGCGGAGCGCAGCATGGTGACGAAGGCGTAGGCCGGGCGCGGGACGGAGACGCTGGCCGTGTAGCCCGGATCGTCGAGCGGCAAACTGCCGCTGATGACGAGCCCGTGTTGTCCGAGCGGACGGTCAACGACGAGTTCCCTTTTCGTCGCGCGTCCCGTCGTAGTCGTGCTGTTGATGATCGTCAGCGGCGCGCTGTTGGGTGTGGCGGCGACACTCACAGGCGGTGAGCCGGAGAGTTGACGCGCGCCCGTGTTGATGATGCGCGCGATGTCAGGCCCCGCCGAGACGACGCACTGATCGCCCGCCTTAGCGCCGGGTTTGACCGTGAGATCAATTGCGTTGTCGTTGACGGTGAGGGCGGACACGTCCGCGCCGTAATACCACTGTAGATCGTCCCACTCCCAACTCGCGCCGCGCGGCGGCCCCGTGAAATAGCTTTCGTCGCCGACGATGTCGCCCTCAACTTGTTTGACGCCCGCCGCCGCGATGCGCGCCGCCAGATCGTCAATCGCCTTGAAGTAGTCTGTGTTGCCGGAGCCGTTGAAGCGCGTGGCGAAGGTCGGATCGCCGCGCCCGTAAATGATGAGGTCGCCGCGCAGTTTGCCTTTTTTGTCGGGCGCTTCGAGCGCGTAGACGGACGTGGTGAAGCGAAAGTCGGGGCCGAGGCGTGCGAGCGCGGCGGCGACCGTGTAGATTTTCATGTTCGACGCGGGCACGAGCAGTTTCCCCGCGTCCTCTTCAAACAGGACACGTCCCGTGTCGAGCGAGACGATTTTGATGCCGACGAGAGCGTGCGCCAGCGCGGGCTGGCTCAAGACTTCGTTGATGCGCGCGCGCAAAACTTCGACGGTGCGCGGCGCGGGAAGCAATAGGGCGGCGGCGAGCGGCGACTGCGGCGTCGGCTGCGGCGCGGCAACTGTTGTCGGCGTCGCTTGCGGCGTCGGCGTGGCGACTGCTTGCGGCGTCGTTTGCGGCGCGGGGAGCGGGTTGACCCTGCGGTCGCGCTGCGCCTCTTGCGCGCGCGCGCCGTAGGCGGTCGCGTTCAGGACGAGCGCGGAAGCGATGAGCAGCGTGGAGAACAGGCGCGCGGCGGAAAGTTTCTTCAGTGGCATAAATTGTCGAGAAGCTTTTTCGTGATAATCGTCGAGAAGCTTTTTCGTGTTCAGTCTTCGGGCTTGAATGAATTGATCAACTCTTCGACGCTCGCCGTCGCCGTGCCGAGTTTGCCGACGACGATTCCGGCGGCGTGGTTGGCGAGCGCGGCAGCTTCCGTGAGCGACGCGCCGGAGGCGAGCGCCGCCGAGAGCGTCGCGATCACTGTGTCGCCCGCGCCCGTCACGTCGTAAACCTCGCGCGCGACCGTGGCGACATAGACGGGCGCGGCATCATTTTCGAGCAGCATCATGCCCTGCTCGCCGCGCGTGATGAGAACCGATTCGCAACCCAGCCGCTCGCGCAGGTTGCGTGCGGCGCGCGCCATGCCTTCGTCCGTATCGTCTTCGCTGTTCGTCAGACGCAGCGCTTCGTGGTGGTTCGGCGTGACGAGCGTGGCCGGTCGGTAGGAGTCGAAGTTGCGAATCTTCGGATCGATCAGCACGGGAATTTTTCGCTTTGTCGCGCGCGGCAAAATTTCCGCGAGCACGCGCGGCGTCACCGCACCCTTGTCGTAATCGGAGACGACGAAGGCGTCGGCCTCCTGCAAGGCAGCAATGAGAGTTTCGATAAGCTGGTCTTCCGCCGCGCGTTCGACGGGCGTGCGCCGCTCGCGGTCTGCGCGCACGATGAGTTGGTTGTGCGCGATGATGCGCGTCTTGGTCGTCGTCGGTCTGCTTTCATCCGTGACGAGTCCGGCAGTAGCGTTCTCTGCGCCCGCTTCTTTGAGCGCATCGGCGAGGCGTTCGCCCGCGCGGTCGCGCCCGACGACGCCGACGACCGAAGCACGCGCGCCGAGCGCGATCAGGTTGGCGAGCACGTTGGCCGCGCCGCCGAGACGCACCGACTCGCGGCGTATGTCCACGACGGGCACGGGCGCTTCGGGCGAGATGCGCGTCACGTCGCCCCAGACGAATTCGTCGAGCATCAAGTCGCCGTAGACGACGATGCGCCGTCCCCGTGCCTTCGCGGCCAACTCGGACGCGCGTTGTGGTGTGATGAGTTCCATTCGTTTCGGCAAAGACTTTGGAGTCGCCGCGAAGATTCTACACGATCCGAACGCGACTACTGCGGCATCGAGATGCCTTTCGCGTTGACGACCTCCGCGCCTGCGGGCAGCATGAGCGGCGCGGGCGACTGCGTGTGGAAGGCGAGTCCTTTGTAGCTCGTGAGATACTTGTAGTGCGTGGTAAAGAACCCGCCCTTCGACGCGACGACGAGCGGTTTGTCTATGCGACGCAAGATGGCCGCGAAGTCTTCCGGCGTGACGCTGACGAGCACTCCGCTCGCCTTGATCGCGTTGGCGATAGCTGCCGCCCCCGCTGCTCCGGCTGCTGTACCCATAAAATAAGTTCTCCCTTCCTACAGTTTTTCGCGCTGGAAAATCGTCAGTCTTGTACCTGCGCGAGCACGCGCTCGACGGCGGCGTTCACGCGTTCGACCGTGACGCGGCGGATGCACTGCGCCTCGCCGAACTCCGGGCAGGTGTAGCCCGCGCACGGCGCGCAGGACATCTCCTCGCGGACGACTTCGGCGGGCGCCGTCGCCCACGGACGCCAGTGCGCGACGTTGGACGAACCGAAGACGACGACCGAAGGCGTGCGGACGGCGGCGGCGATGTGCGCGATGCCGCTGTCGTTGCCGACGAAGAGGCGCGCGCGCGCGGCGAGCGCAGAGACTTCCGGCAGCGCAAGATCGTTGAAGGCGACGACGCGCGCCTTCGCGCTCTCGCTGAACGCGCGGACGACTTCCCGTTCGTCCAGCGCGGCGACGGCGACGACGCCGATGCCGCGCGCGTCGAGACGGTCTGCGACGCGCGCGAAGTTATGTGCGTCCCAACGCTTCGAGTCGAAGGCGGCGGCGGGGTGAAAGAGCGCGAAGGGTCTCTGTGATGACGCGCCGAGTCCCGCCGCGCTCAATCTGGTCTCAATCTTCGCGCTCGCCTCTTGAGTGACAAAGAGGCGCGTGGCGGGTCGGTCTGTGACGGGCACGCCCGTCCAACCGAGAAGTGCGAGTTGTTGCTCGACCGAGTGCGTCTTGTCCTGTTGCCACAAAGCCGACGCGGGCGGCGCGGCGTCGGTTTGAAGTTGATTGAAACGATAACTCGCGTAACCGACGCGGCGGCGCGCGCCCGACGCGCGCGTCAGCAAGGCGGCGGTCGTGCCGCCGTGCAGGTTGTAGGCCACGTCGTAACGCGCGGCGCGAAGCTCGCGCACGAGCGCGAGGCGCGCGAGCTTGCTGCCGCGACGCAGGGTGATGACGCGCGAGGCGTCCGTGTTTCCGTCGAGAAGCGGCGCGACCCAATCTTCGAGTAGCACGTCGATCTGCGCGTCGGGGAGGAAGCGGCGGAGCGCGTAGAGTGAGGGCGTCGAGAGCACCGTGTCGCCGATGGAGCGCAGGCGCACGACGAGCACGCGGCGCACCTTGCCCCAATCCCAGCGCGGCGGGGCGAGCGGCTGCGGCTCACTTTCTAACGCACGCGCGCCCGCGAGTTGAGTCTGTGTGTGCGGCGGCGTTAATGAGGTTTGTAAAGCGTTCATTTTAAGCGGAGGGTGCGGTGGCGGCGGTCGTATCGTCCTCGTCCTCAATCGTCGCCTTGTCGGGCAGCATCATCGGCATGTCGTCCTCAATCGGGTAAGCGCGCCTGCAACTCAGACACTTGATGGCGCTCCCGTCCTCCTTCAGACGCACCTTCGACCCGCAGGCCGGACAGATCATCATCTCGACAAACTCTTCCGTGATCTTCATGCGGCAAGATTAACAAAGCGTAAGGGGGAACGGAAACGAAAGGCAGCGGGCAGCAGGCAAAGGGGAAAGGGGAAGGGGGAAAAGGGGAAAGGTCAAAAGCACGCTTTAACAGTTTTGCGTTGTGCCTTCCCTTGCGTCTTCGCGCCTTTGCGTGAGTTAATTCTTTAGCAATCCCTAGTCTCACGCAAGGGCGCCAAGACGCAAAGAGTTGAGTGTCGGTTTGTCGTTCGCCGCTTCCCCTTCCCCTTTACCCCTTCCCCTTTACCCGCTCTTCCAACGTCATTCGTATCCCGTGTTTCGGGCGGAGCGTGATGCGCGGGTGCGGGACGACGGCGTGGCCGGGGACGAGGCGCATGCGCCAGCGGCGCGCGATTGTCGCGACGAGGAGCGTGCCCTCCATCCACGCGAAGCCCTCGCCGATGCAGCGGCGCGCGCCGCCGCCAAAGGGAAAATAGGAGTACTGCGGGCGCGACTCTTTCGCCTCCGGCGTCCAGCGTTCGGGGTCGAAGCGCAAGGGGTCAGGGAAGAAACGAGCGTCGCGGTGCATGACGTACTGGCTCAACAGGACGAGCGCGCCCTTTTCCGCGACCGCGCCGCCGACCGCGTAATCTTTGATCGCAAGACGACCGATGACCCACGCCGGAGGATAAAGCCGCATCGACTCGGCCAGGACCATCTCCGTGTAAGGAAGGCGCGGGAGGTCTTCGACTGTCGGCAGACGCCCGCCTTCAAGCACCGTGTCGAGTTCGGCGTGGAGGCGCGCTTCCGCTTCGGGGTTTTGCGCGAGCAGATACCACGTCCACGCGAGCGCGTTGGCGGTCGTCTCGTGTCCGGCGAGGAAGATGGTCATCACTTCGTCGCGGAGTTGTTCGTCGCTCATGCCGCCCGAGGCGCCGTCCTCTTCGTCCTGCGCGACGAGGAGCATGGAGAGCAGGTCGCCACGGTCCACGCCGCTCGCACGCCGTTCTTCGATGATGCGATAGATGACGGCGTCGAGCGCGGCGCGTGCGCGCGTGAAGCGGCGGTTGGCCGGAAGCGGGAGGCGTTCGAGATACTCGGAATAGGGCAGGAGGAGCATCTGGAAGAGTTCGAGAATCTGCGTGAGCGCGCCGCCTATTTCGTCGGCTTCGGATTCAACGTCGGCGTCGAACAGTGTCTTGCCGACGATTGCGAGCGTGAGGCGCATCATCTCATGCGCGATGTCTCGCGTCTCGCCGTCGCGCCAGCGCGAACTATCGCGCGCGGCGTATTCGACCATCAACGCGCCGTAACTGTCGATGCGCTTGCGATGAAAGGCGGGCTGCGCGAGCCGACGCTGGCGGCGGTGGTGTTCGCCCTCGCTCGTCAAAAGTCCCTCGCCGAGCAGACGTTTGGAGCGTTGGAGCGCGCGCCCTTTGTGAAAACAGTCTGCGCGCGTGACGAGCGCGTCTTTCACGAGATCGGGATGATTGAGCAAGAGGACGTGTTGCGGCCCGATGCGGAAATGAACGATGTCGCCGTGTTCGCGTGCGATGCGCGTGAGAAACTTGAGCGGGTCGCGGCGGAAGGCGAGCAGGTCTAAAAGGGGCGAGCCTGCGCGCATCGGTCGCGCGTCGGGGGTTGAGAGTGCGCTTGCCATTCAGGGGAAACTCCGTCGGTTAGATTTGTCTCGACGCGCGAAACGCGCACGTTCAAAGTTCGCTTTTGGCTGTGCCTAACGCTCGCGCCGTGTCTTTGTTATTATACGCTCGCACCACGACGGCACGTGAGACGAAACGCGTGAGAAATTGTCGGGGCGGGAGGCTGTTTGTCTTTAGAGTTTGCGATTGAGTATCCATGCCAGTTGCGGGCGCGCTACACGGAGGAACACCTGCGCGCGTGGGGGCGGCTCGGCAACATCCACACGCGCGTGACGACGGGCGAACAGGCCGCGCCGTCCGAAGAGAAACTGCGCTTCGTAGAGCGTTCGAGCACGGAGATCGAGCGGATGCAGACGGAGACGAGCGTGTGCGAAAAGTGTCCCGCGCGACTGCCGCACGACACGGCGGGCGAGGGCGAGGCGGTCGGCTGTCAGGGGCGCATCACTTATCCTTTCGACGCGCAGTTTGAAAAGTTCCTGGCCGACCGCGTGCAACTTGCGCTCGACACCGTGAGCGTCGAAGACCAGCCCAGACTCCTGCGCATACTCGTCGATCCCGATTCGCCCTTCGACGGCGAGGGCGCGAAGTCTCTGCGCGCCGTGACGACGCCCGAAGGCTTGCGCTTCTTCGAGTTGCGCCTGCCCATACGCCTCGCGCGCGAAGCCTCGCACGTCACGACCGATCACCTCTTCGACGCGCTCGCCGGTTTCACCGCCGAAGACAACACGCGCACCTCCTACGCGCGCGAACTGCCGCACAAAGCCGCGCCCGATTATTACGACTTTCTCGACCTCATACTCCTCAACGATCTCTCCGGCTCGGAGCGCGCGCGCATCGAAAAGCGCAGCCAGAACTACAAACAGTTCCTACGCCTCCACGCCGCCCTCGAACGCGCCGAAGCACTGCAAGCGCGCGTCCTGCTGGATTAAAACAGGTGGGAAAAGGGGAAGGGGGAAAGGGGAAAGGGAAGACGGAAAGCCTATGTGTTCTCCGTCTTCCCTTTAACCTTTACCCCTTACCCTTTCCCCTGTTTCTTATTTCTTCTCCTCATCCAACTCGCGCAGCGCGTTGAGTAGGAGATTTGTGTTGCTGGTGGCTTCGATGGTGGCGGGATAACTTGCGGTTGAACGCTCGAAATCGAATTCGCCGCCGGTCAGTTCGACGAGGCGACGCATCGCGTCCGTATCTTTTTCGTGGCCGCTTTCGGCAGAGGCGATACGCCCCTCGTTGAAGCGTATGAGACCGGCGGGGGCGCCTGTTCCCGCCGCCGTGAGCGTGAGCGTTCCGGTCAGGCGCGCGTTTTCGATGACTTGGACGGCGTCGAAAATACTGACGACCGAGAGGTCTCCGGCGAAGGTCAGGCTGCGTGCCACGGGTTGCGCGTTCGCCACTGCGGCGGCGGGCGTGGGCGGCAGGTCCGGGCGGCGCGCGCGGCGTATGGCTTCGAGTCCGGGCGCGATGTTGATGCGCGGGTCGGTTTGCTTTGCGTCGAGCAGGCGTTCCTGCGCGGAGTCGAAATTGTCGCGCGAGATGTAGAGCGAGGCGAGCACGAGGCACTGGCGCGCAGCCTCTTCGGGTTGGCCGTTGGCGAGCGCGACCTCGCGCAGTTTCTCGCGCAGTTTGATGGCGTGCGGGTTGTTCTTGATCGCCTCCTGGAGACGCGCAATGGCGCGCGTGTGCGACCTGTATTTCAAAAACAACTCGACATCGAGCAGAGCCGTCTCGACATCCTCGCTGTAGCCTGTGTCCGTGTGCGCGTCCTTCATCGTTTCCCGTGCCCGCAGCCGGAAACTCCGGTGGAGAAAAGTTTAGCACACTCGCGCACACCGCCCCGCTGTGGTGCGTTTTTCAGCATGCGCCGAACACCTTTTCGTATAGCGCGGCGGAAGGTTTTTCTGCCTAATGTACGCGAACGTACATGTAACATTGATCAACCGTCGTATCTTCCCTGCTCAAGTTATTTCTCAACTTACTCTCTCCAATTTTCAGCCCCATTATCGTTACCTTTTCGTGAAGGTTGTGCAACGCCTTCGAATCGCGTGCAGCGATAAAACAAGCGTTGCATGTAGGAAACGTGGCATGCCGTGTGCAATTAAACCCGCGTCGGTTTCCAACCCCCAAAAATTTAGAGTATCCCGCACGCGTGCGTGTGCGGACGCTCGCAGGTCGCGGCTTTGCCATCACGAATAAGTGATGCGTCTTGAGGAGGAATCTAACCGGATGACAGAAGAGTTGACGATGATAGATGCGACGGCGGGGGCGACCGTCCGGCTACTCAATCATAGCTGGGCGAGTTATCTCCAGGCAGCCTGCGCGCACCTCAAATCTATCGGGCAAGCGCACCGCACGAACGGCACGCACACCCTGGTCTCGCGCCTGAAACGCACGCGCCCTTCGACCTACGAACACTCCGTACGCGTCGCACGGCTCGCACGCGTCACGGGTCGCGCCTTCAATTTCAACGACAGTCGCCTGCAACAACTTTCTTCGACCGCCATGTTGCACGACATCGGCAAGATACTCGTGCCCGAAGCGGTCTTGAATCGCCCGCGCCGCCCGACGCGCATGGAGCAGTTCGTCCTCCACCTGCACCCGTCGCTTGGCGCGCTCCTCGCCAGCTACTTCAACCTGTCGCCCGAACTACGCATACGCACGCAGCACCACCACGAGCGCTGGGACGGTAAAGGCTACCCGCACCGGCTCGGCGGCGAAGACATCCCGCTCATGGCGCGCATCGTGCAAGTCGTTGACACCTACGACGCGATGGTGGCACGCCGCCCCTACTCCACCCCCCGCACGCACAACGAAGCCGTCCGCGAACTCATCGCACACGGCGGCAAACAATTCGACCCGCGCGTCATCGAAGCCTTCCTAGACATGTATCCGGCGGAAGAGATTTAACAACCCTCTGTGCCCCTCTGCGGTGAGTGCTAATGAGTTAGGAACTCACCGCAGAGACGCGGAGGATGCGCAGAGTCGGCGCAGAGTTTTTATTCTCTAAAGCCCAAAACTTTGCGGCAAATTCCTTGTTTGAGTATGGGGACGTTGAAGTTGATTAGCAGCCCTACCGTCCAGCCACCCAGCCGCAGATATGTTAGGACTTGGGCTTCGTGCACTGGGGCAAGAGACTCTACCGACTTCACTTCGACGACCACTTTTCCAGCAACCAGCAAATCGAGCCGGTAGCCACACTCTAAACGAATACTTTTGTATTCAACTGGCAGCGGCCTCTCGCGCTCGAACGGAATATTCCGTAAAGTGAGTTCTCGGCAGAGACATTCATGATAAGCTGACTCCAACAAACCCGGTCCAAGCCTACGATGCACCTCCATCGCTGCGCCGATAACCAACTCTGTAATCTGATTAATATTTCCACTCATACCTCTGTGCCACCTCCGCGCGATCTCTGCGCCTCTGCGGTTAAAACTGACCACTCGACACTCTCAACTCATCAGAAATCGAATCTCAGCCCGACCCTCATGCTGCGCGGGCGCAGGGTATGCGTGGGCACGAGGAAGGAGTCGAGGAACGCCTGCCGTTGTTGGGCGCTGGCCGTCGGTCGGAGCGCGCTGAAGTTTATAAATTCCGCGCCGAAGGTATAGACGGTTTTGTTGAGCGGGTTGTCTATCTCAACGGTGGGGCGTAGGCGTAGGCGTTCTGAGAAACGAAACTCGCGTGTGATGTTGAGGTCGAAGGTGAAGAGGGCGGGGCCGCGTCCGGCGTTGCGCGGGAGGTTGCCGGTGCGCCCGATGACCGGGAGCGAGAACGCGCCCGCGAGTTTCGGGTCGAGGGGTTCGCCGGGTCGGCGCGAGCGTATGAGCCGGAGGTCGCCGTCGAAGATGGGGCGGTCGTTGCCCACGTCGTCGAGGTTGCGGTCCGCGCCGCCGAGCGAGAGGTTGAAGGGCGCGCCCGTCGCGAGTCGCAGGATCGTTGAGAAGCGCAAGGCTCCGAGTTTGCGCGGCGCGTCGAGCGTGCCGGAGAGGACGAAGCGGTGGCGACGGTCGAGCAGTGAGGGCGCGCGCTCGGCGCGAAAGTCGCCTACGTTGAGCGCGCTCGAAGTGTTGACGATGCCGTCGTCCGTGAGGCGCGAGAGCGTGTAGGCGGCGCGCAAGGCGAGTTTGAAATTGTTCTCGCGCCCGTAGAAGCGTCGGCGCGCTTCTAGAGTGAGGCCGTGATAGAAGCTGTTGCCGATTGAGGCGAGTTGTTCGATCTGGCCGCGCGAAGGGTCCGGGCGCAAGTCGTTTATAGCGGCGAGCGCGGCGTTGAGTGCCGCGCCGGAACTGAAAGTGTTGAGGTTGAAGACGGTGACGGGGACGCCGAATTCAACGACGCGCCCGACCGAATCGGGGTTCGGCGCGCCGTGCGGGGCGAGGGTGAAGCGCACGAGTTCGCCCGCCGTTTGCGTGTTGTAGAGCGGGCGCACGCCGGACGCGTTGCGCAGGTTCTGGAAGTCGCGCGAGAGCAGGTAGGCGGCGAAATCCTTGTGGCCGCGCGGGAGGCGCGGCGCGTTCGCGTTGAACTCGCGCCAGAGATGAATACCGCGATTGAAAGTGTAATTCGCTTCAACGACGAAGCCGCGCGCGACCTCACGCTCGAAGCCGACGTTCGTTTGATAGCTTTCGGGGATGCGCAAAGACGGATCGAGGCGGCGCGTGAAGTTCGTTTCAATCGTGCCGAATTGTTTGACGAGAGGCGAGTCAACTTTGAGCGCGTCGGGGAAATTCAGCTTGGCGGCGATGAAGGCGCGCCGCTCTGTGTCGGTCAACAACTTGCCGGTCAGCGGATCACTTATCGCATCCGTGTCGAAGAAGACGCGTCGAGCGCCGAGCGTGAAGTCGTCAACGGTGCGGAGCAGGATGCGGTTGTAGAAGAGACCCGCGCCGAGGCGTATGACGGTTTTGCCTGTGCGGAAGGGATCGTAGGCGAGCGCGAGGCGCGGGGCGAAGTTGTTTCTATCTTTCAGGATCGTTTCCGTCTCGTAGCGCAGGCCATAGGTGATGGTGAGGTTCGGGCGCGCGTGCCATTCGCCCTGCGCGAAGACACCCGCGTAAAAATTTTTCTGCTCCGACTCGTTGTTGAAGCGTTGACGAAAACGGGCCGGCGCGTTCGCGAGAAACTCTGCGGCGCTCGTGAAATCGAACGTGCCGGTTGCGTCCGAGAGATCGATAAATGTCGAGCGAATGCGTTGCACGTCAACGCCGAACTTGAACGCGTGCGCGCCGCTCAAGACGGTTAACGTGTCTTGAACCTGGTCGCGCGTTTCGCGCCGGTCGCTCGCGCCCGCGTTCGACGAACCGGCGACGAGCGTGCCCGAACGATCCTGTGTGTCGTCGGTTGCGAGCGCGTCGTCAATCGTGATGAGGACGACGGGGCGCGCACGCGCGCTCGCATCTGTGCCGAGCGCCGGAGTCAGGCGCGAGATTTGCGCGCGCAGTTGATTGACGAGGCGCGGCGAGAAGACGAAGTTGTCCGTGTAGGAGAGCGCGTCGGAATGGCGCGTGCGGCCTTGCAGCGCATCGGCGAGGCGCGAGCCTCCGCCGAACTGTCTGAGGTTTCGGCTGCGCCCGCGCTGATAAAGAAACGTGCCGTTGTGAAGTTCGGAAAAGTTGTGATCGGTGCGCGCAGTGAAGTTGCGCGCGCGAAGCGGCGTGTTCACGTGCGCGACGAAAGGCGCGAGTTCGGCGGGCTGGTAAGCGGCATCCGGTGGCGCGGCTTCCGCGCGGCGACCCGCGAGCGTGGTCGGCGCGGGCAGCGGGAAACGCGTATTCGCCGCGACGGGAACGAGCGTGTCTATGACGGTCGAATCGAGAATCGTCTGAAACTCGTCCGCGACGAAGAAGAAATGGCGCGGACGAACACTCTCGCCGCTCTTTGGGCGTGCGTGAAACTTGAGCGCGCCGCCGAGCGTGTAGCCCGCGTTGTGTTCTTGCAGGGGCAGGCGTTTGAGGCCGCGCGCGTTGTTATTCCAACTGTTGGCGTTCAAGGATTCGTCGCGGAAGAAGTAGAAGGCGCGCCCGCGAAAAACTTTTGCGCCGCCGCGCGTGCGCAAGTTGACCCTGCCGCCGGAGGCGCGCCCGTACTCGGCGGAAAACTGGTTGGTGACGACCTGCACTTCTTCAATCGCTTCGAGCGACGGTTGGAAGCGTTCGCGTGCGGCGCGGTCGTCGTTGTTGTCGAGTCCATCGATGGTGATGTTGTTGGAGTAGGCCGCGCCGCCGGAGAGCGCGAACGTGCCCGCCTCTTCGGGCGTGCGCGCGGGCGTGCGGTTGCGGTCCTCGGCCACGTCGCGCACGGAGAGCGGTTCTTCCGTCACGCCGCCGAGCGTGAAGATAAGATCGAGCGGCGCGCGCGTCACGATGGGCAGCGTCTCAAGTTCGGCGCGCGTGAGCGTGCCGCCGACCACCGTGCGCGTCGTGTCAACAACTTCGCGCGGCGCTTCGCTCGTCACGATTTGCTCGGCTGCAACGCCCGCCGCCCGCAAGGTGAAGTCGAGCCGCACCGTCTGACCCGCCAACGCCTCTACCCGCGCGCGCTCCTCTACGGCGAAGCCGACGAATGAGGCGCGCACCGTGTACGTCCCCGGCGCGAGTTCGACTAAACGATAACGACCCTCGCCGTCGGAGACGGTCGAGCGTTCGGCGTTCGTCGCGTCGAGTACGACCGTCACCTTCGCGCCGACGACGATTGCGCCCGTCTCGTCGGCGATGCGCCCGCCGATGCTCACGTCGTCGAGGTCTTGCGCGACGCAGGGTGCGGCGGGGTGCGCCGCCGCGAGTTGGAAAAGCGTCAGGGCAAACAGGCAATAACAAATTTGATAGAGGCCGGCGTGTGACAGGCTCGCACGTAAGAGAGTAGTGCGTAAGAGCGTAGTGCGTAAGAGGTCAGTGCGTAAGCTGAGAGGCTTCATGGATGATCTCCTGTCGCGGCTCTACTCTCTCGGTGAGGTCGCCGCGTGAGGCGCGTCCGTCGAGACGGACGGGCGCGTTGGGAGAAACTTATGACGCGTGGGAGATTTGCGTTTAGAGACACAGAGAGCGACGCGCGGATCAAGCGTGATCGCGACACGGCTTCGTCGGATTTTCGGAGTGGGTAAATGAGACGCCCGCGAGTTGTGGGTGGGGGCGGGCGCTTTGCCGATCATTAACTGCCGTACAGGGCGCGCACTTTAGCATTACGCCCCGCCGCGATACAAGAATAAATTTCGAGAGGAAGTGTCGGTAGTGTCTAAATAATAGCCGCTAACAATAAGCCCTGCGGGTGAGTCTATGCTCACGTTGCGCGTCATCAGAGCAACAAACGAAATCAAGTCATACCCGCACGCACCGGCAGCCAACGCTATAAGTGTAGAGACTGCCAACACATCTACGCGCCTGAGCCGAAGCCGCCAGGCTACCCCGAAGAGACCAGGCGCGAAGCGGTGCGCATCAGGTGATGCAGGACAAGAGCCGGACTTACCCGGTCGAAGTCATCAACGCTGACCCGCACCATTACCCGACTCGCTTAGACCGCCGCTCACGCGGCTTCTCGCGCTGCCTCCGTGCGCTTGCACGCGCCCTTGATCTGTTCGTGCGCTGCTACAACGCACGTCAACTTCGTAAACACAAGTACCAGCCTTACCCCGCGCACCTTGCAGCTTTCATTTAGACTCTCCGTAGGCGTAAAGATTCTTGACAAAAGCTAAACTTCGGACATAGAGTCTCGCGTTGTCTATAGCCGCAACACTCAAACTTTCAGTTGCGCCGCGTACACTCACTGCCCTTCATCAGGCATCGCAAACGTCTCTTGATAATTATCCAACTCTATTTCGGAGCTTAAGCTCATGGAGCATCCAGAAGTAAACACGCCTCTCAAACAAGCTTGGGTGCGCTTCGCTCTATACGACTTCAACGCCATCCGCCTGCAACGAGAGTTCAACAGGTTGCTCTGGTTGATGCTTGTGCTCGGCGCGCTCGGAACGGCGCTGGCACTCGTGCAAACACAGTTGAAGTTATTCGCCCAGCCGCCGAACCCGCAGCGGCTGACGCGGTGGATCGATTTTCTTCATTACCCGATCGTTTTCATCCCTGTCGCCACGTCCGTTCTGCTCGCCGTGGCAAACCGTTTCAAGCCGGGGAAAAAGTGGGTCATATTGAGGGGCAGCGCCGAAGCCATCAAGCGGGAGATTTTCAGCTACCGGATAGGCGCTAACATCTATAGCGATCTACAGGTGAAGCAGGGCACGAAGGAATCAGTGCTGGCGAAGCAGATCGAAGACATCAATCATCAGTTGATGCAGACCGAAGTGAACTCGATTGGTCTGCGCCCCTATACCGGGCCAATCCCGCCGAAGATGGTCAGCACCTCGACCACTGACGACGGACTGACGCCGCTGTCCCCCGATCAATACGTCACCGCGCGGATCATCGATCAACTCAACTACTACGAAATCAAGACCAACAAACTGGAAAAGCGTCTGCGCTTCACACAATGGACAATTTTCATTCTCGGCGGCGTCGGCACTTTGCTGGCCGCGCTGGGCGTCGAACTCTGGGTGGCCTTGACGACGACGCTGATGGGAATGATGGCGACATACATCGGCCTGCACAACGTCGAAAACACGCTGGTACAATACAACCGCACCGCGACCGATCTTTTTAACATTCGCAACTGGTGGATGGCGCTCTCGGATGCCGAACGCGCGGAGCAGTCAAAAATAGATAATCTGGTCTTGTATACCGAAAAGATTCTGGAGGGTGAACTGGTGGGCTGGGTGCAGCACATGCAGGACGCGCTGGCCGAACTGCGCCACCCCCAGAAGGCGACCGACAGCACACACGTCATTCACTTCGAGTGTCCTCCCCGCGTCGCCAACAAAGACTGACTGCGCTCACCAAAACGACAGGGGGCGATGTCCCGTCGGGACATCGCCCCCTGTCGTCTGTGCGGCGTTCGACTTTCGCTACGTTAGCCCGACGAACGCTTTCACTGAAGGCTCGCCTGAGAAAGCGTCGGCAACTGAGCTTTGATCTCCTCTTCGGAAGCCACCCGTATGAGATGCAGGGTCTTCTCGGGGTCGTTACTACCGACGGCGAGTCTTTTCCCGTCAGGGGAGAATGCGACCGCGTAGACGGCTTTCTTGTAGCTTGCCAGCGTCATTAGCTCCTGCCGCTTGATCAACCCACGCAATCTGGACATCGTCTCCAACAATGGCGGGTCGGTAGCCCATAACTTCACAGACCCATCGTAACTTCCGGTGATGATCCTGCGGCCATTGGCTGAAAATGCCAAGGACGAGACGGCGTCTGAGTGTCCCAATAAATGCTTCACGGGTGTCCACGTTTGTGTATCCCAAAGCACCGCGTTCCAATCGCCTCCCCCCGTCGCGAGCCTCGTCGAGTCGGGCGAAAATGCCATCGTGTAGACACGTTGTTTGTGAGCTGCCAGCGTTTGGGAAATCCCCCACGTTTTTGTCTCCCACAGTTTCACCGTGCCGTCGCCGTTGCCGGTCGCGAGTAGATTACCGTCGGATGAGAATGCCAGCGAATATACGCCGGTCGCTTCGCCCGCAGGTTTCCCGGAACCGGTTTTCGGATCAAGCGTCTGGAAATTTCGCCATGTGCTCGTCTCCCACAGCTTGACGTTCCCGTCGTTGCTCCCGGTGGCAAGAGTCTTCCCGTCAACTGAGAAAGCCACCGCCCAGACGGCGCGCTCGAACTCATCGTCTTCGTTGGAGACTTGAAGAGTTTTCAAGTCTTCCCAGCCACCGTCCGTCTTCCGCGACAGGTTCACCGTCCCGTCAGCGTTGCCAGCGGCGAGCATCGTCCCGTCACGTGAGACACTCACGGAATAGACTTGTCCGGCGCGCCTATTGATTCGGGCATCTGATTCCTGCAACGAAGACGGGTGCCACAACTTCACGGCATCAGCGCGGCCACCGGTGACATGCTCCCCTTCGTCGCGGACGCCCGTGATCAATTCACCGTCACCGGAGAAGGCGACCGACGAGATCACCGTGCTCGGGAAAGACTTCCATGATTCCTTGCTGCCCCCGTCAACGTCCCACAATTTAACGTACTTGTCGGCGCTGCCGGTGACGATGGTTTTGCCGTCAGGAGAGAGCGCGACCGACAAGACCTGACCCGAGTGTCCCTTGCGCATGATCAACTCTTTTCGTTCCAGCGTGTTCCATAACTTGACGCTCCCATCGGCGCTGCCGGTCACAAGTTGATCGTCGCCCCTAAA
This sequence comes from Pyrinomonadaceae bacterium, assembly GCA_035296385.1. Lineage (GTDB taxonomy): Bacteria > Acidobacteriota > Blastocatellia > Pyrinomonadales > Pyrinomonadaceae > JAIVJZ01. Next base: position 17,280 of record DATHBB010000201.1, on the reverse strand, counting down.
CACGATTGATAAGACCCCATCCAGATGGCCTATCAAGAGCGTTGATTTGCTATAGTCGTTGGTGTTCCAGAGCCTCACCGTACCGTCGCTGTTGCCGGTCGCGAGTGTCTTCCCGCTATTCGAGAAGGCGAGCGAGAGGGTGCTGTTCCGGCTGCCCGCCGGCAGATGCTGATCGGAGGAAGGCTTCAAAGTCCTATACTCCTTCCACGTGTTCGTGTTCCATAACCTCACCTCCCCGTCATTGCTGCCCGCGGCAAGCGTCTTCCCGTCCGGCGAGAACGCGACCGCCCAGACCGCTTCCGGTTGAGGTGCGTTTTTTAGTTTTACTTCTAGCTTTAGAGGTGAGTCTTTTAGCTTTATCGGCTCGCTCCAGACGCCATCACTCTTTCTCCACAAAATCACCGTCCCGTCGATAATCCCGGCGGCCAGAAATTCTCCATTGGTCGTGCTCGAAGAGTAGGCCAGCGAGGCGACGGTTACCGGCGACTTTGAATTAGTGGGCGGGACTTTGAGCAGCGTCAACGGTTGCCAGTTAGTCGTATCCCAGAGTTTGATCAATCCATCGTTGGTTCCCGCCGCCAGTGCCCGCGAATCGGCTAAAAATGCCATTGACGAGACACCACCCGCGTTGGTCTTCAGAGGATGGGGTAACAATCTCCATTGACCCGGGGGAGCGCTCGCGTCCCACACGTTAATGTTCCCGCCCGTGTCGGCGGTTGCCAGCAAAACACCGCTTCGATTATCGCCGGCTTTGGCCGCAGCACTGTTGAAGAACACGACCGACTTGACGGGACTCGTGTGTGCGGATTGAAGCGTCAGCAATTCGTCGTGACACCGCCCCCAGAGATAATCCAACTCGAACTCTTTTTGCGTCGTGGGCGAGAGAGTATAGATGGAGTTGAGTTGTTCATTCGCGCTCGCAAAGTTTTTGGCTGCCAGCGCCTGTTGCATGGAACTCATGCCCAGGACGTATTGGGTGAGCGTGTTGCTTAGTTTCTGATTTTCAACTTCGAGTTTGGCCGTACTCTCCCTTTTAAATGCCTCCCGCTCTCTATTAAATAAATACCCACAGCCGGCGAGTAAGAGTAGCAACACACCGGCAAAGATGCGCGTTCGCTGCAACTCAATTTTGCGACGCTTCGCCTCTTTAACACGCGCTTTTTTGCACGTCTTGAGGAACTCCATCGTGCTCGCGAAATCGTAGCCATAACGCTTCGCCCACGCCTGACCGGGCTTGGAAGCATCGCGCCAATCCAGGGCTAACTGCACATCGACGTCGTCAAACAATCCCGCCCTATTGGCCTTGTGGAGTTTAGCCGTCTCCGCCAGACGCCGATAGACGCGGGCCGACTGCGCCTCTTCATCCACCCATGCTTTCAGCCGATGCCAGCCGCGGATCAAGCTCTCATGCGAAATGTCGATCATGGTTTCGCCCGTCAGCGGCACGTCGGGCGGGGGCATCAGGAAAGACCTCCCCTTCTCGCGGAAGGCCTCGATTACCGGGATGACTTCCTCCTCGGTCGCTTCCGCGACCTCACAGATCTCGCTTAACTGGGTCGGGCGGCGTACTTCGCGATCATCGTCCCCCTTTTCGGTCAGACACTTGAAAACCTTTTCGGCAATCTTCTTCTCCCGCTCGTCCAGCCCCTCATAAGCTTCGTCGGCGTGGCGCGAGAGTGCCTCGGCCATCCCACCAACCTCTTCGTAATGGGAGACATCGAGCGTGAAATCAGAGCCCGACCCCCGCTGCACTTTATCCCAGGTGCGCATCAGTGCGTGCTGGAGGATGGGCAGGTGATCCGGTTTATCCTGGGTTTCGTTGATGAGCTGGGTGACGAGGTGGGGGGCGATGGAAGTGCCGGAGACGAGGATGGGGCCGGTGATGGCTTTGCGCCGCTCCTCGCGCGTCATGCGGGGGATCAAGTACTGACCTTCGTTGATCGCTTCGGGCAAGTCCCAGAACTGCGCGCAATCTCCGAGGAAGTCCGACCGCATGGTGATCACGATGTAGATCGGGATGTCTTCCTGCGCCTTGGCCGCGAGCAATAATTTAACAAAGGCCGCCGCTTCGTTTTCATAGTTGCTGTTGGTGGAAAACTGCGCCACGCGAAACAGTTCTTCAAACTGATCGACGATGATCAGGAGATTATCACCATCGAGCGATCCTAGCTGGCGCACCGCTTCGATGAGGCCCGGGCTCCCCCGGCGCAGCGTAGCGTCGGTAACTATCTTGCGATACGCCGCGCTCTCCTCATTGTCATCGCTTTCCGAACCGAACACGCCCGGTTCGTTCAACGCATCGTTCAGATTCCCGATTGGATCGTTGCCGGGTCGCATAATGGCGATGCGCCAGTTCGAGCCGGCCTGCTTCATACGCCCGCCGTAAAGTTCGGACAGCAGCCCGGCGCGCACGAGCGACGATTTGCCGCTGCCGGAAGTGCCCACCACCGCCAGAAAGCGTGTTTTACTGAGTATGCTTAAGAGCTTTTTACTCTGGCCGTCACGCCCGAAAAACAGGTAGTTTTCGTCGAACGTAAACGGGCGCAGCCCCGGAAAGGGGTTGGGGACGTTTTGCTCGGTTTCGGTCAGCGGTTCTAAGATTTCAGTGCTCATCTTCACCTTACATTCATTTCAAGACGTGCGCCAGGAAGGTCTTCAGAGGTTCCAGAGAAATCTCCCCAAAATTCATAGCCACCTGAGCATCACGGGTGGCGTTGGCGTAGCTTCTTTTGAGCTTCTCTTTGGGGTCATTCTCGGCGATGACGACATAGATAGCTTTGTCTTTGGGAAGCAGGGGGGTGTTGCGCCCGTCGCCGTTTATCTTCCGCAGGTCGTTAAACTGCTGCCGCAGCCAAGGCTCGCGCGTGCGGTCATAAAAGATGATCGCGGCGTTACATTCGAGCAAGTTGTCCTGGTGATCTTTAGCGATCTCGAAGTCCTCACCTTCCTGCATTGGCAACACCACCTGGATTTTGTCGTCGTACTGAAAGAGCAGGTCTCTGAGCTGCACAGCGGCCTCGAAATCCTGTTCGTCGCAGATGACATAGATTCGGACTGACTGGGCGTTGTGGCCGGGTTCGACGCCGGATTTTCGCGGAACACAAGTTTTCAGTTTGCCTTCAATGATTGTTTTGAGGTCTTCTAATTTGGTCTGCAAAAACTCATCATTGGGTTGCGCGCTCGACTCATATTGGGCGTACTGAAGGAAATCCGCCTGGGGGCTTTGCGCCAGCACCTTTAAGTCTTTGGGCGACCAGATCAGGCGGCAGAATTTCGGGTCACGCTGGTGCTTTGCCACCAACTCGTATTGCGCTCGTTCGAGCGAGCGGTTTTGCAGTTCGGACACAGAGTTGTAATTCGCGCCCAGCAGATGAATTGACATCTGTGACCGGCTCACACACTTGCTAACCGCCGCGGCAAAAGCCTCGGCTTCGAGCGGTAGCGGCTCATCCGGCAGAACGTAGTGGCCGAGCATTTGCAACGAACGTCTAACCTCTTCTCGCTCCGCATTCAATTCAGAGGTTTCCGCCAGATAGACAGTTACGCCGGAAGGCTCGGCGCGCTGCGTGTTGAAGGTGACATCTGGCGGCGTGGCGGCGGTTAAGACGCTCTGCCCGACAGCCTGCGCCAGCGCCTGCTCTCTCAACAGCTTCTGCTGATGTTTGACTAAGAGGATTTTTATCTCCCACGCCATATCATCGAGCGCCCTAACGAATTTAGCGTAGCTGTCTCCGCCGTAAATGGGCAGGAATTCACGGACAGTCTTGGAGACCGCATCTTTTTCGTAAAACGTGTAGCCTTTTACCTGGCGAAACTCCGGCGGATATTCCTTCGGGTATTCGTAATCTTCGATGGGAGTTTTCAAGACTTTTAAGATTCTTGATCTGGTCTCGCTTCGAATCCCTCCATTTTCGGATGCGCGGCGGTAGAACTCTTCGACCTCCTGCAAACAGGATTTTGATTTGATGTAGCGCGGGGAGAGAATCGAGATCAGGAAGCCTATCTTCTTAAGTTTTTCAATAATGGTTTCCTCTATCAGGTCGGCACCCCCGATTTTGGGATCGCGCCAGATTTCGGGTTTTTCTCCCAGTAGCTGCCACAGACGCTTTTCCAGACGATCGTGCATTTGATCAACCCATCCGGGGTCATCAAGGTTATCAACGTGCGAGTAGCTGATGAAGATGTCTTCTTCATAATTAGGGAACAGGGTGCTCATGAGACTACCTCCGTGAGAAGAGCTTCTCGGCGAAGCAAGTGTTGCAGGCGCGTGTGAAGTTTGTCGGCAATAGTTCGTCGCAGGGTGAACCGGAGGCCGCAGGCAATGGATGCCTGTGACGTCGTATGCCCGGCTCGGGATCGCTTAACCATAACCGGCACTGCGGTAAAACTCCTGAGGTTCAAGACTACTGAGTTAACCTGCCTGACATCGTTCGGGCAGACTTTCTATCATTAGCCTACGCGTGGTTGGCTGTATTCAGTGAAAGTGAGTCTTCGAGGTCTGCCAGGACGATGTCTATAGGGGTCTGTATCGTGTAGCGGCAGTACATCGTCTCCGTCGAATTGAATGAGCCGTTCTCAAAATACTTGTTGGACGGCGCGCCGCCGCCACAGAGCGAGTAATACTCACAAGTTTCGGAGCAGAGTCGCACCCCGGCCTGGATGTCCCCCAGCACGCGCCGGAACGTCGCCCCCTCAGCCGCGCTGCCGAAATCGTCCGTCATGACGTTGCCGAAACAGAAATCCCCGTAGGCGGAACTTTTCACGCCCAGTAGTTCGGGCGAGAAGGTGGAAAAATTTCCGTCGCAATCAACGCTGAGGATTTTGAAGGGCGTCACCTGATCATTCTCTGCTCCGGCGTCCGAACAGCGCGCGATAGCCATGTAGGCGCGGTCAAACTCACGAATTTTCACGGCGCCGCCGCTGTCCCGCTGTAAGCGGTGCAGTCTTTCGAAGAACGCACGAATCCTGCTGCCGGACGGGTCTTTCATCAGCGTCGAGGCTTCGTTGCAATCCTCTATCTCCTCGATGTTGAACCCGACCCGGTCGATGCCCTGCTCAAGGAAGAAGTTGAAAACTTCGTCGGCATGATCGAGCGACTGTTCGGTGACGACGGAGATGACGTGGAAGCTCACCCCGTTCCGGCGTAACACTTCTATGCCCTTCATCACCAGCGCGTGTGTGCCGTGCCCGCGCCGGGTTTTTCTGTGGGCGTCGTGAATGAAATCCGGCCCGTCTATGCTCAAGCCGAGGTTGATCCGGTGCTCCCTGATCAAGTCGCACCAGCGGTCGTTGATCAGCGTCCCGTTGGTCTGGATGGAATGGGTGATTCTCTCCCCGGTGGGGTCGAACTTCGCGAGTTCGGCGAAGGCTTCCTCGTAAAACTTTACGGGCAGCGCCAAAGGTTCACCCGCGTGCCAGACGATGCTGAGCTTTTCCCCGACCAGATCGCCGGCGAACACCTTCTCGACTGTCTGCTTGAGAACGCCGAGCGGCATCCTCTTCGTCGAGTCCCTATTGGGAAGGTAACAGTAGTCGCAATTGATATTACAAAAAGGAGTCGGCTGGATGATCAATAGGTCTACGGACGGACGGACGGACGGAATCTGCTCGTTGGGGGAGACGGTTGGTTTGACCCTCATAATAATAGAGTCTCTGGAGTAAGCTTATGGGAAGTGAGTTTAAAATCCTGCGCGTCAGCGCGATATGAGCCACGTGGTGGCTTTAATGGCAACGTTCTACGGCTAGAATTTGGCGGGACACTCGCTAATGAGGTGTAGCTCAAGTATCACCGTACGTTTATCAATGCGAATGTCAAAAGGGCACTCAAGCGAAACTGCGCAACGGCAGATGAGGATTAGACGGAAACGAGTCATCCGAAACTAATCGTGAAGTTAGACGAGCTACGAACCGGCACTTTAGTAATTCCGCCAGTTACCCCAGTTACCCCAATTATTCCAATTATTCCAGTTTCTCCAATTATTCCAGTTACCCCAGTTACCCCAATTACCCCATTGGGCCAGTTCATTCTCCGAATACGACAATTTATCCCCCGTGCTTTGATTGTCATGTAATTTTTTTAACAGACTTTCTCGCACCGTCTTCACTCGCTCCTGAATCGCTCCCGGCTTCGGCTGGGACTTGGAAGCATTAGTCACAGAAGGGTTCGAAATCAAAATTCCGCCGGCCAAAATAACGGCCTTGGTAGCCCTCTTGAGGGAAGCTTTCAAATTCCTTTTAGCCTTTTTTTCTTTATGGTTTTTCATGACCGTGTGAGAAATCAAAGTCAGTTTGGGACAAAAATAGTGATGAGCAGGTTCGGCAAGTGAATTTTCGTACTGGGCTGAGGAACAGCTAAGTGGAAAGAAAATTCACGCGAGAACGTTTCTCGCTCGACGGAACCCACGATTAGGGGTGGCAAAATATACCTTGTGTACAGAAAAGTCAATAACTTTTTGCAGAAAAGTCAATAACTTTTTGCAGGGGAGTGTCTAGATCAAAACCGACAATGTTGTAAGCATTAGCATGATGACTTGCCCGTCTCGCCAAGACGCCTAACAGACACTCCCTTTTCCGGGAAGCGGTTCGTCTGGCAGGAGTTAATTTAAAAGTCGTCGCCGACTTTCGCTGACTTGATTTAGCGTTCGCACGCACGCGCTCAACTGCGCGAAGTGGGGCGTCGGCGTTGGAGTATGACGCTGGTGCGCCGGACGGGCACGAGCGCGCCCGCGTCGGGCGGCGGTGTTGTCGCGTCGGTGAACGCGGCGAACTCTTCGGCGTGCGCCTGGAGATATGAGAAGAAGCGCTCGAACTCGCGCTGCATCGCGTCCATCTTTTCGCGCATGTTCAGGATGATCTCGACGCCCGCGAGATTGACGCCGAGGTCGCGCGTCAGCGAGAGGATCACTTCGAGTCGTTCGAGGTCGGCGTCCGTGTAGAGGCGTGTGTTGCCGTCCGAGCGCGAAGGTTTGATCAGCCCCTCGCGTTCGTAGAGACGCAAAGTTTGCTGGTGCAGCCCGTACTGCTCGGCCACCGCGCTGATCGTGTAGGTGCGATCACCTTTTTTGCGTTTCATAAGAAAACGTTCGTGGTCAGTTGTCCGTGGTCAGTTGTTCAATTCAAATCTTTAGTAGCTTGTGTGATAACCACATGCAACGGACAACTGACTACGGACAACTGACGTTTTATTCTAACCCCATCGCGACGCGCGGGTTCTCACTGTTGAGTTGCGCGTAGCGCTTGAGAAGTTCTTTGGTCTCTTCGGAGATCACTTTGGGGAATGTGACCTGCACTTCGACGAACTGGTCGCCGCGCGCCTGCGGGTTACGCAAGGACGGCACGCCGCGTTCGCGCAAACGAAACTTTTGACCGCTTTGCGTGCCGGGCGGAATCCGGAGTTGCGCCTTGCCCTCGACGGTCGGCACTTCGATCTTTGCGCCGAGCGCGGCCTCGGGCACGGTGACCGGGATCGTCACGTAGATGTTGTCGCCCTTGCGCGTGAAGTGCGTGTGCCGCCCGACGTTCGTGATGATGAAAAGATCGCCCGGCGGAGCACCCAGACGCCCGCCCTCGCCTTTGCCCGGAATACGCACGCGCGAACCCGTGTCCACACCCGCCGGAATTCTCACTTTGACGCTCTCCGTCTTCGGCACCGTGCCCTTGCCTTGACAGAGCGAACAGGGAGGACGACGGCGTCCCGCGCCGTTGCAGTCGGGACACTCCTGCGCGAAGCGCATGCGCCCGCCCGCGCGTTGCACCTGCCCCGCGCCCTTGCACGTCGGGCAGATGACGGGCGTGCCGCCCGTGTCGCCCGCGCCGTTGCAACGCGAACACTGCTCGGAGCGGTTGACCGTGATGTTCGTGGTCATCCCCGTGACGGCTTCCTCGAACGAGAGAGCGAGCGGCATCTCTATGTCCGCGCCGCGCTGCGGCATGGGGCGCGGCGGCTCGCGCTCGGCCTTCGCGCCCGAACCGCTGCCGCCGAACAAGTCCGCGAAGATGTCTCGGAAACTAGAACCGCCGCCGGAGTTTCCGCCGCCGCCCGTGCCGCCCGCCGTGCCGGTGCTCCAATCGAAGCCCGTGAAGTCGAACGGCACGCCGCGACCTCCCGCGCCCGCGCCGCCCGGTTCCGCGCCGCGCGCCGCCGCGTCGGCCAGATTGTCCGAGTATTGCCCGAAGCGATCATAGACGCTGCGCTTCTTCGGGTCGGAGAGCACGTCGTGCGCCTCCGTGATCAACTTGAAGCGATCTTCGGCGCTCTTATCGCCCGGGTTCACGTCCGGGTGATGTTTGCGCGCAAGCCTCCGGTAAGCCTTCTTGATCTCTTCCGGCTTCGCCTTGCGCTCGACACCCAGCACTTTGTAGAAATCTTCTTTTGCCATTGAAAGACAGTGACAAGTGACAAGTGACAAGTGACGAGTTAAGACAAGTGAATCGTAAATCGTGAATCGTGAATCGTGAATAGATAAAAACAGTCTTAGTCTATTCACGATTTACGATTCACGATTTACGTCTTTTCAACTTGTCACCCGTCACTTGTCACTCGTCACTGTTTTACTTTTTCTCGTCTACGTCAACGTATTCGGCGTCGATGACGTTGTCGTCGCCGCCCGCCGTCGTCCCGCCTTGCGAGCCGCCGGAGGCCGATGCGCCCGCTGCGGAAGCCTGCTCGCCGCCCGCCGCGTCGCCGCCCGCTTGAGAGGTCTGCTGGTAGAGCGTTTCGGCGAGTTTGTGCGAGGCGGTTTCCAGATTCTTGTAGGCGTCGTTCATGCGTTCGGCGCCGCCTTCTTCGAGAGCCTTCTTGGCGTCGGAGAGAGCGGTTTCGAGTTGCGTCACGGTCGCGCTGTCGAGCTTCTCCTTGTTTTCGTTGAAGGTCTTCTCCATCTGGTAAGTCAAACCGTCGAGACGGTTGCGCGCCTCGATCTCCTCGCGCTTCTTCACGTCTTCGCCCGCGTGCGATTCGGCCTCGCGCATCATGCGATCGATCTCCTCTTTCGACAGACCTGAAGAGGCCGTGATCGTGATGTCCTGCACGCGCTTCGTGCCCAGGTCCATCGCCGACACTTTGACGATGCCGTTGGCGTCTATGTCAAACGTCACCTCGACCTGCGGCATGCCGCGCGGTGCGGGCGGGATGCCGACGAGGTGAAACTTGCCGAGCGTGCGGTTGTCTCCCGCCATCGGGCGCTCGCCCTGCAACACGTGGACTTCCACCGAAGTTTGGTTGTCCGACGCGGTCGAGAAGACTTCCGACTTGCGCGTCGGGATCGTCGTGTTGCGCTCGATGAGTTTCGTGAACACGCCGCCGAGCGTTTCGATGCCGAGGCTTAACGGCGTCACGTCGAGCAGAAGGATGTCGGTCTTTTCGCCCGACAACACGCCCGCCTGCACGGCTGCGCCGACGGCGACCACCTCATCCGGGTTCACGGACTTGTTCGGTTCTTTGCCGAACAGTTCCTTCACCATCTCCTGCACTTTCGGGATGCGCGTCGAGCCGCCGACCAAAACCACTTCGTCAATTTTCCCCGCGTCAACGCCCGCGTCCTTGAGCGCCTGTTCCACAGGCCCGCGCAAGCGTTTCAGAATCTCGTCGATCAGTTGCTCGAACTTCGCGCGCGTCAACTTCATCACGAGATGCTTCGGCCCCGAAGCGTCGGCGGTGATGAACGGCAGATTAATCTCCGTCTCCATCGCCGAAGACAACTCTATCTTGGCCTTCTCGGCGGATTCCTTCAAACGCTGCAAGGCCATCTTGTCGTTCGACAGGTCAATGCCCTGATCCTTTTTGAACTCCTCGATGATCCACTTGATCAGGCGTTCGTCTATGTCGTCGCCGCCGAGGTGCGTGTCGCCGTTCGTGGATTTCACTTCGACGACGCCTTCGCCGACTTCGAGTATGGAGATGTCGAACGTGCCGCCGCCGAAGTCGAACACGGCGATAGTCTCGTCCTTCTTCTTGTCGAGTCCGTAGGCCAAAGCCGCCGCCGTCGGCTCGTTGACGATACGCATCACTTCGAGACCGGCGATTTTGCCCGCGTCTTTGGTCGCCTGCCGCTGCGCGTCGTTGAAGTAGGCGGGCACGGTGATGACGGCCTTGGTGACGGGCTGCCCGAGATAGTCTTCCGCCGACTGCTTCATCTTTTGCAGGATCATCGCGGAAATTTCGGGCGGGCTGTGGTCTTTGCCGCCCGCCATGATGCGCACGTCGCGGTTGCCCGCCGCGGGCTGCACCTGATAGGGAACCTGCTTTTTCTCCGCCGTCACTTCGTCGAAGCCGCGCCCCATGAAACGCTTGATCGAGTAGATCGTGTTCTCAGGGTTGGTGACGGCCTGACGCTTCGCCACCTGACCGACCAGACGGTTGCCGTCCTTCGTAAAGGCGACGACGGAGGGCGTCGTGCGGCCTCCCTCGGAGTTCGTGATGACGGTCGGCTCGCCGCCTTCCATCACGGCCACCACGGAGTTGGTCGTGCCCAAGTCAATACCGATTATCTTGCTCATACTTTTGATTCTCCAATTTGTTTAGCTACCCGCCTCTTCCCCTCTTGCGCGCCCGCCGCGCCTTTCCGGCGACGCCGGACTCTCGTTCATCTCAGATATGAAGGCACAGGTTGAATACGGCGTTAATATAATATCTGAGTGCGTTGTTGTCAACTTTTGATTGCAAAAATCCGCGCGCCGTTGCCCCGACCCGACGCGTGCGGCTAAGTTTTATTATTTCACAGTTTATCCGCCGTTTTCGGAGGATTCGCGGTCTTGCCTGTCTTCGTTCATGATGCGCGTGACGTGAAAAATGTAGTGGACGCCGGAGAAAAGAGCGGAGGCGAAGACGATGGCGTAGACCGTAGGCAGGACGTAGCCGCGTATGGCGGGAAAACGCGCCATGATGAGGATGATGACGATGGCCGTAATTTGCACGACCGTATTGACTTTGCCGAGCAGGGAGGGGCGAAAACCGCGAAAGCCCGTCACGATGTTGATGGCCGCCGCGCCGACGACGATGAACACGTCGCGGCTGATGACGGCTGCCGTCACCCAGAAGGGCACGGGCAGGTGGTTGCCGCGCCCGACGATGGAGGCGAGCGAGAGCGTGATGAAAGAGGTGACGAGGAGAAGTTTGTCGGCGATGGGGTCGAGGATGGTGCCGAGTTGCGATTTCTGGTTGAAACGGCGCGCGAGAAAGCCGTCTATGCCGTCGGTCAGCCCCGCGAAGACGAAGATGGCGAGCGCCCAGAAGAAACGCTGGTAATAGAGCGCCGTGACGAAGACCGGAACCAGCACCATGCGGATGACGGTCAGGAAATTCGGCAGCGTGAAGATGCGGGAAGACATAAGAACAGTGACAAGTGACAAGTGACGGGTGACAAGTTAGAGCAAGAATTAAATCTTGTCACTTGTCACCTGTCACTTGTCACTGTTTTTTGAGTTCGAGCAGAGAGACTTCGGGCAGGCAGCCGTAGCGTACGGGCAGGACGACTGTGCCGAGGCCGCGCGTAACATAAATTTGCGTGTCGCCCTGCCGCCCGAGGCCGCGCAGCAGGCGACGGCGCGGACGACCCGAGGGCGAGCGCTCGGGGCGCAGTGTGACCTGGCCGCCGTGCGTGTGGCCGCTCAGGACTAGATCGACTCCGGCGCGCGCGGCGCGGCGAAGAACTATCGGGTTGTGCGCGAGCAGGAGTTTCATCTCGTCGGCGCCGGAGCCTGCGAGCGCGAGCGGGAGGTCTTCGAGGCCGACCATCGTGTCGTCAACGCCCGCGAGCCAGAAGGCCGCGCCCGCATGTTTCGGGTGCTCGAAGCGCATGCCTTCGTTGACGAGCACGCGTATGCCTTCGGCGCGGAAGAGGTCTGTGATGAGCGCGGCGTCCGTCCAATGGTCGTGGTTGCCGAGCACGGCGAAGACGCCTGAGCGTGCGCGCAGTTTACCGAGCATCTCCGCGCACGGCGCGGCGTATTCGCGTTCGTGCGAGACGTAATCGCCGGTCAGAGCGACGATGTCGGGTTGGAGGCTGTTGGCGAGCGCGACGGCGCGTTCGATCTGTTCGCGCCCCGTGAAGGGGCTGTGGTGTATGTCCGAGAGTTGGACGATGCGCAGGCCGTCGAGCGCTTCGGGCAGACGCCGCAGTTTGATCGTGCGCCGTTCAACGACGAGGTTGAACGGCTCGGCCAGAGCGGCGCGCGCCGCCTGCATGAAGCCTGCGGCCAGCGTGCGCAGAGGCTTCGGGCGCGACGTGGAGACGGGACGGCGACGGGGAGACTTCCATCCGGCGATGTTGGACATATGATCTCTTTGAATTTGGAATAATGAGAATTAACTTACGCGAGAGCTTCCCATAGTTTGTACTGCCTTCCTGAAGCCCGCGAATTATACGAATCCGAAAGACAAAAGGCAAAAGGCAAGGCATCGAATCGCCGAAATGTAAGTTTCACCCAATATGTTCTTCACTTTTACTCTTCTGCTTTTCACCTGAGCGGCCACACAACCGGCACGAGCAGTATGACGATGGCGAAGACGATGACGGTGAGGATTGAGCCGACCCGGACGAAGTCGAAGAAACGATAACGCCCCGGCGTGAAGACCAGTACGGAGGCCGGTTCGAGCGGCGTAAGGAATGAGCAGGAAGCGGCGTAAGTGATCGTCACGGCGATGGCGCGCGGATTGATGCCGAGTGCGACGGCGGTTTTGAGCGCGATGGGCAGCACGACGAGTGCGGCGGCCTGGTTAGACATCGGCTGCGTCAGCGCGACCGTTAACAGGAAGAAGCCCGACAGGATGGCGAGGTCGCCATATGCGCCGGCCCAGCGCACGATCATGTCCGCCAGGTACTGATCAGCGCCTGTCTTTTCCATCGCCACGCCGAAGCTGATCATCCCCGCGATCAGCACCAGCAGCCGCCACTCGACGAACTCATACATCTCCTGCGTTCGCACTGCCCGCGTCGCCAGCAGCAACAGCGTGCCGATCAGCACGGCGACCACCAGCGGCACGAGTTGTGTCACAGAGAGGAGGAGAAAAATGGCGAAAGCCCCGATGGCCCAGCGTCTCTTAGAGGCACGCCCGCGACGTTCCGAAACGTCTTCGAGCAGCAGGAGGTTGCCGCCCGCAGAGAGCGGCACGACTTTCTCGCGTCGCCCCTGCACCAGTAACACGTCGCCGAAGCGCAAGGAAACCGTACTCAGTTTCGACAGTAGCGCGACGCCATGCCGGTTGATGGCGAGCACCGTCAGCCCGTAGCGCTCGCGGAACTTGACGCCCTTGAGGGTGCGCCCCAACAAGTTCGAGCCGCGCAGCACCATCACCTCAAACAACTCGACGCCCTCGGTCTCCAAATCCTGATCGCTCAACTTGAAGTCGGCCTTGATCTCGATGCCCGCCTCCGTCTTGACGCGCAGGATGTCTTCGATGCGCCCCTGCACCAGCAGCAGGTCGCTCGCCTCGATCCGTTGGTCCGAACGCGGCGCGATGCGCCCCTGCTTGCCGCGCAAAATGCCGACAACCGTTAGGTCGAGTGCGTCGCTGATGTTCGCTTCGGCCAAAGTCTGCCCGACGAGCGGCGAGTCCGGCAGCACGACGACTTCCGACATGTACTCACGGATGTGATACTGCTCCGTCAAAGACTCGTCACCGCCGCGCGCGGGCAGCAACCGCAGGCCGAGCACGAGCATGTAGAGCAGCCCCGCTGCGGCAATCGCCACCCCGACGCTCGATAGTTCGAACATGCTGAACGGCTGCTGGCCGTAGCGCACCAGAGCGCCGCTCACGGCCAGGTTGGTCGAAGTGCCGATCAGCGTGCAGGTGCCGCCGAGGATCGAGCCGAAGGCGAGCGGCATGAGCAGCTTCGACGGCTGAATACGCGCGCGCGCAGCCAGCCCCAGCACGACGGGAACGAGCATCGCCGTGACTGTCGTGTTGTTGAGGAAGGCCGACAGGGCGACGCTGACGATCATGACCAGAATCGTTAAGCGGAACTCGTTGCCGCCCGTGACCTGGTGCAAACGCCGTCCGACCACGTCTACGACGCCCGTTTTGACCAGCCCGCTTGTCAGGATGAAGAGGCCGCCGATAGTGATGACGATGTCGTTGCCGAACCCGGCGAAAGCTTCTCCGACGGAGAGCGTGCCCGTCAGGATGAGGGCGATGACGAGCAGAATCGTGACGATGTCAATCGGGACGCGCTCCGTGCCGAAGAGCACGACGGCGACGCAGAGCAGGATGAGAACCGTGGCGATGGAGAGAGTCATGGGTGCTTCTGGTATACTTCGGGCTGCTCGATAAAAACGTTTAAGCAACCGGCGGTCAAGCTATGAATTCGACTCGACGGTTGCTCTCATAAATTAAGGGGGTGGTTCGTCGTGGGCAAGCATCGCATTCTCGTCATAGAAGATCAAGAAGACCTCGCGGAATTATATAAGTCAGGGCTCGAAAAAGCGGGCTACGACGTGACGAACGCGTACACGGGCGAGGAGGGCGTGGCCGAGTTTGAGGACAACGGCGCGGACGCCGTCCTCTTAGACATGACGCTGCCGGAAATGCACGGCACGAAGGTCTTGGAAGACATACGCAACTTGTCTGCGAGCGTGCCGGTCGTCGTCGTGACGGGCGAGACGCTGGCCGAATCGCGCGACGTGTGCAGCCGCCTCGGCGTGCAGGAATATCTCTCGAAGCCCAGCGGCTACGACGACCTGTTGCGCGCCTTCCAGCGCGCACTCGCGAATCCGACCACCGACGAGCAGTACATGGTCGTCACGTTGCGTCTCCCGGCGCGCGTGCTCAAAACGCTCACCGAAGTTGACCCGAACATCGAGCGCGCCATCACGCGCGTCTGCGATGAATGCGGCACGCAGTTAAAAGCTCTCCACGCCGCAGTCAAGTAGGGCGGCGGGGCGGGCGCGTAAGCGGGAGGACGCGGCGCGTTGCGCGTATGTGGCGCGTTTGCCTGTATGTGGTTAGAGCGATTGAAAGTGGCGGCGGTCGTGCTCGCGCTGGTCGGCTTCGTGGCGATGCTGCTCGGCATCGCGTGGGCTGACCGTGCGGAGAGAAAGCGCATCGCGGAAGGTCAAGAGCCGAAGTTCAGTTGGGCCTGGTTCATCTTCAGCATTTATCTGCTCGCTCAAGGCGTAAGCAAGTTCATCAGCGAGTGCATACGCGAAAGTCACAAAGCACAGGGGGCGTGGGCGAATTATTTGTGGCAGGGAGCAGCCATTCTCCTGCTCGCCATCGGCATCACTTTCTTCGCCGAGCAGATCAAGTGGCTTATCTACATCCGAAGGCACAAGGAGTAAGCGGCGCGCGCGTGCCTCGCTTCTTACAACTTTCCTTGCGGCGTGCGACGCTTAATCAAAGAGTAGCGGGGTAGCGGCGCTCGCGGCTTTTTTCGTGGCGCGTTTTTTCGTCTTGGCGGGTGCGCTCGGATGGTGCGCGAGGTGTTCGGCGTTGAGGCCGAGTTCGCGCAAGGAGGCGGCTAATTTCGGCTCGCCGTGCATGGTGATGATTCTACGCGCGCCCGTCTCGCGCGCGAGGCGCACGAGGTCGTCGTAGTCTGCGTGGTCTGAGAGCGGCAGGATCAAATCGACGCCCTTGTACATGTAGGGCGCGCTCCGGCTCATCGCCCAGCCCGTGAGCATGATGAGATAGCGGCGTTCGATGTTCAGGAGCATGGCTTGCTTGCGGCAGCCCGGCGGCGCGATGAGCACGCGCCCCTTCAAATGCTCGCGGTCGTACTTCTCATAACGCCCCGAAAACTCCACGCCGCACTCGCGATAAATCTCCGCGACGTTCCAGACCGAACCGTGCAGCGTCACGCGATAGCCGCGCCTGAGGAGCAACTCCAAAGCCTCCTGGCTTTTGCCGAGCGCGTAGGCCAGGACGACGGGCACGCGTTCGTCCGAGAAGGCGCGGTCGATTCCGGCGTAGAGTCTCTCGAAGGTCACCACGTCGGGCGGGAAGCGATAAAGCGGGTCGCCGAAAGTTGACTCCATGACGAGCGTGTCGCACGGGACGATGACCGCCGACTCGGCGGCGACGTTCGCTCGCAACTTGATGTCGCCCGTATAGACGAGCCGCTCGCCGTCGGCCTCGACGAGAATCTGCGCCGAACCGAGACAATGCCCCGCCGGGTAAAACGTCAAAGCGTAACGCCCGTAGTCGCGCCGCTCGCCGTAGATTTGCGTCGTCACTTCGGCCTCGCCGCGACGGTGTTGGAAGATGCGCGCCGTCTCCGGCGTCGCCACAATCGAACGATGCTCGGCGATGTGATCCGAATGCGCGTGTGAGATGACGCAGTGCTCGCGCGGCCCGTCGGCGTCGAGCCACAGGTCGAGATCGGGCAGGTACAATCCGTCCTTGTATTCAACTCTCAGCAAGTTCGCCGCCCCTTTTCTTTCGCGCGTTCGACGTTAGTGAAATTTAGATGCGCGCTGCCCGCGCGCGATTGCCTCGCAGATTCCTTTGCCGCACGCGTAAAGATATTATAAAAGACTCGCAGCAGACGCGCGCTCTTAAACTTTTCAACACCGCCCGGCAGACCAAAATGGACGAACTTAAAAGCGAGCAACCACCCGACGACGATGCCGTAGACAGCCCGCGAAGGCGACTCCTGCGCCGCGTCGCCGCGTGGCGTTTGTGGCGCGCGCAGGTGCGTTACACGGTCGTACTCATCGCCTTCGCCGTGCTCGCGTTTTACGCGCGCGCCTACGCCTTCTTCGCCTGGGACAAGGCGGTCGCCGTGCGGCTGCAATCTCTGCGCCTGCCCGGCCTCGAAGGCTTCATGTACGCCGTCTCCTACATCGGCTACGGCATCATTCCTTACGCGCTCGCCGGTGTGACCGTTCTCGCCTTTTTAGCCGTGCGCCAACGCAGCGAAGCCTTTGGCCTGCTGCTGAGCACGGCGGGCAGCGGCATACTCAATCGCGCCGTCAAAATGCTCATCGCGCGCCCGCGCCCGACAGCGCCCGATGTCAACGTCATACGCCTGCACGAGAGCCAGAGCTTTCCTTCGGGACACGTCACCTTCTACGTCTGTTACTTCGGCTTCCTCTTCTTCGTCGCCTACGCGCTCCTGCCCGCGCGCACGCTCGCGCGCCGTGTCGCGCTCACGCTGACGGCCTCGATGGTCGCGCTCGTCGGCCTCTCGCGCGTCTATCTCGGCGCGCACTGGCCGAGCGACACCATCGGCGCATACTTCCTCGGCGGCCTCTGGCTCGCCTTCTCCCTCTACATGTACCAACGCTGGAAAGAACGCTCCACCTTCCACCCGCAGAGTAACGATGAAGTAGGAACGATGAACG
>DATHBB010000200.1:0-13292 GCA_035296385.1 Pyrinomonadaceae bacterium | reverse complement strand
AGTCAGGAGATTTATCAGGTCGCCGAATTGTTCTTTGGTTAATTTCAATTCCGGGGTTAATTTCAATTCCGGGGTTAATTTCAATTCCGGGGTTAATTTCAATTCCGGCGGCTCAACTTGCTTGGATTGCCCTTAAACCATTTGTGGTATTTTGCTCGAATGAAGATCTGCCACACCTGCAAGCGTTGTTATGAAGATACAGATGCCGTCTGTGTCGCAGCCGAGCACGGGCAGTTGGCGTTTGCGCGTCCCGGCTCCCGGCTCATCGCGGAAAAGTATCGTCTCGATCAATTGCTCGGGCGCGGCGGGATGGGAGCGGTCTACGAGGGCACGCATGTCGAACTCGAACGCCCCGTCGCCGTCAAGATGCTGTTGCCCGATTCGGTCTCCGATGCGCAGGCGCTCGAACGCTTTCGCCGCGAGGCGCGCGCCGCTGCGCGCATCAACCACCCGAACGTGGCGAACACTTATGATTACGGCGCGCTCGCAGATGGCGAGGCTTATCTCATCATGGAGTTGGTCAGGGGGCAGACCCTGCGCGAATGGTTGAACGCCCACGGAGAACTACCCATCGGCGCGGCCATCGAGATCGCCAGACACGTGGCCGAAGGCATCGCCGCCGCTCATCATTTCGAGATCGTCCACCGCGACCTCAAACCTTCTAACATCCTTCTCGCACGCGATCATCGTGGCGAACTCCAGGCCAAAGTTGTGGACTTCGGCATCGCCAAACTCCGCGAGCAGACCACCACGAGCGGTGAACCGCTGACGGCGGCAGGCGCACTTATGGGAACGCCGCGCTACATGTCGCCCGAACAATGCGCCGGGCTTGAGTCTGATGCCCGCTCCGATATTTATAGTCTGGCCGTCATCCTCTTCGAGATGCTCGCCGGTCGCCCGCCCTTCGACGCGCCTTCGGCCACCGCGATTGCCCTCAAGCACGTGCGCGAGACGCCGCCCGACATACGCGAGCTTCGCCCCGACGCCGTGCCCGACGCGCTTGCCCAACTCATCGCGCAGGCGCTCGCCAAAGACCCGCAGGAGCGCCCGCAAACCGCCACCGAACTCGCCTCAAAATTGCACGAAATCGGCGAATCATTACCGCCCGGCGAAGACTACGTCTCGCCGTTCGATATTCCGAAGGACGATAAACTGTCCGCAACTTCGCAACTGCCGGCGGCTGCGGAGACGAAGGACGCGCCCGTCGATTTTCAGACGGTCGCGGCAGAGTTGGCAGCCGCGTCCACTCATCTACACCCCGACGAACGGCAAACTGATCGCGCCGGAGAACCGACGTTTGAAGACCCCGCATCGCTCCAGGACTCGGAAGATTTCCCGCAGCCTCCTCCGGTAACAATTTCACAGGCGCCCGAAACAATTTCGCAGCCTGAGACCGGCGCGCGAGTCGCCGTCTCGAACGACGGCGACGGCGCGCCCTCCGTGTCGCCTGAGACGGATGAGTCGGAGTTAGAGGCGGCAACGGTCGTCAACGCGTCGCCGTCTCGCTCGTCCACGTCAAATTCTTTTAACGAAACCAAAAGGCGACGCCGCTTCCCGCTCGCGCTCATGCTCGGCTCTCTGGCATTGGCGGCGCTGCTCGGCGCGTTGCTTTACATGTGGCGCAGCCCTGCGACGGAAGATGCGCCCGTCGCCAACACGAACGCCGTGCCCTCGCCCGTCACGACGCCGAGCATTCAAGCGGAGGCCACGCCCGCCGCGTCGCCCGACGCCACACAGAGTCCGTCGCCGCAGTCGTCGGTCGAGCCGCCTGCCGTCGCGTCGGAGAAAGAACGCGACGCGATTCGTTCGACCGTGGATAGCTGGATCGCCGCCCACAACGAGCGCAATCTCAACGGGGTGACGAACTTCTACATGCCGAACGTCTCCGCCTTTTACCTCGCGCAGAAAACTTCGCGCGCGGCGGTGCGCGCCGAAAAAGCGCGACTCTTTCGAGAGCCGGGCGTGTCGCTCAAACGCACCAGCGACCCGCAAATCACTTTCGCGCCGGACGGGCGCATCGCCACGACGCTCTTTCGCAAGTCCTACAGTCGCGGCAGCGCCGCGCAGCCTCAGAGCGGCGAAGTGGTACAGGAAATCATCTGGCAAAAAACCAATCGCGGCTGGAAGATCATCAGCGAGCGCGACCTGCGCGTGCTACGATGAGACGAACGCGGATTAAAGAATTGATCCGTTGATTCATTTCTTCATCGAATCAATGAACCGATGAATCAACGGATCAATGTTTACTTCATACGGCAATTCCCAACTTGCCCGTCGCCCACCGATCCCATACATTATCGCTTTGCACGCGAGCCTCTCGCCGGATGACACATGGCTGAACCGACACTCACTCCCATGCTGCGGCAGTATCACGAACTGAAACGGCAGCACCCGGGCACGATCCTCTTCTTCCGTCTCGGCGACTTCTACGAACTATTTTTCGATGACGCCGTGACGGGCGCGCGCGAACTCGAAATCACGCTCACGGCCAGACACAAAGAGCGCGGCTCGGCGGGCGTTCCGATGTGCGGCGTGCCGCATCATTCGGTCTCCGGCTACATCAGTAAATTGATCCGCAAAGGTTATCGCGTCGCCATCTGCGAACAGACCGAGGACGCGTCGAAGACGAAGAAACTCGTGCGCCGCGAAGTCGTGCGCGTCATCACGCCGGGGACGGCCATTGACCCGCAGTTGATGGAGACGCGCGAGTGCGTCTATCTGGCCGCCGTCTGCGGCGCGGGCGACTCCTACGGCGCGGCCTTCCTCGATCTCTCGACGGGAGAATTCCGCGCCACCGAAGCGCGCGGCGCAGACGCCTGGCCGCGCATACGCGCCGACATCGAATCCTACAGCCCGCGCGAACTTCTCTTCCCCGCCTCGCTCGCGCCGCTCATCAAAAACTCTTACGCCGCCCTCGCAGGCGCGCACACCGAACCGCTCCCGCTCTCACCACAGGCGCAGGATACAAACGTCGTCCCTTTCGCGCGCCCCGCGTCGGTCGAGACGGCAAACTTCGGCAACAGTTGCATGTCGCTCTCGCCGCTCGACGACTGGCTGTGGGAGCCGATTTCGTGCGCCTCCCTGCTGCTCGAACAATTCGGCGTGCGCACGCTCGAAGGCTACGGGCTGGACGGCAAAATTGATGCCGTCGCGGCGGCGGGCGCGTGCCTCCGCTACGCGCGCGAGACGCAGCGCGACGCCGCCGCGCACGTCAACGACATCACCTATTTCGCCTCGCAGGATCACCTCGTCCTAGACGCCGTCACAGTACGCAACCTCGAACTCGTCGAAGCGCAAAACAACGCGGGACGCTCGCACACACTATTCGGCGTGATCGATTCGACCGTCACCGGGATGGGCGCGCGACTGCTTCGCGCGTGGCTCTTGCGTCCCTCCGTGCGTCGCGGCGAGATCGAGGCGCGGCTCGCGGCGGTCGAAGATTTTTATAGCTCGCACATGAAGCGCGACCGCATGCAGTCGCTCTTGAAAGACGTGGCCGACCTCGAACGTCTCATCGCGCGCATCAGCATGAACACGGCCACGCCGCGCGACCTCGCAGCACTGCGCCGCTCGCTCGAACAAGTGCCCACGATTCGTCAGACCTTATCGGACGCGGAGGTCTCGCTCCTACAGGTCTTGCGCGAGAACGCCGACGAGTTGCCGGACGTGCGCGCTCTTATCAGTCAAGCCATCAGCGACGACCCGCCGCTCAATCTCTCAGACGGCGGCGCGATTCGCGACGGCTACTCCGAAGAACTCGACGAACTGCGCAGCATCAGCCGCGACGCCAAACAGGTTATCGCCGCACTCGAAGCGCGCGAGCGCACGCGCTCCGGCATCAATTCGTTGCGCGTGCGTTTCAACAACGTCTTCGGCTACTTCATCGAAGTCTCCAAAGGACAGGCCGCGCGCGTGCCCGCCGATTACGAACGGCGGCAGACGCTCGCCAACGCCGAACGCTACACCACGCCCGAACTGAAACAGTGGGAACAGAAAGTGCTCGGCGCGGAGGGACGCATCGGCGAACTCGAAGCGTCGATCTTCGCCGAAGTGCGCGCGCGCGTCGCGGCAGAGACGAAGCGTTTGCAGACGACCGCGCGCGCGCTCGCCATGCTCGACGCGCTCGCGGCGCTCGCCACAACCGCCGTCCGCCAGCGTTATCAAAAGCCCACGCTCCACGACGGCGACGAGATCGAAATCGTAGCGGGTCGCCACCCCGTCATCGAAGCGACGAGCGAGATGCCCTTCATCCCGAACGATCTCTACATGAACAACTCCACGGATCGCCTGCTCATCGTCACAGGCCCCAACATGGGCGGCAAGTCAACCATACTTCGTCAGGTCGCGCTCATCGCTTTGCTCGCGCAGGTCGGTTCGTTCGTGCCTGCGGAGCGCGCGCGCCTGCCGCTCTTTGATCGCATCTGGACACGCGTGGGCGCGTCGGACGACCTTTCGCGCGGGCGCTCGACCTTCATGGTCGAGATGACCGAAACCGCCGCCATCCTCCACAACGCCAGCCCTCGTTCGCTCGTCCTCCTCGACGAGATCGGGCGCGGCACGTCCACTTTCGACGGACTTTCAATCGCCTGGTCGGTCGCGGAATACTTGCACGACTCGCCCGGACACGCCGCCAAGACGCTCTTCGCCACGCATTATCATGAACTGACCGAGCTCGCCGAACGCTTGCCCGGCGCGCAGAATTATCAAATCCGCGTCGCCGAACGCGAAGGCGAAGTCATCTTTCTCTACAAGCTCGAACGCGGGCGCGCCTCGAAGTCTTACGGCATCGAAGTAGCGCGGCTCGCGGGTCTCCCCCCCTCCGTGCTCACGCGCGCGCGCGATGTCTTAGAGCGACTCGAACGCTACGAACTCGACGTGTTCGCAGAAAACGCCAAGTCGGCAGCCGCCTCAAACTCTGAGAACGCGGCGACGCCGAACGCTGTCACCGGAGAACAAAACGGCGGCGCGGGAGAACGAAACGGCGGCGCGCTCGGCCAGGCGGCGCGGCGCGCAACGCGGCGCGCTCTGGCCGCGCAGGCGACGCTCTTCGACACCGTCAACCAGAGCTTGCTTGACGAGTTGCGCGGCGTTGATGTAGAAAACTTATCGACCGAAGAAATCCGTACTCTCCTGAAAAACATACGCACGCGAATCGTTTGAGCCGCCACCACGCCAGTTCGTCCGCCGCGCTCGGTCGCCGCGCCTTTCGCGCCCCTCTCGCGCCGTCTCTAAATTGCCGCGCGCTAAACGCACGTCTCGCCTCTTCCGGCGTCGCCTTTTCCGTCAACCGCAGCCAAAGTCTCTTTCGCCCACTTGAATTTTAATGACTGACAAACTCACTTCACTCACGCTGGAACAAAAGATCGGGCAACTGCTCTACGTAGGCTTGCCCGGCACCGAATTCGACGCACAGACGCGCGCGCTCGTCTCTGACGTGCAGCCGGGCGGCATCATCATCTTCGGTAGAAATGTCGCCACCGCCGAAGGGTTGCGCGGCTTGCTCGACAGCGTGCGCGAAGTGTCGCAGGTCGAACCGCTGCTCGGAATTGATCAGGAGGGCGGTCTCGTTGATCGCTTGCGGAAAATCTGCACGCCGATGCCTTCGGCGCGCACCATCCGGCAACACGGCGACCTCGCCGCCGCGCGCTCTCTGGGCAGAGTCACAGGCGAAGCCCTGCGCCTGCTCGGCTTCAACATGAACTTCGCGCCCGTCCTCTCGATTATGACCGACGACCGCGACCTGCTCTCAAACGGACTCTACTCGCGCTCTTTCGGTCGCTCGCCCGGCGAGGTGCTCGGCTACACGATGGTTTACATGCGCGGTTTGCAGGGGCAGGGCTGTTTGGGGTGTGCCAAACATTTCCCCGGCATCGGCGCGGGCGAGGTTGATTCGCACGAAGAGATGCCGATCATCAATTTGTCGCAGGAAGATTTGATCGCGCAAGACCTCGCGCCCTACATCGAACTCTTTCAACGCGAAGACAACATGGTGCACGCAGTGATGGTGAGCCACGGCGGTTTCCCGAAAGTTGATCTCAGGCGCGGCACGGCGGGCGGGCAGCTCATCCCCGCTTCGATCAACCCGCAGATCGTCACTAAACTGTTGCGCGAAGAACTCGGCTACACGGGTCTCGTCGTCACGGACGATCTGGAAATGGGAGCGATTGCGCGCCACTACGAGATCGAGGAGACCGTGCGGCGCGCCGTCGAAGCGGGCGAGGACATGCTGCTCATCTGCGCGCGCCCCGACTTGATCCGGCGCGGTTACGATTCGCTGCTCGCCGCCGTGCGCGCGGGCGTGCTTACAGTGGAGCGCATCGACGCCTCGCTCGCGCGCATCGCGCACTTCAAATCTCTCATCCAACCGCCGCTCCCCTTCGACGCACAGCGCTTCGCCGCTCTCTCCGACGAAATCTCTGCGCTCAACCGCAAACTCAATTACACCTACGGAGGCAAAATTTGATGCGAACCCGAACTTCAGGACGCGTAGAGCGGGCGTCCACCAGCCATCATTCTTATTTATCCAACGCCTGCCTGCTGTTCGTCGTCTTGTCCCTGCTGCTCTCAGGCGTCGCCTGCCGCCGCGCGGGCGGCGACGCGTTCGTGATGGTGCTCGAAGCCAGCCCGAAGACGCTCGACCCCTTGCGCGGCACGGACGCCGCGAGCGAACGCTACCGCCAGTTGATGTTCAACTCGCTGATGAAAAAGAACGAACAGTTCGACTACGTCGGCGAGTTGGCGGAGAACTTCCAGCCCGCGCCGGACGGCCTCTCCGTCACGTTCACCCTGCGCGAGGGCGTGAAGTTTCACGACGGAAAGCCTTTGACCTCCGCCGACGTGAAATACACTTTCGACAAGTTGCTCGCCTCCGATTCGCCGAAGGCCACTTCCTTCTACGATATGAAAGACGGCCAAAAGCAGCCGCTCATCGCATCGGTCGAAGCGCCGGACGCGCGCACCGTCGTCTTCCGCCTGACTCGCCAGTGGCTTGAGTTGTTCGCCAACTTGATCCCCATCGCCATCATCCCCGAAGGCACGTTCGAGTCGCAGGCGATAAGACCCATAGGCTCCGGCGCGTTCAAGTTCACGAGCTACGACGAGTCGCAACAGATCGTTGACATGGAAGCCCACGACGCCTACTGGGAAGGCGCGTCGAGCATCAAACACCTGCGCGTGAAAGTCATCCTCGATGCCAACACGCAGCAGGCGGAACTCGTCGCCGGACGCATCAGCCTCGCCGTCAACACGGCTCTCTCGCCCGACGCCTACGTCAATCTCGGCAAGAACCCGAATCTCCAGCTCGTGCAATCGCCGGGCGTCAACGTGCAATACGTCGGGTTCAACGCCGAGAGCGCGCCCGTCAACAACGCGCGCGTGCGTCAGGCGATTGCTTACGCCATCGACCGCGAAAGTATCATCAAAAATCTCTTGCAGGGGCAGGCGCGCATCGCGCATTCCGTCCTCCCGCAAGAATCCTGGGCTTACTCGCCCGCGCAAAAAACTTATTCCTACGATCCCGCGCAGGCCAAGCGTTTACTCGACGAGGCGGGCTTCACAGACCCCGACGGCGACGGCCCGCGTATGAGATTCGCCGCGCCGCTCAGTTTCAAAATTTCCGCGAGCAATTCGGTCGTGCGCCAGTACGCGGGCGTCATGCAGAATTCGTTGAAAGAGGTGGGCATCCCCGTTAACATCGAAACACTTGAAGACAACACGCTCCGTGAGGCGCAGCGCAACGGCCAGTATCAACTCACGGTCGGGCGCTGGGTGGGCGGCAACCAGGACCCGATCTTCCTGCGTGACCTCTACACTTATCTGGCGGGCGGCAACTTCAACCGCGGGCGCTATCGCAACGCCGAACTCGACAAGTTTCTGGGCGAGGCCGTCGCCACCGCCGACCGCACGCGCGCCAAAATGCTCTACGCGCAGGCGCAGGATTTGATCAGCCGCGAGGTGCCGATGTTCCCGCTCTGGTATTCCAACAACATCGTCATCGCGCGCAAGAACATCGGCAACATCAAAGTCGCGGCGAGCGCGGACTGGACGTTCGTGCGAACGCTGACGGTTGATAAATAAAAAACGTCCGTTGTCCGTAGTCCGTTGTCAGTTGCATGTGGCTATTACACAAGTGGCTAAAGATGTGTTTTGAACAACTGACTACTGACGACGGACAACGGACAACTGACTACTGACAGCTTTTCATCGTCTCCTGCAACTCGCTCCAACTAACCGCGCCTTCGCGTATCAAACGCGCCTCGTCCTGCGTGACATCGAGCACGGTTGAGGGTTCTTCCGTGCGCGCCGCGCCGCCATCGAGGATGAGTGCGAGTCCGTCGGGAAAAAATCGCTCCACTTCTTGAGCCGTGCGCGCGGGCGGCGCTCCCGCAGAATTCGCGCTCGTCGCCGTGAGCGCGCCGCCGCACGCCCTCGCCAGTGCGCGCACCTCTTCGTCGGCAGGCAGGCGCAGGCCAATCGTTCCGGTCCCCGCCGTTAACTCGTGCGGCAAATGCGCGTGCGCGCTCACGACCAGCGTTAACGCGCCCGGCCAATGTCTGGCACTGAGCGCGTCGAACAGTTGAGAACGCGCCGCGCCGAACCGCGCGACTTCCGACGCGTCGCCGATGACAAGGAGGATCGGTTTGCCGTCGTCTCTTCCCTTCAAGGCAAGCAGTTTTTGCAGCGCGCCGGTGTTGAAAGGGTCTGCGCCGAGTCCGTAAAATGTGTCCGTGCGAAAGGCGATGAGGCCGCCCGCACTGACAACTGCGGCGGCTTGAACACGCGCCTGCTCCGAGTCTTTCAGGATCATTTTAAGAGTACTCGCAATTGAAGCTATTTCTCCGTGCCCCCTCTGTGTTCTCTGTGTCTCTGTGGTGAATGTATTTGAGAAGCATTCACCACCGCAGACACAGAGGACACAGAGGATGCACGGAGGAAAAATAAGTTACATGCAATTATCGCTGTAATTGCGTGCGCCGCCGGTTAATTTTTCACATCAATAAATCATTTCGCCCGTCTCTCCTGTAAAATAAGTTCATGGCAACAGCACAGAAAAGACGTGAGCTGGATTTTAACGATTTTCCGCCCGGCACGGTCAACGCTTACACCAGGCTCGTCTGCCTCGCCTGCATCTTCGATCTCTTCACCAAACAACTCGGCCTCGCGCCGCGCACGGCATATTCCGAGATCAAACGCCACGCCCCGACGCCCGATGAGTTGACCGCGCCCGAACCCGCGCGGCCTTACTTCGACAGCGAAGAGAAGCACCCCCGCTGCCCCTATTGCAACGCCGCGAAACGCTGGCACGCGCGCCTCGACACGTTTCGCATCGAAGGCAACAGGTCAACGGACGCGCCGCGCCGCGCCCTCGTCAAGTCGCTATCGAAAGCCGAAGACCAGTTCAACGTGATCGAGTCGCGTTCCACCAAGCGCGACATCTTCTTCTCATGGCTCGACGCGCTCGGACACGAACTCGATTTCACGGACGACGCCTGGCTTGTCGCCGCCGTGCGCGCCATGCTGGAACGTAAAGAGCCGAAGACCGGCTGGGCGGAAATTTTCGCGAACGTGCGCGCCGTGCGCCGCTCGCAGCGCCTCGCCGAAGGCTGGGAGCACGAGGGAACGCGCCTCTATCTCTCGCCGCCGCTCTACGCCGACGCGCTGCTTATACAATACCTCGTCAGCCGCTCGCACGCGCACGGCGGCATCACTTTTGAAGGTCGCCTCACACTCGTCGAACTCGTGCGCCGCCTGCGCTACTCCGGCCAACTCGACGCGCAGGGTATCACCGAACGCGATCAATTCGAGGTGCTCGAACAGTTGATCGAGAACTTGACGGGCGGCGCAACTCCCGCGAAGCTCTATTTTCTCATCGACCGCCGCGATTTTCTGGACAAAGTTAAAACCGTCTATTCACACTACGCTTGAGTCAACCCACGGCCCCCAATTTTTCGCGGCGTTGACGCGGAAGGCTGAAGGCTGAACGATGAAGTAGGAACGATGAAGTAAGAGCAAAGGTCTTTCATTCCGCGTTCATCGTTCCTACTTCATCGTTTTCTTCACAGGCTCGTTTCGTTGCGTGATTTATCTTTGTGGCGTTCGAGGGCGAGTTGGATGAGGCGGTCTATGACTTGCGTGAAAGGCATGCCGGAGGCGGTCCACATTTTAGGGTAGCCGGAAACGTACGTGAGGCCGGGGTTGGTGTTGAGTTCGTTGACGAGCAGTTCGTTCGTGTCGCGGCGCAGGAAAAAGTCCACGCGCGCGAGACCGCTTCCGTCAATCGCTTTGAAAGCCTCTATGGACATGCGCCGGATGCGCGCCGTCAAGGCTTTAGAGAGGGGTGCGGGCACGACGAATTCGACGTGGCCGGTGTTGCTGTACTTCTCCGTGTAATCGAGAAACGCGCCCTGCTGATCGTGCACGATGTATTCGCCCGGCTGGCTCGCCTCCGGCTCGTCGTTGCCGATGACGGCGCATTCGATTTCACGCGCGTCGAGTCCCTCTTCAACGATGATCTTGCGGTCGTAACGCGCCGCGAGATCAATCGCCGCTTCGAGCGTGCGCCGGTCTGTGGCCTTCGAGATGCCGACGGACGAACCCAGGTTCGCGGGTTTGACGAAGCACGGGAAACCAAGTTCGCGCGTCACGCGCCTGACGACGCCGCCGCGCCCCTGCTCCCACTCCGCGCGCAGAAACCAGATGTGTTTGCAGATCGGCAGCCCCGCCTCTCGAAACAGCATCTTCATCGTCACCTTGTCCATCCCGCATGACGACGCGAGCACGCCGCAGCCGACGTACGGCACGCCCGCCATCTCCAGCAATCCTTGAATCGTGCCGTCCTCACCGTATGTGCCGTGCAGCACGGGGAAGACCACGTCCACCGGCATCGCCGCCGTCGCGGCAGGCCGCCCGTCATCAGAATTGAACGGGACGAGGCCGGAGCGCGAAGGATCGCCGACGATGGTTAGAGCCTCGCGGCTTTCGCCCATCTCGCGCGACAGCAACTCGGCAGTCGCGCTCGGCAGCAACCCCATCGCCTCGGCGGGCGAGAGCCAGTGCCCCGCCTTCGTGATCGCAATCGGGATCACCTCATACTTCTCATGATCAATCGCATCGACAACTGCCTGCCCCGAACGCAGAGACACCTCATGCTCGCCCGAACGCCCCCCGAAGATCACCCCGACTCTGATTTTCCTTTTCAATCAATTACTCCAGTAACAAGTGACGAGTGACAAGTGACGAGCAAGAATCAAGACAAGTTTTTAGTTCTTAGTTTTCAACTTGTCACTCGTCACCCGTCACTTGTCACTGTTATAGAATCGTTTTCCCCATGGCCGAGAGGATGAGTTCGACGCCGAGTTCCGCCGTGCGGTTATTGATGTCGAGGGCGGTGTTGATTTCGACCACCTCAAAGGCGAGCATGCCGCCCGCTTCGGCGATCTTCTCCAACGCCAGATGCGACTCGCGATATGTCAGACCGCCGCGCACCACCGTGCCCGAACCCGGCGCGTCGCCCGGGTCGAGCGCATCAACGTCGAGCGTGACGACATACCCGCCCGGCGCTTGCTTCGCAATCTGAATCGCGTCGTCAACGCACGCGCTCATGCCGCGCTCGTCGATTTCGCGCATCGTGAAGAAACGCATGCCGAGTTTGCGTATCAACTCGCGCTCCGCCGGATCGAGGTCGCGCGCACCGATGTGCGCGCAGTAGCGCGGGTCGAGTTTGGGCGCGAAGCCCGCGATGTGCGTCAGTTCGGGCGCGCCGTAGCCGAGCAGCGCGGCGAGCGGCATGCCGTGAACGTTGCCCGACAGGCTCGTCTCAGGCGTGTTCATGTCGGCGTGCGCGTCGAACCAGATCATGCCGGTTTCCTGCCCCTTCTCGCGCAAGATGGAGGCGACGCCCGCGCACGAACCGGCGGCGATGGAATGATCGCCGCCGAGTATGATCGGAAACTCGCCCGCGCGCATCACCTTCTGCACTTCCGCGGCGAGTTCTTCGCAAGCCATGCTGATCTCGCGCAGGTACTTGGCCTTGTCCTGCGCCGCCGCGATTGTCTGCGGTCGCTCCAGACGCATATCGCCGAGATCGCGGACTTCGTAGCCGAGCAGCGCAAGCCTCTGCGTGAGTCGCGCCACACGCATTGCCGCCGGGCCTAAGTCAACGCCCGCCGTGCCCGCGCCGAAAGAGAGCGGCACGCCGATGATGCTCACGCGCCGCCCCTCGCCCGGTTGCAGGTTGATGACGGAAGATTTCGTCTGTTCGCTCAAAGCCGACATAATTCTCCGAACTGCGAGTTAAGAAAGTCACCCGCCGAGATTGATGTTGAAGCCGCTGCCGCCGCTACCGCCTTGCGTCGGGAAGAAGGGTTTCAACAGACCCGCGAAGGCGGCGAGGTTGCGCGTCTGAATCAGCAACTCACCCGGCCCCGCAAACTCCGCCACGATGCCTTCGCCGCTGACCATCGTGCGGAAAAAACCGGACGCGGCCTTGCGCAGCGAATATTGCAGCGAGGCTTCCCACGCGACGAGGTGGCCTGTGTCAACCACGTAGCGCTCGCCCGCGTGCAGTTGCTTGCGATGAATCGCCCCGAAGGACGTGAGCAGCAGCAGACCCGTGCCCGACACCTGCATGACGAACAGCCCCTCGCCGCCGAAGAACGTTTTCGCCCCGCCCCACTTCGTGTCAACCGTCAGGCTCGCGTCGCCCGCCAGGTAAGAACTCGATTGCACCATGAACATCTGATTGTTCAGTTCAATCGCGGCGATGTCGCCCGGCGCGCCCGGCGCGAAACTGACTTCGCCCGGACCGCCGCGCGCCGTAAACGTCGAGACGAAGGCCGACTCGCCGCCCACCGCGCGTTTCAAAGCGCCCATCAAACCGCCCTTCATCTGCGACTGCAACTCAACGTTCGCAGACATCGAAACCATCGCGCCCGCTTCGGCCAGTATGGACTGCTCCGGCTGCAACTGCACGACGGCGAGCGCGAACGAAGGTTGGTGCAAAACCTCATAACTGTAGCCGCGCCCCTGCCCGCGCGAATCCGCGTCTATGTTGATTCCCTGACCGCCGCCTCCGGCATTCGCCCCGCCGACTCCGCCCGCAACGTTCCAGGGGTTTGGCGGCGGCGGCCCGCCCGCTCCCGCTGTGGGTGTGGTGCGCGACCCGCACGCTCCGCAAAACTGTGCGCCGCTGATCAACGTCGCACCACAATTCGGGCAATTCATACCCTCACTCCTTTCGACTTTTCGATGATAATTTCGACCGCCTCGTCCGGCGTCCCCGCCAGATCGAGCAT
>DATHBB010000199.1:0-5566 GCA_035296385.1 Pyrinomonadaceae bacterium | reverse complement strand
GCGGATGTCGGCTGGCAGGCGGCCATCGGCTCGGTGGCGCGTCCCTTCGCCGCGCGTCTGCGCACGGGTAAGAATTTCGACCTCGTCGCGTTGAACACCGACGGCATACTCCACGTGCTCGACGGCGGCGACGGCACGGCGCTCTGGTCCGCGCGTGCGCGCGGGAATGCTCCGGCTGCCAGTCAGACGGATAAAGCGCGCGCGGGCGTGTTCACGCCGCTCGTCGTGCCCGCGACGGCGGACGCGAAAGCCGTCGTGATGGTCGCGTCAGCAGACGGCGTGCGCGGGCTGGACGGCGAGACGGGGCGCGAGGTGTGGCGCACAATTTTGCCGGGGCGTTTGCAGAGCGGCGTGGTCACGCTGTTGCAAGGCGAGAACGCCGCGCCGGAAGCCGTCGTCGTGACGAGCGACCCCGAAACGCTCACGGTGTTGGAAGCGCAAAGCGGACGCATCGTGTCGAAGACGAAACTCAGCGCGGCGCTGCTCGGCTCGCCCATCCCTTTCACGCACGGTGAGGTGAACGCCGTCGCTTACGCGCTCGACAACAGGCAGTTGGAGATTCGCAAGCGCGACGGGACGCTCGTGCGCGCCATCAAATTCGACGTGCCCTTCACAACGCCGCCGCTCATTCTGGCGACGCCGCGCGGCACGCTCGTCACCATCGGCACGGATCATGGTCTGCTCTTTTTTGAAGGCTCGGAGTTGAAACCCCTGGGGCGCATCACGACGGAACAGGATGCCCCGCGCGGGCGTTTGACCGCCGCCGATATAGACAACGACGGCACGATTGAGATCGTGATGGTGACGCAGAACGGGCGCGTCGCCGTCATCAGCACTGCGGGCAAAGTCAACTGGGCGGTTGAGGGCGCAACCGACGCTTACATGGCGACGTTTGCGAATCTCAACAACGACGGCGTGCTCGACGTGCTCGTCGCAAACGACGCTGCCTTCGCGCTCGGCTTTTCCGGTCGCGACGGCGAATTGATCTGGCGCGCGGACGACAACCCGAAGACAACCGGCGCGGCGACCGGCGAGAAGTTGCTGCGCACTCTGACGGGCGCGCTCTCAAGCGCGGGCGTGCCGCTGCTCGTCGGCGGCGATGCTTCGCGCTCGTCGGTTCGCGCGGTCGGGTTGCCGGTTACGGTGAACAAGGCGTCGAAATAGGTTTGGCAGCGGTTAGCTCGCCTGAATAGTTGGACGAAAGATGTGGTGATTGTGAATTGGTGATCTGGGGTATAGCCGGAGCGCTGTTTGCGGTGTGGCTTGCGGGCGTGTTGATGGGGAAGGGCGGCTTTATACACGTCCTTTTGCTGTGCGCCATTTCCGTCGCCGTCGTGCAATGGATGGCCGAACGGCGCGCGGCGCGCGGTTGAGCGAACACGACCGGAGGGCAATTTCGAGAGGCTGCTTTGAAGTACGGGCGGCCTCTTCGCGCAATTATTGCGGCAACACTCCGCGCGGCGCGTGCATCCATTCAAGGCGACATCTTGCGTTCTCCCGTGCCTGCGCCACATTTCGCCAGCGCACAACTATTCAACCAATTTTGAGAGGCCAAGTTATATGAAGTATCCGCGCTCACAGGAAAAACTGCTCAAAGGCGTCTTCGTCTCGCTCCTCCTGCTCACTTCTTTCGTCTTGCCCGTAGCCGCGCAGAGCGATATGCGACGCGAAACGGTCGCCATCACCTACCCGCTCGACCAAAACGTGACCGTGCGTTTTCGCGGTACGACACGCCTGCCGCGACTGTCGGGCGAGGCCAAAGTCCGTCGCACGGGGCGACGCGGCACGCGCGTAGAACTCAGTCTCAAAAATCTCCCGCGCGCCATCGAAGTCGGCGGCGTCTATTCGACCTTCGTGCTCTGGGCGATCACGCCTGAAGGGCGCGTCGATAACCTCGGCGAGATCAAGCGCGGCGGCGGCATGTTCATCAACTCCAAGCTCGACGCCACCACGCCCCTGCAAACCTTCGCCATGATCGTCACAGCCGAGCCGCACTTCCTCGTGCGCGGGCCGAGCCGCGCGGTTGTGCTGGAAAACCTGCCGCCCAACAACCCGGGCGAGGCGAGCGTAGCGACCGCCCCGATCCAATATCTCGGAAATACCAGCGACTACTTGAACAGCAGCCGCGTGCCGGAAATAGCCGACGCCGATTACGTCCGCACGCCCATCTCCCTGCTCGGCGCGCGGCAGGCCGTCAGCCTTGCGCGATTCGCGGGCGCGGAGCGGGACGCCACGACAGAGTTGAAGGCGGCGACGGATCAACTTGAGGTCGCCGAAAACAAGTGGCGTCTGAAGGAGCCGGAAGAAGAAGTTGACACGGAAGCGCGACAGGCGACGCGTCTGGCCGCGAACGCCGAAGAGGTGGCCGAGTCGCGCAAGGCCGCGCGCCTGCGTCGTGAAGAGATCGCGCGACGCGACGCGGCGGTGCGCGATGCCGAGCGTTCGGCGGATTCGGCTTCGCAGGAGGTCGCGAATTTGCGCGCCGCGCTCCAACGCGAAGAGCGCGCGCGCGAGTTGTCTGACCGCGACTTGTCGAACGCCAACCAGCAGGTGCGCGAGTTGAGGATGGAAGTGGCGCGTCTGCGCGACGAGTTGCAGACGGTGCGCTCGGAATCCGAAGAAGCGAAGTTGAAGGTCGCGCGCATAGAGGGCGAGCGCAGCTCCGAGATACAGCGTCAGGAAGCGCAGCGCCGCATCGAACAGCAGCAACAGGCCGCCCTCGTGATGCGCCAAACCTTAGCGCGTTACGGCACGGTGCGCGACACGGGGCGCGGCATCACGCTCGTACTGCCCGACAACCTCTGGGCGGGCGCGCGCGCTTCCGAACTCGCACCCGCCGCTGCCGCGACGGTCGAGCCGCTCGCCGCGCTCTTCGCCAACAACCCCGACTTCCAGATCGTGATAGAGGCTTACGCCGACAGTCGCGGCGATCAGGCGGCCTTGCGCCAGTTGACTCAGGAACGCGCCGACGCGCTCGCGGGTCGTTTCGTCTCCGCCGGAATACAGAACGGGCGCGTGCAAGCGATGGGGATGGGCGTTGACAACCCCGTCGCCTCCAACAGCACGCCCGCCGGTCGCACGCGCAACCGTCGCATAGAGATCACGCTCATCCCCCTCAACACCAGCGCGGCCTCGAACGACAGGTAACAACGCCGGAAACAAAAGACGTAAATCGTGAATCGTAAATCGTGAATAGAAAGAACTGTCTTTCTCTATTTACGATTTACGATTCACGATTTACGTCTTTTCTCTATTCACGATTTACGATTCACGATTTACTATCTACCCATGTCGCTGCTCGAAGTTCTACAACTCGTCGGCTACAGCATGGGCGCGACGTTGACTCTGTGGATGAGCGTCCTGCTGGCGAGGCAGAGGCGCGCGCTGGAAAGGGCTGAGCGCGTGCTGCTCGCGCTCGCCGTCGCCATCGGACTCTGGCACGCGTGCAACCTCTTTCTCACGCTCCGCGCGTTGCTCGGCCTCGACGTTCAATACTGGTCAAGCGTGTTGCGTGTGACCGACACCGTCGCCGTCACGAGCATCACGCTCGCCTATTCGCTACTCCTACACGTACACCTGCATCTCTGGGCGCGCGCGCAGAATCGCGAATTCACACGCTTCGAGCGTGCGCGCGTTTACATGTCTTACATCCCCGCGCTCTTTCTAGGCATCGCCGTCGCGCGCATCTGGTCGGGCGCTTACGCGCCGATGCTGGAGAAGCTGAACTTCTTCGTGCTGCCCTTCGGCGTCTGGGCAACATACGTACTCGCGCTCATCGCCGGAACGGACTTCCTGCTCGCGCGCTCGTCCCCGTCGCGCAACGAGCGACGCCTGATGCAAACGCTCGGCGCATCTTTCGTCGGCATCGCGCTCCTGCTGCTCTCGGCCTACGCGCTCGGCGTCGGGCGCGGAACAATCGCCGGTCATTACTTGCAAACTCTCGCCAACCTCGGCTCGCTCCTTCCGACCGCGCTCATCGCCTACCACATCTATCGTTATCGCTATCTCGAACTCATCATCAAAGAGAGCCTCGTCGTCGCCTCGTTCGCGGCGGTCGTGCTCGTCGTCTATCTCTACGGCATACGGACGCTCGCGCTCGCCTTGACCGCGCGTTACAGCTTGCGCGCGAGCGCCGTCGAATCTCTCCTCGTCCTCGCCTTCGCACTCGTCGTCGCCCCCTTGCGCGCGTGGCTCGACAAACGCTTTCATAAACTCTTCGAGCGCGAAGCCTCGATCTATCGCGACGTGCTCGCGCGCATCGGCGCGCACGCGGGAGGCTACAAGCATCTGCCCGAACTCCTGCGCTTTATCG
This sequence comes from Pyrinomonadaceae bacterium, assembly GCA_035296385.1. GTDB lineage: Bacteria > Acidobacteriota > Blastocatellia > Pyrinomonadales > Pyrinomonadaceae > JAIVJZ01. Next base: position 1,254 of record DATHBB010000199.1, on the reverse strand, counting down.
AAGAGCGGACCACACGCGAACTCGGCCTGCGCAGCGTGCGCTTCTACGCGCGACAGCACGCGCTCTCGCCGCACGACGCGGACGAAGACGCGAGCGATGCGGCGGCGACGCCGCGCGGTGTCGAATGGGAAGAGAGCGTCCTGGAGCTTGCGGCGACGCGCGCGGGCGGCGTGTTGGAAGATGAAAAGTTGCTGCGCGAACACGGGTTCGAGATCGCGTATCTTTTGCAGCGCGAAAACAAGTTGCTTGGCCTGATGCTCGTCGATGCCGCGCCCGACGCTTTGACGGCGGACGTGCGCGCCGTGTTGGAAGTGTTGGCCGGACAGGTCGCGCTCACGCTGGAAGACTATCGCTTGATCGAAGAGAACGTGCGTCTCGAGCGACAACTGGCGCAGGGCGAGCGCCTCGCCGCGCTCGGGCAGATGGCCGCCACCGTCGCGCACGAAGTCAAGAATCCGCTCTCCGCGATCAAATCCATCGCGCAGGTGATGCGCGAAGACGAACGACTCTCCGCCGAATACACGCGCGATCTCGATCTCATCGTCGGCGAGACCGACCGGCTCAACCGCAGCGTGACGCAACTGCTCAACTTCGCGCGCCACGCGCCGCCCACCGGAGGCGCACCCGCACGTGCCGGAGACCTCGCGCGCAGCATCGTCGAACTCTTCCGCGCGGAAGCGAAGAATAGAAACGTCCAACTCGACGCGCGTTGCCAGACGGAGCATTTGCTCGACGGCGCGCAGGCTTCCGCCGTGCGCGACGCGCTCTCGAATCTTTTGTTGAATGCGCTGCAAGAGACGCCGTTTGGCGGTCGCGTCTCGGTCGAAGCCGTCGCGCGTGACGGCGAGTTACAGTTTGCGGTGACGGACGGCGGCGCGGGCGTGCCTCAGGAGTTGCGCCGACGCATCTGGGAGCCGTTCTTCACGACCAAGCAGCGCGGCACGGGGCTGGGGCTTGCCATCGTGCGAAAGCGAATCGAGGACGCGGGCGGCCATGCGCGTCTCGCGCCCAATGCGGCGGGCGCGGGCGGCGCGCGCTTCGAGTTGAGTTTGCCGATCACGAACGCGGCGCAAGAAGAAGCGGAAGCGTCGGAAGCGTCGGAGGCGACGGCGGCGCGTGTTTAATGTAAAGGAGCGAGTTTGAAAAGATGACGCAAAAAAGATCGAGCGACGCAATCAACCTGCTCCTCGTTGACGACGAAGAGGCAGCGCGCTACGGGATGCGCCGCGCGCTTAGCAATCTCGGCCATGAAAT
>DATHBB010000198.1:0-24005 GCA_035296385.1 Pyrinomonadaceae bacterium | reverse complement strand
TCGCGCCGCTTTTCAACATCATCACCGTGCCGCTCATCTCCATCTCGACCGCGCTGCTCTACCTGAAGATGCGGCAACTCGGCGGCGAGACGTTCAAAGACACGCTCGAACAATTCGACAACGTCGAAGCGCCGCGCAGCCGCTGGCAACAACGCATGCGCCAGCGCCTCACCGTCAACACGCCCGTCAGTCGCGGCTGAGCAACACGCACGCGACGCGTTCGCACACGCGAAACCGAACCACAACTCACTGCGGCAAATTGTTTGACCGTGCTCACCATAATCTTGCCTTCCGGACTCGCCCCCGGTTTGAAAGGAGACCAGACATGCTATTCGGATCGACGGTGCTGGAAGTAGCCATCGGGATGATCTTCATCTACCTGCTGCTCAGCCTCCTGTCCTCGGCCATCAACGAGTACATCGAAGCGTTGCTTAACAATCGCGGTAAGAATTTGCGCAGGGGCATCGAACTGCTGCTCAACGATCAGGAATCGAGAGGGGAAGGACATCTGGACCTCGCCGACGCTCTCTACAAACACGGACTCATCAGGGGTCTCTATCGCGGCCCCGAAGGTAACAAACTCCCCTCCTACATCCCTTCGCGCACCTTCGCCCTCGCCCTCTGGCATATGGTGAGTAGAGATCAACCGGGAGAAGGTGGGGCGGCCACTCTCCCGCAGATCAGAACAGCCATCGACAAACTGCCCAATCGTGAGTTGAAAGAAGCGCTCGACGCTTTGATCGACGACGCGCAGGGCAACTTCGATCAGGCCATCAAGAACGTCGGCGACTGGTACGAGGCGGCCATGGATCGCGCTTCGGGCTGGTACAAGCGCAAGGTGCAGATGATCCTGCTCGCCATCGGCTTCCTCCTCGCCGCCGCGCTCAACGCCGATTCCATCAACATCGTCAAGGCGCTCTTTCAGGACGACGACCTCCGCACCGCCATCGTTCAACAGGCGGAAAATATCACCCCGCCGCCGACGCCCACGCCCGACGCGCAGCCGACACCGACTCCGGCGAATGAGGAGGAGGCCAAGCGACAGAGGGATAAAGCCGCCAGGGAAAAACAGGACGCGGCGCTCGAACGTCTGCGCGAAGTCCGCGCCCAACTCAACGCGACGGGGATTCCGCTCGGATGGGGCGGCTCTGAAGACCCGGTTGAGTTGCGGCGACATCCCCCTTTGGAACTTACCTGGAGCGCGCTCGGACGTTGGCTACTGAAGCTGCTGGGGCTGCTCATCACCGGATTCGCCGTCTCGCAGGGCGCGCCCTTCTGGTTCGATCTCCTGAACAAGTTCATGGTGATTCGCTCGACCGTCAAACCGCGTGAGAAGAGCCGCGAGGAAGGCTCGAAAGATGCGACCGACGACGTTTCCGAAGAAACCGATTTAAGAAACGACGCCGGCACCGCGCCCAAGCGAAAGAGTAAAGCCGCCACACAGCCTAAAAAGAACGAACCCCAAAAGAACGAGGCTGAGCCGGAGCCTGAAAACAATAACGAGGCTGACACCCCGCCCGAAGAAAATGACGAGGACGACACAGCGCCTGAGAAGAAGAACGAGGACGACACAAGCGCCGGATGAGGGTTAGCACAGCGCAGGCCACCTTTGCCGTCCCGCGCCTGAGCGCGGCGCGGTAGAACTTGTGCGTGCCCTTTTTGTGCGGGGCGTCGTTCGCACTTCGAGCCTCCGGCCTGAAAGCGGGAGGCGTGCGCGGCATGAAGTTATGCCGCGCACTCCTCCCGCTTTCGCTTCCTCCTGCGCCTGAAGTGTGCCGCGCAACGCGAACGGGCGTCACGCCGCGTTTGAGACTTTCGGACGGACGGGCTACACTTCGAGGTTTGGTTTGCACGCAAATTGTCCAGAGGTGTTTATGAGTCGAAATAGTAAGACCGAACTTGAGAATTTTTTGCAGCAGCACGACGAGACGGCGTGGGCGCGCACGCTCGAAAATCTGTTGCCCGCGATACACGAAGTTGATCGCAACGCCGTCCACATTTGGTTCGCTTTCTACCCGCTCGCGCTCGCGCTCGCCTTCGAGCAATCGGACGACGCCGAAAATCTGGCGCGGAAGTTGTTGATGCAGGGCAAGTATCGCCTCGCAGACAGAATTGATTCGTCGCACGCCTTTCTCTACGGGCATCGCTACTGGCCGGAAGTTAAACGCGCTACAGCCGCACGCGCGCGGCAGTTCACTGGCGGGACGCAAGGCGAGGCCGCGCTCGCATCTGAGATTCGCGCCGTGGCGCGCGAGGTGGTGGCGGCGCAAAAGAAGACGGACGAGTCGCTCATCTTAGGGATCGCGGCAATCGCGTTTATGACCTTGCAGCAGGTCGGACTCGAAGCGTTCGCGGCGTCGCCGGGCGAAGTCTCGCTCGACGCGAAGAGTGCGCGGCTGTCGCCGGAAAAGATTTTGCAGGAGCGCGCGCGTGATGACAGTCAGGGCTTGCTCGGCAACTTCCTGCGCACGACCGACAAGCGTTGGACGGTGGTGTGGAACGAACACGACCCCACGGCGCGCTTCAAGATGATTCATCATCAAGAGGTCGCTTCCGCCGCCGCGACGGACAAGCGCGACTGGTCGCAAGTCGATCTGCGCTGCACCGTTGACGAAGGGCCGATCCCCGTGCAGTGTCGTTCGGCTTCATGCGGCACTTGCTGGGTCGGCGTCATAGGCGGCGCGGAGAAGTTGACGGACGTTACCCCGCGCGAGCGCAAGGCCATGCAACTCTTCGGCTACATAGACACGGACGCGCCGCGCCCGCTCATACGCCTCGCGTGTCAGGCGCAGGGCGAGGGCGCGATCTCAATCGTGATCCCGTCCTGGAACGGAGTGTTCGGAAAATATTTGCGCCGCCTCAGGGAGGGCGAAGCGACGGAGCAGGCGAGCGCGCCGCAGGAAGTTTCGGCGCAGTAGTTTCAGAATTAGTAGCGTCTTAAATTTCGCCTTTCCTCTGTGCCCCCTCTGTGTTCTCTGTGTCTCTGTGGTGAGTGCCTTTGATCAAGCACTCACCACAGAGACACAGAGAACACAGAGGAGGCACAGAGAGTTCAAATCAATTTAGGGTACTACTCAGAATTTCGTGCGGTAATATTATGAGCAGTTCAAAGACAGGCAAGGCTAACGGTAACGGCGGCGCGAGTGGCGACGGCGGCAGCGAGACGGGGCAGCCGCCCGCGCTCGCGCGCGACGAACTCGGTCGCATCGAACCCTCTTCGCTCGCCGATCTCATCGAGTGGTTTCTCGCGCGCGACCCGCGCGTGAACATGATCCGCCATCCGAACGTCGAGGCCGTCTTTCAGTGGAAGCAGGCGCAGAGCCGCCGCGCGGGCGAAGAGATTTATGAGTTTGCGAGCGCGGAGGAACGACTCGCCATCGGCATCATGCAGGCCATCGTCGAGAACGAAGGCGAGCGCGCGCTGCACGGCTGGATCGGCCAACTCCTGAACGCGCTTGACGACGCCACGAAGACCAACGAAGAAGTCGCGCACGCTTATCATCTCGACACGGGCGCGGAAGCCGAGACGGTCGCCGAGGCCGCGAAGATTCCGAGCGAGCGCGGGCGCGCCGTCTACCTCACGTGCTGCTGGCTCGAAGCGCTCTGCACGGCGGAGGTGCGCGTGCTCGGCTGGGTCTACCAGCAACTTTACGGCAGACCTTTTCAACCGGACAATTATTGATTTAGACTCTCACGCCGAAAGCATGGGAAGAATATCGCAGAAGGATTTTTAACTATGGCCGAACCCGCAAATTATACGAACAACTCGCAAACGCTCGTCGTCGATAGCGACGAATTTACTTTTGAAACGCTCGAACAAGCGAACGGCCACGCGACAGTGGTGCGCTTCGAATTGAAGAACCCCGAAGTAAAGGCGGGCGACGTGCTGCTCGTCCTCTCCGGCACGGACATACAATTTCACGGCATGATCGGCATTATCAGCGAAGACGGCTCCGCTGTCGCCACCGACCGTCGCGGCTCAATGCTCCCCGCCACCGTGCAGTAAAGCAGGGGTAAAAGGGGAATCAACTGCCGCGTGGACTTCTGTCATAGAAGTCCGCCCCGTTCATCATATTAACCTCAAAAGAGGTTTGAGTTTAGACATCAATAGCGGTAACAAGTAGGTTATCGCGTGACGTAACTTGATGGCGGCCTGCGACGCCACCCGTATGGGCTGTCTAATCCCTCAGATCAACACAGACTTCCCAGCAATTCCTCGATGCGTGACAACTTAACCGGCGAGTTACCATTGCCTAATTCGAGTTTGGCAGCCGGAAGCCCTTGAGAAGCTTTTCGCCGTAGTCCACCCTACTGTGAGCGTTTATGATAAGCGACAATATTCCCACCCCACTTCAATATCAGGGAGTGATGATCTCCAGCACTTTCACAGACCTGAAGGATCATCGGTCTGCACTGATCAAAGCCATCAAAGCCCAGGGGCTTACCGACGTCGTGATGGAAAACGACTCGGCGAAGGCTGGCCTCGATCTCATAGATTCCTCCCTACAGATGGTGCGGGATAGTTCTGCCTACATCGGAATCATCAGTCGCAAATACGGCCAGACGCCAAAGTGCCCTAAGCGCAATCCCGGCAGTGTCTCGATAACAGAACTCGAGTTTAACGAGGCCCAGAGGCTCGACCGCCCCATCCTGCTTTTCATCATGGGGGAAAAGCATCCGGTGATTGAGGCGGACATTGAAACCAACGCCACGAAGAGGAAGAAACTGAAGGCCTTTCGCGAGCAGGCAAAAAAGATGAAGCCGGATTCACCTGTTCATCGCGTCTATGCCACCTTCGACAGCTTGGAGGAATTCAAGGAGAAGGCCAATCAAGCCGTTGCAGGTCTCCGCCGCCACCTCGATGAACAGACGGCTCGCCCCACTCAAAAGCCGCAAGAGCAGAGTGAAAATACGTCCGCTCTGATACCTGCTCCGCCGTCCTTCTACGCCGAGCCACCCTACATCGGCTCTCATGAATTCTTGGGTCGCAAAGCCCAGCTCGATACTCTGAACGATTGGGCGTCACCTGCCGACTCGCACCCGATTATTTTATTCGAGGCCATCGGCGGTGCGGGCAAGAGCCTGCTCACATGGGAGTGGACGACGAAGCGCGCCACCGAGGTCCGAGGTGATTGGGCGGGACGATTCTGGTATTCCTTCTACGAGAAGGGGGCTATCATGGCCGACTTCTGCCGTCGCGCCCTTGCCTACATCACCGGCCAGCCAGTCGAAAATTTTCGTAAAAAGAGAACCGTTCAACTCGGCGAGATGCTCCTGCACCACCTCCAGTCGCGCCCGTGGCTGCTCGTACTCGACGGACTGGAGCGCGTGCTCGTTGCCTACCATCGCTACGATGCCGCACAGGTGGTTGATGAGGAAGCGGGCATGACCGATCAGATCGCTCATCGCGACCCTTGCGCCGCCATCCGTCCAGAGGACGACGACCTCCTGCGCGCTTTGGCTGGTGCTGCCCCGTCAAAGCTCATCCTCACCTCTCGACTCATCCCTCGCGTGCTGCTCAATTCGGCCAGCCAGCCTATCCCCGGCATACTCCACGAGCGCCTCCCCGGTCTCCGCCCGGCTGATGCCGAGGCGCTGCTGCGCGCCTGCGGCGTAACCGGCAACTCGCAGGACATTCAGCACTACCTCAAGAGCCACTGCGACTGTCATCCGCTCGTAACTGGCGTACTCGCCGGCCTCATCAACGATTATCTGCCTGATCGTGGAAACTTCGACGCGTGGGCTGCCGACCCGGCCTACGGCGGCTCACTCAACCTCGCCAACCTCGACTTAGTGCAAAAGCGCAACCACATCCTTCACGCAGCTCTCGCTGCCCTCCCCGAGAAAAGCCGCCAACTTCTCTCCACATTAGCCCTTCTCTCCGAAGCCGTTGATTACCCCACACTCAGCGCCCTCAATCCCCACCTGCCCCCTGAACCGGAAGTAGTGAAAGAGCCTCGGAAGCCTGAAGATGGCCTGAGATGGGAAAGAATGTCTGGTGATGAAAAAGACCAAGCGCAGCAGGACTACCAGGCCGCCCTCCAGCGTCGAAAGGAATACGAACAAGCCCTCAAGACCCGATTACAGTCTCCAGAGTTCTTCGCAGCTCCACAGGAGTTGACAAAAACCGTCCGCGATCTGGAGCGCCGTGGCCTGCTGCAATACGACGCCCAGACCAAACGCCACGACCTCCACCCCGTCGTTCGAGGCATCGCCGCCGGTGGCCTACGGCAGGAGGAAAAGGAGCATTACGGCCAGCGTGTGGTCGATCACTTCTCCCGGCAAGCCCACAATCCATACGAGCAGGCGGAAACGCTCGAAGACCTCCGTAACAGCCTCCACGTCGTCCGAACCCTGCTCCAGATGGGGCGCTATCAGCAGGCCCACAGCGCCTACTCGTTCGACTTAGCCACCGCGCTTAATGTCAATTTGGAGGCTCACGCCGAAAAATTGGCGCTCCTCCGCCCGTTCTTCCCACATGGCTGGACGACAATGCCCGATAGCATGATAGAAACAGATTGGGCCTATCTTGCAAATAGCGTCGCCATCTCTCTACTGGACACCGACGAGTCAAAGGAAGCTCTCGCGCTTCATAACACCGCACTGTCGATCAATTTACGGCGAAAAAACTGGGATTTTGTGATCATAAGTTTGACCAACATCTCCAACGTACTTTCTGCGTTAAATCGTCCGGCTAAAAAGGACCGCTGTGGCCTTCTCGCACTCGATATTGCCGTTCTAATAGACGACAAATCAGCCCTCTTTAGAGTTCGATTGAGCCGCTTCAATCAGCTTGCTGGTATTGGCCGATTGGAGGAGGCAGAAGCCATGTGGCGACTCCTTGACGCCATGGGCCGCAAATGGTCGCGCAGCGGCTACATTCCTGGTAGCGCAGAGTCTGCCTATGCTTGGTTCCGCTTCCGGCAGGATGCTTTGAGGGAAGAGCATCTCGCTCAAGCCGAGCAACTGGCCAGATCAGGCAAAAACCGCTTTGTCATCCGCGCTCTTCACAGCCTGCGGGGGCAATGGCAGATGGAGCAAGGTCAGTGGGCGCTTGCCGCTGATAGTTTCCGCGAGGCTGTGCGCATGGCCCGGGAAGTCGGACGGAGCGCCGAAACATCGGAGACAGGGCTTGCCCTCGCTAAGTTTCACCTCGGCCAGCTTCCCAATCCCCGTTACGAGGCCGAGCAACTTGCTGCGGCCAAGGATGTCAACTACCGCGCCCTAGCGGAACTGTGGCTCGCTATAGGTGATCACGTTCAGGCGAAGAAATATGCCCTCGAAGCTTACAAAGAGGCTTGGGCGGATGGCGAGCCTTACGTCTGGCGCTACGAACTGGACAAAGCACGCGCCCTGCTGGATAGGCTTGGCGCAGGGATTCCCAACTTGCCGCCTTACGATCCCGCCAAAGATGAAAAACTCCCTTGGGAGGATGAGTTGACCGCCGCCGTCGAGAAACTGCGAGCTGAGAAAGAGGCTAGGAAAGCGGCTAGGGCGACGGAGAAAGAGTAAAAAGGCAAAAGAGAAAGCACACACTGTGTTGAAGGTCTTCTCTTTTGCCTTTTACCTTTTTTCTTTTGCCTTACAGCATCCACTGATCTCTATTATCAAAATACGTCGGCGCGCCGGTCGGGTGCTTTTGACGAAACTCCGTGAAGCGCGCGACGAGTCTCTGGTATCTGCGGTCGGAGGATTTCAGTTCGCGGTGCGGCAGCTCTTGCAGGTAGCGTTCGACCTTCCAGACGTTCCGCGCGGAAAAACGCCAGTCGTAGTTGCCAAGCTCGCGCAGGTCGCCGAGGCCGTAGCCGGTGATGCGTGCGTGGAAGTCAACGTACGGATCGAAATAACTCCACGCCAGTTGCCGCAGGGTGCGAAAGACGGGGCGGCGACCGTGCAAGCCCGTGTCGCGTGAGCGCGCGATTGCGCCCCATAAATTTTTGCGTCGGAACGGGAAGACGACGTGGTCGAGTTTGTCCTGCGATTCGAGGCTCAGGAGGAGCGGCGCGTGTCCGTGTTGTTCGAGGATCGCGGCGGCGACGAGCGCGGCTTCGAGACAGTGCACACGCCCGCGCCTGAGCGAGGCGCGAAACGAGCGCAGCGTCCCGCCGTTCCGTTCGCGGTTGTACGCGAGCGAGGTGAGGTATCTCTGAACCTGTTCGGGCGTGCGGTGAGTTTCGATGAGTTTGCGCTCGCGCGGCGTGAACTCCGGCCTTCCCGGTTTGATGCTCATAAGATTTTCAGCTTGTAACAAAACCGGCGCGCGCGGCGCAAGTCTTGATGCGCTAATCATTAAGCCTGCCGCGAGCGGCGCGCGCCGAAAACGGGCGAGCGCGTCAGACTTGATTCAAACGCAACGATGTTGTATGAAATTAGCTTAATCGAAATAAAACATCCCGATTGACAAAAGCGCGACGAGAAATAATTTGGCGCGCGCGAATGCAAACCCAACAGGCCGCGTCTCACTTCAGCACTTCCGAGCCGGCCTCTTAAACGACCAGCAGGACATTTTTTTGTGAGCACCAAACCAGAACGCAAGCCCCCGCAATTATCTAATGCTGAGCAGGAGACCGAATCGGCAGCCGAACGGCTCAACACGCAGATCGAAGACGCCCTCGCCAGCGTCGCCACGCGCAACCCGGACGACGCGGGCGAACTCGAAGCCTGCGCCGACCGCATCGAACGCTCCGCGCGCGACCTCTCCGTCGCCCTGCGCGAACTGGCAAGACGCAGACGTAATACGGATGATGAATAAGAACTGTCAGTTGTCAGTCGTCAGTTGTCAGTTGTTAAATGGGTATAACACAAGTTGCTAAACACGGACTTGAGCAACTGACAACGGGCAACTGACAAAGGACGTTTTTAATTTAAGGAGAATTTAAGATGGCAGCATCTGTTCTGACGAAAGAATCCGGCTCGCCGCAGGATCACGGGCGCAGGCGGAGCGACGTGGGGTTAGACGCGCTCGGCATTACGCAGGCGTCGAACGTCTACTGGAATCTCACGACGCCGGAACTCTACGAAGTGATCGCGCGGCGCGGCGAGGGTCTGTTCTCGGATCACGGTGCGCTCATCGTTGACACGGGCGAGCACACCGGACGCGCCGCCAAAGACAAGGCCATCGTGCGCGACGAAAACAGCGCCGACAAGGTCTTCTGGGGCGAGGTCAACAAGGAGTTCTCGACCGAGAAGTTCAACGCGCTGCGCGACCGCATGATGGCGCACACCGCCGGGCGCGACCTCTTCGTGCAGGACACTTACGCCGGAGCCGACCCGCGCTACCGTCTGCCCATCCGCGTCGTCACGGAACTCGCGTGGCACTCCCTGTTCGCGCGCACCATGTTCATCAACCCCGAAGCGGGCAGCACAGAGAAACATACGCCGGAATTCACCATCGTCAACATCCCGAGTTTCAAGGCCGACCCCGCGACCGACGGCACGCGCTCCGAGACCTTCATCCTGATGGACTTCACGCAGCGGCTCGTGCTCATCGGCGGAACATCCTACGCGGGCGAGACGAAGAAGTCCGTCTTCACGATCCTCAACTATCTGCTGCCGCAGCGCGACGTGATGAGCATGCACTGCTCCGCGAACGTCGGCGACGCGGGCGACGTGGCGATCTTCTTCGGCCTCTCGGGGACGGGCAAGACTACTCTGAGCGCAGACCCCGAACGCCAGCTCATCGGCGACGACGAGCACGGCTGGTCGGACGACGGCGTCTTCAATTTCGAGGGCGGCTGCTACGCCAAAGTCATCAAGCTCTCGCCCGAAGCCGAGCCGGACATCTATCGCACCACGCGCATGTTCGGCACGGTCATCGAAAACGTCGTCTATGATCCTTTGACGCGCACGCTCGATCTCAACGACGCGTCGAAGACCGAAAACACGCGCGCCGCTTATCCTCTGACGAGCATTCCGAACATCGTGCCCGAAGGCCACGCCGGACACCCGCAGAACATTATCATGCTCACGGCAGATGCCTTCGGCGTGCTCCCGCCCGTCGCGCGCCTCACGCCCGAACAGGCGATGTATCACTTCCTCTCCGGCTACACGGCGAAGATCGCGGGCACGGAGCGCGGCGTCACCGAACCGGAAGCGACTTTCTCCACCTGCTTCGGCGCGCCCTTCATGGTCCTGCACCCCGGCACTTACGCAGACCTCTTGGGCAAGAAGTTGACCGAGCACAACTCGAACTGCTGGCTCGTCAACACGGGCTGGTCGGGCGGCCCCTACGGCGAAGGCCAGCGCATGAAGATCAAGTACACGCGCGCCATGATCCGCGCCATCCTGAACGGCTCGCTCGCCGATGTCGAGACGCGCCCCGATCCGGTCTTCGGCGTCGGCGTGCCCGTCTCCTGCCCCGAAGTCCCTGCGGAAGTACTCACGCCGCGCAACACCTGGAAAGACCCCGAGGCCTACGACCGCAAAGCGCGCGAACTCGCCGAGCGTTTCAACAAGAACTTCAAGAAGTACGAAGACGGCGTCTCCGAAGCCGTGCGCGCCGTCGCGCCGAAGGCGAGTTGAAATAGCGACGCGTTAAAACAGTTGAGGGCGGCCACAGCGCGTTGTGGCCGCCCTCACTTTTTGTGCGTTGACGTTTTAGACGATAGCTTCGGGCGTTAGAACCTGATGCCGAAGCCGATGCCGGCTTGAAAATTATGGGTTGTTTCCGACGGCGCGAAGCCGACGACCACGCCCTGCACGACACTCGGATCAGGGTTTATCACGATGGGCACTCTGTGGTTCCCCAGACGAATGATCGTGTCGCCCGCGTCGAAGCGTATGAGAGTGCGCGGCGACGGGTAATATTCAACGACGCCGCCCACGTCGAAAGCGAAGTGCGTCTGCGGCACCGCCTCAAAGCACCCGGCGGGCGCGGGGACGACCGCTATACACGCGATCCCGGGACGCGGGCGCGACAGGTCGCCTTCGCTGAAACGGACGAAGCCCGGTCGCGCTTTAGCGAACAGGCCGACGCGCTCGAAACGCTTGCCCGCCTTGATGCCGAAGAGCGCCTGACTTTTACGCCCGCCCCCGAACTCTCGCTCGCGCGGAAAGAAGTTGCCTTCGGCTTCCAGCGCGACATTCTTCGTGAAGTTGTAACCGATGCGCACGCCGACGCCGGGTTCGGCCTTCTGCCCTTCGGAGGTGGAAACTCTGGTCGGGCAGGGCGGGATGAGGCACGGCAACACAGTCGTCACGCTCGCTTCCCCGTTTGAAGCATTCAAGATAGAGAGTTGCCCGCCCAGTTCGACCTTGCGCGTTTCGTCAGCCTGCGCCTGGGCGCGACTCGTGTTAAGGGAGAGAGAAAAGATTGCGACCGCGATGGTGAAGAGCATCTTTCGACGCATACTGTCCTCCTTAATGGATCATGAGGTTGATGTTGTTCACGCCGACTCGCTCGACGGCGCGCGGGCGCTGGAGTAGTAGCCGCAGCAGGCGAGAAAATACGCGAGCGCCTACTCCGCCCCCGAAACTATTCCGACGCCGTCGCAATTTGCAAACGCGATGCCAGCGCCGCGCGCCGGAGGCACGCGCGGACGCAAACTTGGCTTTCACATAGACTTCAACAGGCGCGATGCGCTCCGCACGGCGCGCATGCGAAGCATGTCTGTTTCCGAATTTTTGAATTTTTCCATTCTCTTGAACGCGCCGCCGCTTTATGCGTCGCCGGTCGAGCGCGTCAGAAACGGTAGCTGAAGCCGAGGCTGATTTGCAGGTTGTGCGTGAAGTCGTTTGAGGTTTGCGCGGTCCGGTCGAAGAAGCCGCGCGAGGCGCGGCGTATGTTGACCATCGTGTCGCCCACGTCGAGCCGGATGATGGAACGGCGCGAGGGATAAAATTCGGCGACCGCCCCGGCGTCCAGAGCGAACTGGCCGTGATTCACCCCGCACGTCGAACCGAAGGAAGTGCGGTTGCAATCGAAGCCCGAAGTGATCTCGCCGATAGACATCACGCCCGGTCGCACCTTGCCGAACAGACCTGCATACTTCGAGCGCGCGCCCGCCTTGATGCCGACGAAGCCTTGCGCCTTCTGGCCTTGCTGGTTGTTGCCGAGACGCGTTTCGGGGAAGAAGTTGGCCTCCGCGTCGAGCGCGACATACTTGTTGAAGTTGTAGCCGACGCGCCCGCCCACGCCGTTCACCACGTCGAAGTCTTCGAGGCCGATGGCGGTGTATTGAGCGCCGACCTCAAACTTGTGTTCGTCCAGAACGGATTGCGCGCGTGCGGAAACAGAGACGATTAGCAGCAACAGCGGCGCGACGAGCGCGAAGAGATTTTTGCGTCGCATGTGTCCTCCAAAAAATTTTCGTGTGCGTTAATGATGTGCCGGAGTGAGAACGCGAAACTGCACGAAGACTCGACTAAAGATGTTTCGTGTCCTTGCGTGTCGTTTCGTGTCTCACGGCTTTCGCTTTTGTGTGATGCGTTCCGGTCAGTCGTTCGCGGGCATGGCGCGAAGTGCGCGCATGCGTTTGACGATCTGGTGAGAGATGTCTTCGGCGGCGACGCGACCGTTGATGGCGACCACTTTGCCCTTGGCGACGACGATGCTCGATTCGGGTTCGACGACGCTGAAAATGTAGTTGAGCGCTGTCTTGCGAATTTCCAGCACGAGGTCGGCGCGCGCGCTGTCCTTCACGAAAGAGAGTTGCCACTGGCCGAACTCCGGCAGCTTGTCGAGTTTGTATTCGAGATAATCCGCGTTGATGTGCTGGTTCGGGCTGATGTAGATGGTGCGCGCGGCGCGCAGGATGTCGGTCGGGGTATCGCCGAGCGGCGCGCTGTTATCGCGGCGCGCGTTGCGCGAGCGCGAGGCGCGCGGCGACGCGTCCGAGTCGGAGTAATTACGATCCGCCGCGTCGCGCGACGTTTGTGCGCCCGCCTCGACGCACGCGGTTAAAAGGATAAACGAGAGCGCGGCGAAGCGCAGGGCGTTCGATATTTTGTGCATGAGACTTCTCCTTCGATTAACTTCACGGGGCAATGCCATCCGTCGCGCTTCGTATGGCAACGCGTGTGCCGCGCGGCGTTGTGCGTTAAAGGCTGGGAAAGCCTGCGCGTGCGCCTATGGCGACGCCGCGCCCGCCCGTCACCTGAAAGAAAAACGCGGCGGTCAGGCGGGTTGAAGTTGGGTGTAAGGAAGAGCATTCACCACAGAGACACAGAGGACGCAGAGCGGGCACAGAGGAAAACTAGGAAGTGGTAATGCGGAACGGAAAACGATTGCTTTCCGTTCCGCGTTCCGCGTTCATCATTTCTTAACTCTCTGTGCCCGCTCTGTGCTCTCTGTGTCTCTGTGGTGAATGCCTTCAAAGAGCGCGCGACTAGGGCGAAGCTAATTTTTCGCTTGACGTGCGGGCATCGCGCCGCGTAGAAGTTGAGGCGTACCCGTGCCGCGTAATGCTTTTCCAAGTCCATCAGACTGAGATTGAACCCCCCGACCGCTAATCTGTAAGAACATGATCGATCCCTCGAACGCCCAAACAGAGGAGACACATGCGCAAACCGAGAGCGCCGCGCCCGCCGCGCCGTCGTCCGAGACGGCGGGCGACAGCGCGGCGACGTTGCGCGGCGTGGTCGAGATGGTGCGGCGCATTATGCGCTCGGACACGGCGAGCGTCGCCACACTCTCCGTCGCCGAACGCACCGTCACATGGAAGGCGACGAGCGGCTTCAACTCGCTCGTCGCCGGAGACGACACGGAGATCGTCAACCCGCTGCGCGGCATGTTTGCCGAGCAGGCCGCGTCCGCCGAAGACCTATCGATTATCGAAGTGCGCAACGTCGCGGGCGGAGAGCTTCCCGCGAGCGAGTTTCCGCTGCACAGCGCCGAAGGGTTGCGCGATCTCGCCATCGTGCGCCTGCGCGCGCGCGGCGAAACGCTCGGCCTGCTCGTCGTCGGCTATCGCACCGCGCACCGTTTCACGTCCGACGAGAAGGAGTTGCTGGAAAGCCTCGCGGAGATGGGCGCGCTCGCGCTCGACAACGCGCGACTGTTAGAGACCGTCAGCGCGGGCAAAAAAATCTGGGAGCAGACTTTCGACTCGATGCCCGACGGCATCATCGTCCACGACGCCTCGATGCGCCTGACGCGCTGCAACGCGATGGCCGCCGAGATGATGGGCTTGGAGCAACCGTCGGAAGCCATCGGCCTCACTTGCGCGGTCGCCTTCGCACGTCTCTTCGGCGAGCGCGCCGCCGCTTTCCACATGACGCCGCGCGCGGCGAGCGGCGCGTCGTCTTTCGAGATTCAGGCCGAAGACGGGCGGCGTTATCTCGTGGCGGTCGCCCCGCTCGACGGCGGCGAGGCGGGGCACAGTTCAAGCGTCATCACCTGGAGCGACGTGACGCAGATTTCCGAGATGCAGGAGCAACTGTCGCGCTCGCGCCGCCTCGCCACCGTCGGCCAACTCGCCGCTGGAGTCGCGCACGAGATCAACAACCCGCTCGCCGCCATCACCACCTGCGCCGAAGCCACACTGCGCGACATACGCTCCACGCCCGACCTCGCGCCGG
Organism: Pyrinomonadaceae bacterium; assembly: GCA_035296385.1. Taxonomy (GTDB): domain Bacteria; phylum Acidobacteriota; class Blastocatellia; order Pyrinomonadales; family Pyrinomonadaceae; genus JAIVJZ01. The sequence goes on along the minus strand of DATHBB010000198.1, from coordinate 9,488 downwards.
TCGCCGAAGAGCGCTCCTGGAACTTTTACCTTGAAGAGATCGTGCGCCAGGCGCTGCGCTGCAAAGCGATCACGCGCGGCCTGCTCGATCTGTCGCGCCAGCGACGCGCGCGCCGCGAGCCGTGCGACATCAACCCGCTCGTCGAACGCAGCGTGATGCTCGTCTCGCAACGCGAAGAGGCGCGCGGCGTCGCGCTCACGACCGAACTCGACGCCAGCATCGGCGAACTGGCGACCGACGAAGTGCTCGTGCGTCAGATACTCGACAACTTGTTGACGAACGCGCTCGACGCCGTCGAAGGCAGCGGCTCCGTGCGCGTCTCGACGACCCTGGACGGCGAGCGCGCGCGCATCGAAGTGGCCGACACGGGCGCGGGGATTCCGGCGGAGATGCTCGTGCGCATCTTCGATCCGTTCTACACGACGAAGGAGGCGGGCAAAGGCTCGGGACTCGGCCTCGCCATCTCCGCCACGCTCGCCGAAGCGCTCGGCGGCGCGCTCACGGTCGAATCCAAACACGGCGCGGGAAGCCGCTTCCGACTCTGGCTGCCCAGACGTGCGCCCGAACTAAGGGATGAGTGAGGATTGTCCGTAGTCAGTAGTCCGTTGTCGGTTGCATGTGGTTATCACACGATCAACTAAAGATTTGATTTGAACAACTGACAACGGACTACTGACTACGGACAGCTTTTATTATGACCAGAAAGATCAGCATTCTCGTTGTTGACGACGATCCACTGTTGCGCAAGCTCGTGACGGAGCAGTTGTCGCGTTCGGGATTCGAGACGGCGGCGGCTGCTTCGGGCGAAGAGGCCGTCGAGTCGTTGCAGGCGACGGACTACGATGTCGTCCTGTTGGACATACGCATGACCGGAATGGGCGGCCTCGACGCGCTGCGCGAGATCAGGCGGCTCGACGATCCGCCCGAAGTGATCATGCTCACGGCGGACACTTCGCTCGGCACGGGGATCGAAGCGATGCGGCTCGGCGCGTACGACTACTTGACGAAGCCTGCCACGCTCGACGAGATGGAGGCCGTCATACGCAAGGCCGACGAGAAGCGTCGGCTCGTACGGCAGAATGCGGGACTGCGCGCGGCGGCGAGCCGCGGCCAGTCTGCGACGGATGAAAGCGCGGGCACGCTCGTCCACGCGAGCGAGGCGATGCGCGGGCTGGTCCAGATTGCGGAGGCGGCTGCGCGTCTCGATTCGACCGTCATCCTCACGGGCGAGTCGGGCACGGGCAAAGACGTGCTCGCGCGTTTCATTCATTCCAGCAGCGCGCGCGGCGATGCGCCGCTCATCACGATCAACTGCGGTGCGCTGCCCGAATCGCTTTTTGAATCGGAGTTCTTCGGCCACGAGCGCGGCGCGTTTACGGGCGCGACCGCCATGAAGCGCGGACTCATCGAAGCCGCCGACGGTTCGACCCTCTTCCTCGACGAGATCGGCGATCTGCCCGCGCCCATGCAAGTCAAACTTTTGCACTTCCTCGAACAGGGACGATTCCGCCGCGTCGGCTCGACGCGCGACCGCGCCGCGGACGTGCGCGTCATCGCCGCCACCAACCGTCGCCTCGCCGAAGATGTGCGGCAGGGTCGCTTCCGCACAGACCTCTTCTATCGTCTGAACGTCATCTCGCTCCACGTCCCGCCCCTGCGCGACCGGCGCGACGACATCCCCGTGCTCATAGATCATTTCCTCACGCTCTACCGCGAACGCTTCCAGCGCCCCGCGCTCACGCTCTCGGAAGAGGCGCGCCGCAAACTCGAAGCCTTCAACTGGCCGGGCAACGTGCGCGAACTACGCAACGCCGTCGAACGCGCCGCCGCGCTCTCCGAAACCGACGAGATCGAGGCCGCACAGTTCTCACAACTCGGCGACCAAAAGGAAGCCGCCTCTACAGCGTCCGGTTCACACGAAGCAACAGCCGACGCGTCCGACGAGCCCACGCGCACGCTCGACGAACTCGAACGCCAACACATCCTCCGCGTCCTCGAAGAGACGGGCGGCAACCGCGAACGCGCCGCCATCATCCTCGGCATCTCCGCACGCACCCTCTATCGCAAGCTACGCGAATACGAAGACACAAAAGCAGTGACGAGTGACGAGTGACAAGTGACGGGTGAAGATAAGTGAATCGTGAATCGTAAATCGTAAATAGAAAGAACTCGTTTTATCTATTCATGATTTACGATTCACGATCTACGGCTTTTTATCTCGTCACTTGTCACTCGTCACTTGTCACTGTTCTCCTATCACTGTTCCTGTCATTTTGTCCGTCGGCTGACAAAACGTCAGGCGCGTTTGTCAGCCGACGCTGCCAGGGCGTGTTTGCGGTTCGCCTCCCCGTCTTCGACTAACTCCTAACATTGCACTAGTTAAACGTCCGGCGCGCGTCGCGGCGTGGCGCGGCATGTGAATTGACTTGTGTGTGGCTGACCGGGTGCGTGCGGCTGGTCGAGAAATGTCAGGGAAGAGAGTGAGAGCAGCGGATGGCGAAGGTAATGATTTGTGATGACGACCGCACGATGGCCGAGGGGCTGGTCGCCGCTTTGCGCGCCGCCGGGCACGAGGCCGAGACGTGCCGCCACACGATGGACATGCTCAGGGGCGCGGCGGCGGGTCAGTTCGATATTATCGCCTTCGGACTCGACATGGCCGGATTCGGGCGCGCAGGCGCGGTGGAAGCGTTGCGCGAGATCGCGCCGCGCGTGCCGCTCATCGCCCTGCACGAACGCCCTTCCGAGATCATGCGCACCTCTTCCGCACGCGCGCAGTTTGCCGCCGTGCTGCCGCGCTCGCTTGCCGTAGAAGATTTCATGTACGCCGTCGCGTGCGCGCTCAGCCAACCGGCTGCCGGCACTCGCATCGACACCCGCCGCCGGAGAGAGCCTGCCGCCTGAAGACCGCAGCCCTCGCGCCCCCGCAATCCGCGCCGGAATTTCCAAACCCGTCCGAAGAAGTTTTTCAGACCTTACGAAGGAGACACACAATGAAGCAGTTGAAGAAAAAAATGACCGTGCCCGTCGTCGCCGCGCTCTGCCTGTTGCTCGTCGGCACGGCGGCAGCGTTCGCGCAGAGACAGTTGGCCGCGCGCACGACGAGTGCCGGTCAGCCGGAAGTGAAAGTCAAACTTTCTGGATCGCTCAAGCGCGACGATAAGAGTCTCGCGCTCGACAAAGCGGGCGAAGTTCATCCCGGCGAAGTTCTCGATTGGACGATCACGAGCGCCAACGAAGGCGACGCGCCCGCGCGCCAGTACAAGACCATCGGCCAGATTCCGCGCGGCACTGCGTTCGTCGGCGGAAGCGCGGTCGCGGAGTACGGCGCGGCTGTGAGCTACAGCATCGACGGCGGCAAGCAGTTCGCCGCGCAGCCTGTCATCGAAGAGAAACAGGCCGACGGGACGAAGAAGGTGGTGCCCGCGCCCGTCTCCATGTACACGCAGGTGCGCTATGAATGGAGCGATCCGCTCGCCGCCGGTCAGACGCTTTCCGCCTCATACAAGGTGCGCGTCAAGTAAGCGAGCGCCGCACGCCATTCGGGAGAGGCACGCATTTGTCTCTTCACACTCCTGCGGATTTCTTTGTCGGCTTCCCGCATCAGCCGAGTCTCCTAATTAACAACTTGAGGATTGATAATGAAGATAAGCAACACCCACCCCCCGGCCATGCGCTGTCCCCTGCTGCGCGCGACCCTCGCCCTTCTGGCGATATTTTGTGCCTTTCTCGCCCCTACCTATGCGCAAACCAGCGGCGGCACGACGATTTCCAACCAGGCGAGCGCCGCCTATACAGATAGCTCCAACAACCCCTACACCACCGTCTCGAACACCGTGACCGTTCAGGTCGCGAACGTCTCCGGCCTGCGCATCCTTCCCGATGATGCGACCAACGCGACGGTCGTACCCGGCGACTCGACCGAGAGCTTCGTCTTCAGCGTCACGAACACGGGCAACTTCGCCGACCAGGTGCGTTTTCTCGCGAACGGCCAGAGCTTGTCAGTGACCGGCCCCGGCACGATCACCGCCGCTGTCATAGACATGGACGGCAGCAACACGATCACCGTCGGCGACATCAACATCTTCTCGAACGGCGCTGACGTGCTCCGCGCGCTCGCGCAGAACGCCTCGGCCACGGTCGTCGTCCGCGTGAGCATCAACGGGGCGGCCAACGCCGGCGACACCGTGCGCGTCTTCTTAGGCGACGCGGGTTCGACCGTCGCGGGCGACGGCAACGACAACCAGACGCCGGACAATCCGACCACGCCGTCGGCGCACGAAGTGCGCACCGTCGCCACCACGTCCGTCAACGGCGTGCGCGAGGCGCGCGGCGACATACGCGTCACCGTGCAGAACGACGTGCAACTGCGCGCCGTCCTGACCGTACCGGCAGGCCCCGTCGCGCTCGGCTCGAACATCTCTTACGCCGCGCAGCTTTGCAACGACGGCAACCGCACGGCCACCTCGATGTCGCTTGGCACGTTCAGCGGCGTCTACGTCGTCATGCCCGTGCCGCTCGACACGACGCTCTCCGCCGCCAACACCTTCCCCGCCGGAACGCTCTTCACGCAGAGCGACCTGACGACCGCGCCGGAGTCCGCGTCCTGGACCAACACCGCGCCGACGGGCGCGACGCTCCCGCTGATCAAGCGCGTCGCCTTCAACGTGGGCGCGACGCTTGCCAACAACACTTGCAGCGCGAGCTTCACGCTCATCGTCACCATCACCGCCACGGACGCGACCACGCCGATCTATGCCGTGATAGACGCGTTCGCCACCAACACCGTCGGCTTCGTACAGACGGATCAGTCCGACGCGCCCGGCCAGGAAGTCATCAATCGCGGCGACCGCAACGCGGACTTCAACGAGCCGCGCCTGACGCTCGACGCCGTCAGCCCGCTGCAAGGTATTCGCCAACCCACTCTGCTCGAACGTCTCGGCAGCGTCCTCATCGGGCCGAGCGGCCAACCCGGTGCGACCGGCCCCGGCGGCAGCAACGACACGGACTTCACCAACCGCAGCGTGACGACGGGCATCCTCGGAGTGCCGCCCTGCGCGGGGCCGGTCATTCCCGCCTGCTCGACGACCGACCCCGGTGTCATCGTCTTCACCAACACCGTCCGCAACACCGGCAACGCCACGGACACGTTCACGCTCACCGCGCCGAGCGTGCCCATAACCTTCACCGTCGGCGTCAGCACCAACCCCGCCGGCCCCTTCACAACCATCTCCGGCGGAGGCTCTTTCGTGCTCGCGCCGCTCGCACGCAACACCAACACGAACGTCTATGTACGCGTCGAGGCGCCCGCCTTCCAGCAAATCCTGACGGGCTTCGACAGCGTCATTCAAGCCGCCTCCGGCAACACGCCCGGCAGCACGAACCGTACGATTGACCGTCTCTACACGGGCTTCATCCGGCTCGACAAAACCGTCACCGTGATCGACACGAACGGCAACCCCTCAGACACGATCCCCGGCGCGATCATCGCCTACGAGATCACTTTCACCAACGTGATGACCGTGCCCGACGCGGGTTCGAACAGTTCTTCGCTGACGGCGATTAACCTCGTCATCACCGAAGACGGTGTTCCGTCCGCGATGAACACCGTCAACAACTGGGCGACCTACACGACGCAGGTTGTCACGCCCATGCCTTCCGTCACGGACGGCGCGGGCAACCCGTTCGGCACGGTGACGGACCATCTCGGCGCTCCCGTCACCACGGCGACCAACCACCTCAAGGGCAACGCGCCGAGCGTCGCCCCCGGCGAGACGGGTAAGTTCCGTTTCCGCCGCTTGATCAACTAGGGCTGATTCTCGAATCGCGCCCTTGTCCAGGGAAGCGGCGCGGCGCACGGGCGCGGGCGAATGCCCCGTCCACGCTCCGGCCAACCGCGCCGCTTCCCTCTTTTCATCACGCGTCTTTTTGAAAGTATCCACGTCCCGCTGACTCTCAATCCTCTAATGCTGACCAACGCCGCCGCCAAGTTTGTTGTTGCTGCCTCGCTCGTCGTTGCGCTTCTACTCGCGCCGCACGCCGTGGCGCTCGCGCAGCCGCAACAAACTCCGGCGGATTCCGTCATCTCCAACCACGCTCAGGCGATCTACGCCGACGCCGACGGCAACGAATTTTCCACCATCTCGCCCACCATCACCGTCACCGTCCGCCCCGTCTCGGCAGTCGTCGTCACGCCTGACGAGACCGCGCCTTCCGCCACCGTCGCCCCGCAGGAGCGCATCACGCGCCTCTTCCGCGTCTGCAATTTCGGCAACACGCCGGACTTCTACACCATCACACGCGCCGAAGTCACCGCGCCCGCCACGCTCGCCGCGCTCTACTTCGACGCCGACGATAGCGGCACGGTCACCGACGGCGACGCGCCCATCAATCTCAACTCCACGATGTCGCCGCGCCTCGCGCCCCGCGCTTGCGTCGGCGTTCTTGCCGTCGTTGACACGAACGCGAGCGCGCCGCAGACGCAACTCGTCATACGTCTCACGGCGCGCTCCAACGTCTCGCTCGCGGTCAACGGCACGGTCGAAGACACGGGCACGATCATCAACGCGGTCGGCGAACGCGCGCGACTGACCGATCCGAACAACCCGGCGCTGCCCCCCTTGAAGCTCGTCAACAACTCGGAGCGCACGACCACCGCGCCCGGTCAGACGCTCGACTACACGATCAGTTTCCGCAACAACGGCTCGGTCGTCGCCCGCAACGTTCTCGTCGCAGACGACCTGCCCGCCGGACTTCAATACGTCCCGGGTTCGCTCCGCCTGAACGCGCGCGCGCTCACCGATGCGGCGGACGCCGACGAAGGTTATTCCGCGAGCCTGCGCCGCTTCGAGGTGAAACTGCCGCAGGTGCAGCCCGACGAAGTGGTGACGCTCTCGTTCCGCGCGCTGGTGACGGGCGAGATCACGCCGGGCATGGGCGCGGTCAACACGGCCACGCTCAGCGGCGAAAATTTCGACGGCAGCAACTCGACCGCCGCCACCGCCGTCATCAATCCCTTCGGCACTGTCTACGCCGGACGCAGCGGCGGCGCGACCACGATCAACGGCGCGCGCGTCTCGCTCGTCACAGATATCTCGACGCGCACGCCGCTCACGACCACCACGGGCATCGGCTACACCCCGAACGAAGCGAACGACAACCCCTACGTCACCGCGCAGGGCGGCCTCTTCAGTTTCGCCTTAACGCGCGAACAACTCGCCGCGCCCGCCACCTACTACGTCAGCGTCACCGCGCCCGGCTATCGCTCGCGCATGCTCGAATACAGTGTGCGCCCCTCGGCCATCGTCGGCCTCTACGATGCGACCGTTCGCGCGCTCGACGAGCAACCCATCGCCGAACGCGGCAGCTTCACGCTCACCGAAGCGGAAGTGCAATTCCAGAATCTCGCCAGCGTCGCGCTCAACATCCCGCTCTTCGAGTTGCAGACGCTTGAGATCAACAAGACCGCCGACCAGCAGCGAGCAGAAATCGGCGACATCGTTTCCTACCGCGTCGAAGTGCGCAACACGACGCAGGGCATCCTGCACGATGTCATGGTGCGCGATCTGCTCCCGCAGTCGTTCCACTACGCGGCGGGCACGGCACAGTTGACGGTGCCGCCCGCGCCTGCGCGCGCCTTCGAGCCGCAAATCAACGGCAACGAACTCGTGTTCAATCTCGGCACGCTCGCGGCGGGCGCGCGCGCCTCGATCATTTATCGCGTGCGCATCGGCGTCAACGCGCGCGAAGGCGACCAGACGAACTCCGCCGTCGCCACAGGGCTTTTCGCTTCGGGCGAACGCGTCTCCACGAACCCGTCGCGCGCGACGGTGCGCGTCGGGCGCGGCGTCTTCTCCACGCGCCAGATCATCATCGGGCGCGTCTTCGAGGACAAGAACGGCAACGACGAATTCGACGCGGGCGAACGCGCCGTCGAGGGCGTGCGCCTTCATCTGGACAACGGCCAGTCGGTCTTGACCGACGCGGAAGGCATGTACAACCTGCCTTCGGTCGAAGACGGCGCGGTCGTCATCGCGCTCGACCCCGTCACGCTTCCGCGCGGCTACGCGCTCTCGGACGAAGGACGCCGCGCCGGACGCAGTTGGACGCGCCTTCTGCGCACGCCGCTCGGCGGCGGCACGCTCCTGCGCCAGAACTTCGCGCTCCGCAGCGTGAACGGCACAAGCAGCGACGACGAAGCGAACGCCAAGCCGCAACCCGACGGCAAGCGCACGCCCCCTCTGCGCGCCCCGCAACTCGAAGCCTCGAACCCGACGAACACGCAAGCGACGAACACGCAAACCGGCGGCGCGCAAGCGACCAGCACGTCGCCGCTCTCAACAAATTCTCTCGCGCCCGACGCGAACACGACTTCAACGCCCGCCCCCAATGCTTCGCTCAACGCAGCGGCAGCAGAGCCGCGCATCGAAAAAATCTCCGATACGAAAGATGCCACGAAAGAGACGACGAAACTCTCCGGCGATCTCTCTGCGGGCACTTACGTTGTCGAGTCAACAGAGGTCCTGGCGGCGGTCGCGGCGGGCGACGTGCGCGTCGTCAGCCCGTCCGAGGGCGCGGTCGTCATGTCGGCGGCGATGCAGGTTGAAGTTCGCGTCGCGGAAGACTGGACGGCGATGCTCGAAGTCAACGGCCAGCAGATCGGCGCGACCAACATCGGCCTGAGCCGCATCGACCGCAAGAACAAGATTGCGACCTACACGTTCGTCGGTCTGAACGTGCGCGCGGGACAGAACCGCGTGCGCGCCTTCGCCGTCAGTCCCGAAGGCAAGGCGGGGCGCGGCGTCGAACTGAACGTCATGGGGCGCGGCCCCGCGCGTCGTCTGGAGATCACGAGCGAGCGCGACGAATTGCAAGCGGGCGGAAGTGATTCGACACTGCTTCGCGTGCGCGCCTTCGACGAATGGAACAACCCCGCCGCCGACGGTCAGGTCGCCGTCGTCACTTCAAACGGCCACTTCCTGCGCATGGCGGGCGACACGGCGAACGCGAAGGATCAGAAAGACGACGAGCGCGACAAGTCGCTGAAACTGACAGAGAGCATCCTCGCCGAAAACGCGAACGCGCCGCTCGGCCAACTCGTGCTCAGCCTGCGCGGCGGCGAAGCGAGCGTCCGCCTCTTCTCGGACAACGCGGCGGGCGTCGCAGAGATCAAGGCGACGACGGGCGACATCAATGCCACGAAACGCCTGCGCTTCACCGCCGAACTCCGCCCCACCATTCTCGTCGGCCTCGCCGAAGCCTCCGTCGGTCGCGCCGCGCCGGAGAACGTCCTGCGCGGCGACGACGCGCGCGCGCGCAGCCACATAGAGTTTTTCTATCGCGGCCCGGTCTTCGGTAAAAATCTGCTGACGCTCGCCTACGACAGCCAGCGCTCGCTCAACCGCACGATGGGGCACGACCGTCTCTTCCAGGCCGACCCGCTTGAGCGCGCCTATCCCATCTTCGGCGACACTTCGACGCGCTTCAAC
>DATHBB010000197.1:0-7692 GCA_035296385.1 Pyrinomonadaceae bacterium | reverse complement strand
CGCAAAGTGCCTTTCGGCATCGCGCAGATCGGGAAATCTTTTCGCAACGAAGTGACGCCCGGCAACTTCATCTTCCGCACGCGCGAGTTCGAGCAGATGGAGATGGAATATTTCGTGCGCCCCGGCGAAGACGAACAGGTGCATCAGGAGTGGATTGATAACTGCTTCAACTGGTACACGTCGCTCGGCCTCAGCCGCGACAACCTGCGTCTCTACGAACAACCCAAAGAGGAACTCGCACACTACGCCAAGCGCACCGTTGACATACACTACCGTTTCTTCCCCGAACGCGCCGACGAAGAGAAGCACTGGGACGAACTCATGGGCATCGCCAACCGCACCGACTTCGACCTGCGCGCGCACTCGAAAGCACCTGTGGACGCCGAAGGCAAACGCCTGAACCCCGACTCGACCGAAGACCTCTCCTATTTCGACGAGGCGCGCAAGGAGCGTTATTATCCTTACGTCATAGAGCCTGCGGCGGGCGTCAATCGCTCCGTCCTCGCCTTCCTGATGGACGCCTACAGCGAGCGCACGAATGACAAAGGCGAGACGCGCGTGATCCTGAAACTTCATCCCGAACTTGCGCCGATCAAAGTGGCCGTCCTGCCGCTCGCCAAGAACAAGCCGGAGATCGTCGGCATGGCGCGTGCCGTCAAGCGCGGGCTGCAACCCGTCATGCGCGCCGTTTACGACGACACGGGCGGCATCGGCAAACTCTACGCGCGACAGGACGAGACGGGCACGCCCTTCTGCGTCACCGTCGATCATCAATCGCTCGAAGACGAAGCAGTCACGGTGCGCGACCGCGACACCTGGGAGCAGGAGCGCATCAAAGTCGCAGACCTGCAACAGCACTTGCAGACGCGTTTACTCAAGTGACGAGTGACAAGTGACGAGTGACAAGCCAAAGCGAAGGAACTTCTTTCCTGAAACTTGAAACCTGAAACTTGAAACCTGTTCTTATCTCGTCACCTGTCACTTGTCACTCGTCACTGTTTTCTTATGGCTATCAGGAAATTAAATAATCAGCGCACGGATGCGCGTCTGTTGCTCGAAGCGGACGAACCCGTCGAGTTGCCGCCCGCGGAGATAGAAGAGGGCGCGGTCGTCGTGCAGTTCGAGCAGGTGAAGCCCTACGTGCCCGAACTGCTCGAAACTTTGCGCGCGGGCACAATCGCCGAACTCGTCCCCGTCATGATCGACGGCTCGACCTTCGCCATACACACCGCGACGCGCACCTTCTGGGTCAAGCTCTGGCACGCCGCCGGCGGCGACCTCACGCGCATCGAACGCGCGCAGGTGATCAGTTGCCTGCCCTCTACGCGCGGCCTGCAAGTCATCGTCGGCGACGAGGACGAAGACGACGACTTCGACGGCGAAGAGTTTGACGAGGACGACTTCGACGAGACGGACGACGAAGACGACGAAGGCGGCGCGCCCGTCAACCCGCAACCCGAAACCTGATCATCGAATCTTTCCGGCTGTCTGGTTTTTGCGCTTTCCTTTGCGTCTTTGCGTCCTCCAGCGTGAGAATAATTTCTCGCAAAGGCGCAAAGGAGGCGGAAACCATTTTGAGGCCGCGTTAATCCTTCCGCTTGATGAATAAAGTTCCCGCCAAAATCGTTGCGCTCGCGGTCGCCGTACGGGAGGCGGGCGGGCGCGCTCTGCTGGTGGGCGGCTGCGTGCGCGATGCGTTGATGGGGCGCGAGCCGAAGGATTGGGACGTTGAAGTGTACGGCGTCGCTCCCGCCGCCTTGCGCGCGTTGCTGGAAAAGTTCGGGCGCGTGGATGCGGTCGGCGAGGCGTTCACGGTCTATAAGATCGGACACGATTTAGACGTTTCGCTCCCGCGCCGCGAACGCAAAGAGGGGCGCGGGCATCGCGGCTTCGTCATCGAAGGCGACCCCGGAATGTCCGTCACGGAGGCCGCGCGCCGCCGCGACTTCACCATCAACGCCATCCTCCAGGACCCGCTCACGGGCGACATACTCGACCCTTACGACGGGCGCGCCTCGCTCGAACGCAAACTCCTGTGCGCCGTCTCGCGCGAGACGTTCGGCGAAGACTCCTTGCGCGTGCTGCGCGCCGCGCAACTCGCAGCGCGCTTCGAGTTCGACATCGAAGCGGAGACAATCGAGCTTTGCCGCGCGATTGATCTCACGGACTTGCCCGCCGAGCGCGTCTGGGGCGAGTTGGAAAAGTTGCTCTTGCAGGCGGAGCATCCTTCAATCGGTTTCCAGTGGCTCGCTAAATTGAACGCCACGCCCCAACTGTTTCCCGAAATCCAAGCCCTTGTCGGCGTGCCGCAGGAATACGAATGGCATCCCGAGGGGGAGGTTGACACACATACCTGGTTGACGCTTGATCGCGCGCGCGAGTTGATAGACGACCTGCCTTACGCGAAACGTGTGACGGTAATGCTGGCGGCGCTGTGTCACGATTTCGGCAAGCCCGCGACGACCGAGTTCGTGGAAGGGCGCACGCGCTCACGCGGGCACGACGAGGCGGGCGTCGCGCCGACGGTCGCGTTCCTTGATCGTCTGAAAATCTACACGCTCGACGGCTACGACGTGCGCACACAGGTCTCGGAACTCGTGCGTGCACATTTGAAGCCGGGCGAGTTTTACAACCGGCGCGAGGAAATATCGGAAGGCGCGTTCAGGCGTCTCGCGCGTCGCTGCGAACTCGATCTGCTGTACCGCGTGGCGCGCGCGGACACGCTGGGACGCAACGCCCCGTGGGTTCCGCGCGCGCGTTGGTTCGACGCCGTGCCGCAGGAGTGGTTCATTGCGCGTGCGCGCGAGTTGGCCGTCGAAGAGAGACCGCCCGCGCCGCTCCTGCTGGGTCGTCACCTGCTCGCGCTCGGACTTCGACCTTCGCCGCGCATCGGCGAGATCACGCGCGCCGTCTATGAGATGCAACTCGACGGGCGCGTCCGCACGCTCGAAGAGGCGTTGGCGGCGGCTAAAGAGTTGATTGAGCGCGATGGCGGCGGTGGTGATGCGTGATGATGTGCGCGGAAGCAGGCAGCCTATGTCCGGTTGTGGACATACAGCCGACTTTGTAATGTGGCATCATTTCCGGCCCACTCAGGAGACATTGAGACATGAATAATGAGCCTCAGAGGCAGGCGACCATTTTTCTGGTTGAAGAGGACGACGACACGCGCCCCGTCCTCAGGCAAAACCTGCAAAACTACGGCTATCGCGTGCTGCTGGCGGTGGACGAGGAAGATGCGCTGGAACGGGTCGGCGGCGGCATCGTGCGCGCCGATCTGTTTTTGATCAATCTTGTCGGCAAGACGCCCGCGGAAGTGTTGCAGATCGGGCGACGCATACGCGAACACGGGAAGTACGACGGCCACACGCCGCTCGTCGTGATTGCCGAAAAGTACGGCGCGGACCTGGAGGGGACGAACGCCAACGTTGATAACAACGACTGGGTGACGTATCTCGAAGAACCCGACCAGTTGAAAAATCTACTCCGCCGTCTCACGTCGGAGTTATGGGGCGAATAGATGAGTTGTTCGACATTTCATCCGATTGCGAGTATATTGCGCGCTAATACATGCTGACTCGTTGCCTCGCGGCTCATCAAGGAATTGACTGATGACTCAACACACCCCCGCCCTGACCGCAAACCGCCTGCTGGATCACCTGCCCGGCGAAGAACTCGAATTCCTGCGCCCGCACATGGAGCAAGTGCATCTCTCGCACGGCGACTCGATCATCGAACCGCACGTCCCCATCAAAGACTGCTATTTCCCGCTCAACTCGTTGCTCTCGATGGTGACGACGATGGAAGACGGCTCGTCGGTCGAATGCGGCTCCATCGGGCGCGAAGGGATGTCGGGCGTCCCCGTCCTGCTCGACGCCGGAGAGACCACGATGCCGACCTTCGTGCAAGTGGCCGGCGATGCCATCCGCGTCAAAGCGGCGGTCGTCAAAAAGGCTTATGATCGGGGCGGCGAGTTGAAGAAAATCCTCAACCGCTACATGCACACGATCATCATCGTCAGCTCGCAATCGACGGCCTGCAACCGCATACACCGCATCGAAGAGCGGCTCGCCCGCTGGCTCCTGATGAGCAGCGACGGCGTCGGCTCGGACGAAGTAAATATCACGCACGAGTATCTGGCTATCATGCTCGGAGTGCGCCGCGCCGGAGTCAGCGAGGCCGCCGCCAAACTTCAGGAGAAGGACTTGATCCGCTACTACCGCGGGAACGTCTTGATCTCGGATCGTGAGCGTCTGGAAGCCTGCGCCTGCGAGTGCTACCACGTCGTGAAGGCGGAATACGATCGCCTCTTCAGTTAAACGCGCGCGCCGCGATTGACTTGATTCGCCAATCCCGAGGCTCCGCACGCGCTTTTGGCAAAGCGCGCAGGTCGGATGGTCGGAGGAACTACTGTTCCATGGCAGCCTGAAGGGCGATGAGAGGCTTCAGGCTGTTTTCGTCTAATATACGCGTGACCCTGAATTTACCGCCGCTGGGGTCCAGTATCTCCTTCTTCAAATGTTTGGCAGCTTCCTCGTAGCCGCCGACAGGCTGAATTTTTAGTATTACAGTTTCCCCCTTTTCAGGTCGGACTCCCTGTTTCAACTCCAAAAATACACTGTCGCGTGAGAAGTTAGCGATTTTGGCATCCACCTTTTGCGTTCCCCACTCGACTTGTGTGGGCGGCGGCGGGGTGGAGATGCATGCTTGACGCGCGTATTTCCGTCTTTCGTTCCCACGCGCCTTGTGCAGTTCTCCGTAGACGTGTTTGAACCAGAGGTGATGCTTCTTATAGAGATCGCGCAGAATCTCCCCGCGACTGATCATGTGCGCCCCGACATGCAGCAGATCGGTATTCGACGTGAGCCATAGCTTGTTGAAGTGGTCTGTCAGGATGTCGAAAGTGCTGGCGTCGGAATCGGCCTGAGGCTGAATCTTGAACACCGGCATCAGCGGGCCGAGGGTCAGATTCTCCGGCGTATAGTTCTTTCCGCGTCCGAAAGTGTAGGGCTGGAAATAAGCCGTATCGTCTATGACGACCAGCCAGCAGACGGGGGTGTGCCGGTAAAAACGGACAGCCGCTCTAAAGACCGGATGGTTGTTGAGTTCGGCGGTAGTCGCGCGGAAGCTGCGGTAGAGTTGCTGGTCGAAATACGGCTCGGCTGGGGGCTTTTTGTCTATGCTGTTGATGATGCTCAGGAAGGATTGGGGCGTGATTTCAAGGAAGGTGCGGAACAGCGCCGGAATGCTCAGCGCGTGCAGCATCAGTATGCGCACGTCAACATCTTTGAGCTTCCGCTCCAGCGTCGGCAACAGTTCAACTAAGTTGAATTTCTCCGCGATGCCGACGCCGAGCAGCCAGATTCTAGTGTTGGCGTTATCTATGTCCTTTCGCACGTCGTCCATCACCCTGGCGCGCGCGCTGTAAATCTTTTTGAGGCCGCAAGCCGTGGCCGCGTCGAAGAGGTTGAGGGCTTCCTGACTCTTGAGCGTTTCTTGAATTTCGGTGTTCAGACCCGGATGCCCGCCGCCTACGTACTGATGCACGCGCAGCACCTTGTGGTGTTTGACGGTAACTTTGAGCGGGTAGAAAAAGTTTGATTCATTGCTGTAGGGTTCCCACTGGGCGAGTTTTTCAAACACCGAGTTGCCGACGAAAATCTGATTCCCTTCGGCCAGACTCATAATGCGTTGGGCTTCGTTAATGCCCGAGCCTGCCATGTTGAATTTGCCGTTGATGTCTTTAACTTTATTGTCCGTGCTCTCGTTGATACCCACGCGGATGTCGAAGCGGGCGCGCCCCGGCTCGATTGATTCGTTATACTCGGACACGCCTTTGATGATGTTCAGGGCGAGCCGCAGGTGTATGTCGTAGGGTTTCCCGACCGCCGGCGTGACCGCTTCTATGTTGAGCAGGGCTACGCAAATGCCGTCGCCGGTGGGCAGGTAGATGATATTTTTTGGCGGGACGTACAGAGAATCCACGGCGCGTTTCACGATCTCATTCAGCACGCGCACGATCTCCGTCTGAACTACAACACCTCTGTCTTTTGTAAAATCAACTACGTCAAGATACACGTATTTAGCCGGTGTGGGCTGCGCTTGCGCTTTGGGCATCTGTGAGTCGTTCCTCCGAAGTTCTACTAGAGTAACATTAATATTAAATCTCAGACAATTCTTACTTTATGCAGTAGTCTCCTGATTTCATCTTTCCTCCGTGCCCGCTCTGTGCCCTCTGTGTCTGTGGTGGTGAGTGCCTTAATAAAACATTCACCACCGCAGGCACAGGGGACACGGAGGAGGCGCAGAGAGTTCACATCAAGTCAGGACACTGCGCGCGGAAGCTGATACTTTGTGCCGTTCAGGCTGTGGTGTAGAATGCCCAATCCTATGAAGCGAGATTAAGTGAATCCGTCATGCTGCCCCGCGACAATTTCTAATGAAGGAAGACTAATAAATGATTGAGTTTGAGTTGACCGAAGATCACGAGTCCATACGCAACACCGTGCGCGAGTTCGCGCTGAAGGAAGTCGCGCCGCGCATCAAAGAACTGGACGAGCAGCAACGCTTCGACCGTTCCATCCTCGACAAGATGGCGGAGTTGAACCTCCTCGGCGTCTGCATCCCCGAAGAATACGGCGGCGCGGGCTTCGACTACATCGCGCTCGGACTCGTCTGCGAAGAACTCGAAGCCGTGGACACTTTCATGCGCGTCATCATGTCCGTCCACACCGGACTCAACTCCCTGACGCTTTACACCTGGGGCACGGAGGAACAGAAGCGAAAGTATCTCGTGCCGCAGGCGAAGGGCGAGAAGATCGCGACTTACGGTTTGACCGAACCGGGCGCGGGGTCTGACGTGGTGGGCGCGCGCTCCACGGCGCGGCGCGAGGGCGACGAGTGGGTCTTGAACGGCGAGAAGATGTGGATCAGCCTCGCGGGCGACGTGGCCGACAATTTCCTCTTCTTCTGCTGGACGGACGAGGAGAAGCGACGCAAGCGCGACCACACGGGGATGTCTTGCTTCATCGTCGAACGCTCGATGCCCGGCTTCACCTCCGGCACGATTCACGGCAAGATGGGCATCCGCGCGGGCAACACGGGCTACTTCTCTTTGCAGGACGTGCGTGTGCCCGCGGAGAATCTCGTCGGCGAAGAGGGCGAGGGCTTCAAGATCGCCATGTTCGCGCTCGAACAGGGGCGCTACACGGTCGCTTCCGGCGCGACCGGCATCATACGCGCCTCGCGCGACGCGTCCATCGCCTACGCCAACCAGCGCGAGACGTTCGGCACGCGGATCGCCAACCACCAACTCGTCAAACAGAAGATCGCCGAGATGGAGGCCGACTACCAGATGTCGCATTTGCTCTGGCTGCGCGCGGGCTACTTGAAGAACGAGGGCAGGCCGAACGCGAAAGAGACGAGTCTCGCCAAGTGGCAGGCGACCGTCAGGAGCGAGAAAGCCGCTTCGATGGCTATCGAAGTCCACGGCGCGAACGGTTTCTCGAACGACTACCCCGTGGAGCGTTACCTGCGCAACTGCAAGGCCGCGATCATCTACGAGGGCACGCGCGACATTCACACGCTGATGCAGGCCGACTGGGCTTTGGGCTTAAAGAAGGAGAAGGCCGCGCGCCAAACCCTGCCGCCCTATCGCCCGGCTGAAGCACGTGGGGCGGTCGGCGCGGATTA
>DATHBB010000196.1:0-21129 GCA_035296385.1 Pyrinomonadaceae bacterium | reverse complement strand
ACTTCAGAGACGTAAGCGCAGAAGACATCCGTATCAGTCGCGCCTTCAATCGTCATCGTCGCCTCAACTCCAGCCACCGACAGGGCGGCCAACATCGTGAGGTTGCGACCCCAGTTCTGCGGCACACTCCCGGCGACTCGCTGACCACGAGGAGCGCGTCCATAGAGCCGTGTCATTGAGATGTTGACGCCCGATTCGTCAATGAACTTCCAGCGCGCGCTACGCAATCGCCGCCGCACTCGCTCGTAGGTGGCGCGAGCCTTTAGAACTCTTTCCGCGTCTCGCTCTGAGGCGTGGAGCGACTTTTTTTCCGCGGTAGGTCGAGACGCTGCAACAGGCGGCTCATCGTCGGTCGAGAGACGTGCACGCGGTGCTGGCGCTCGATGGCCGCGCACAGTTCATCGAGCGTGGCATCAGGCTGCTGTGCAATAAGGCGTCGCACCAACTCACGCTCTTTCTCTTGGCATAGAGCAGTGCGGCCACCGCCGTGCGGCAACGCTGCGACCTCGCCGGTCGTGCGGCGGCGATGCAGGAGTTTTTCCACGAAGGAGCGGGAAACGCCGAACAGTTCAGCGATGTAGCGCTGTGAGCCGAGACCTTCATCGTAGGCTCGAACAATCTTTTCGCGCAGGTCGGTGGAGTAAGCCATTGCTGGAGGCTACTCCACCTCTTCCATACATTCAACTGGAAACTGCTCTAAGATCATTCACCACAGAGACACAGAGGACACGGAGCGGGCACAGAGAGAAGTACAGGGTTCAAAGCAAGGTAGGATACTGACAAGTTTCGGGTGATGAGGTGTGCGTTGCCGCAAACGGAAAGATTCTGCTTGACAGTTTGGAGACTCAGCCATAATAATAGGTTTTGAAATTGGATTTCAATTTCGCCCGATGGTGACGAAATCCAGTTGCTCGCAGCTATTATTGATATTTCTTAGGAGCCAGATTAGTGAAACCCTCGAACCGCGCCGCCGCCTCCAGGCCACACATCCTTCCTTCGGACCGAGAAGATCAACAGGTTGAAGTCGTCATCGAAGAGCGCGACGGGCTGCAAAGCGTCGCGCTTCGTCTCTCGACGTGGACGGACGGCCTCGGCTGGTGTACGCAGAAGACCATACGGCTCGACGGCGAACAACTCGACGATCTGCATCACGCCATCAGCGTCGCGCGCCATCGCCTGAACCGGCGGCGCGTCGAAGACGGGCAGTTCAGGCCGTCCGCGCAGGTCGTTCAACTCCCGACGGTCGCCTGAGACAAAGCAAGCATTAAACGTAAAAAGGCAGCGCCGCAGATTAAGAGTCTGTGGCGCTGCCTTTTTAATTTCGGGCGATTCCCTTTCGCCGTTCAGCCGACCTGTTTGAGCGTGATGCGTTCGTTCGTCACGCTGGCCTTGCGCTCGGAGGTCAGTTTCTCAAGCTCATCGACGTGCAGTTGCTCGTTGTAGATGCGCTCTTCGAGTTGGAAGCGCGTCGGGAGGTCTGTGTCGCCGCAGGCTTCCCAGGCGACCATGTAGGCCTTGAGCGCCTCGCGTTCCATCTCCAAATCCTGACGCAGCATCTCCGCGAGTTCGGTTGACTGTCGAATCATGGCCGGTTCGACCGTCGGCACGCCGCCGAGAGCGACGATCTTGTCGCCGAGCGTGATGGCGTGCTCCTGCGATTCCTCGCCCTGCTCGCGAAAGTATTTGCGATAGACTTCGCGCTCGACGCCCGTTACCAGAAAGCTGTGCTGCGTGTACTGTATGACCGCGCCGATTTCCAGACTGAGCGCGCGATTCAAAGCTTCGATTAAATTTGGGTTTGCCATCCGTCAAGCCTCCCGCAAGTGTTCCCGCCGATTATTCAAGTGCAAGCGGATGTTACTCCGACAACTCTCCCGTGTCAAGATAACTATTGAAATAATTAAACTTAACAATGAAATTCGATTTCAGTTGCAAGAAGAGCCCGTTGAGTTTCAGGCTGAATTTGTAGTTTGGAGATGAGCCGGTATATCTGACGGGAGCAACTCGATTGCGGGGCGCGGTTTACGTCACCGAACCGCCGTCAACGATGACGACCTCGCCGTTCATGAAACTGTTGCGGTCGCTGACCATGAAGGCGGCGAACTCTGCGAGTTCTTCCGGTCGTCCGAGTTCCCCGCGCGGCGACCAACCCTTGTGCATCTCCAGGAGATGCGGCGGGAGCGTGTGCGCGAGTTCGGTATCGAATATTCCGGCGGCGATGGCGTTGACCGAGACGTTGAAGTTCGCGGCTTCGCGCGAGAGGCATTTGGTGAAACCGATCATCGCGGCCTTCGAGGTGGCGTAGTGAACGGAAGTGGGGAGCGAGCGGATCGCGCCGATGGAAGTGATGTTGAGAATCGCGCCCTTGCGCTGGCGGATCATCTGCTTGTAGATCGGCTTCGTGACGGCGAAGAGGCTCCCGACGTTCGTGCCGATCACCTCGTCCCACGCGCGGTCGGTCGTCGTGGCGAAATTGTCGCCCCTGTTGATCGCCGCGTTGTTGACGAGCACGTCAACGCCGCCCCATTCCTCTACGAGTTGGCGCGTCAGGCGTTTCATGCCGAGGCGATCCGTGACGGAGACTTTGAAGCCGTGCGCGCGCCTGCCGTGCGCCCTGATCTTTTGCGACATCGTTTCGGCGAGGTCTTCGCGCGAATGATAGTTGAAGGCCACGTCCGCGCCTTCGCGTGCGAAAATTTCGCACATCGCTGCGCCGATGCCGCGCGTGCCGCCCGAAATAAACGCTCGTTTCCCTTCCAGCAAAAGACTCAACTTGGCCGCTCTCCAAAAAAGCCCGCTTCCTTTTTGCTCGGAGCGGGCGAGATGTGTGGAATACCGAATTAAAGCCCGAACCGCACGGGTGCGTCAACCGGACTCGTGCTTTCGACGTGCGGCGCGGCTCCCGGCTCGCGTCGCACCTGTTAAGCGATTCGCGCGTCAACGACCGCCACGCGCTCTTCCTCCGCCAGCACGGGCGCGGGGATGAGCGCGGTGATCTCTTCCACGATCCGTCGCGTTGAATGCGGGATGGCGAGTCCGGCGGTGGCCGCGCGCATCGTCGCATAGTAACGCGCGTCTTCGACCATGCGGCGAACTGCGGGCACGATGTCGCTCGCGCGTTTGAGCAGGACGCCCGCGCCGCGTTTTGCCAACATGGTCGCTGCGCCCGCCTCCTGCGGCATCGGCTCGGTCGTCGCGTCGGCGATGATCGGCACGCGGCAGGCCATCGCTTCAAAGGTCGTCAGTCCGCCGAGTTTCGAGATCATCACGTTGGCGGCCTGCATCAACTGTTCGACGTGTTCCGAATAGCCGATCACCTTCACGGGGAACTTCGCGCCCGCCGCCACGCGTTCGGCCTCGGCGCGCAACTCTTTGTTGTTGCCCGCGAGAAAGATCGCCTGCACGTCGAGATCGCCGCGCACGAGTTCGCGGAAAATTTCGGGGATGTTGCCGCCGCCGACCCAGCCCGCGTTGACGAAGACCGTGAACTTCTGCGGGTCGAGTCCGAGCGCGTTGCGCGCGGCCTGCGCGGCGAGTTCGTCCGGCAAATCGAACTTCGGATGCACGGGCATGCCCGAAATCTTGATCCTCTCCGGCGCAACTCCGTAATCGATCAACTGCTGGCGCGCCTCCTCGCCCGCCACGAGATACAAACGCACGTCGTCGCAAGCCCAACCCTTCCAGAAGCCGTAGCACGGGTCGGTCACGACCGTCACGAGCGGAACCTTGTCGGCGAGTTTCAATTCTCTCAGCACGCGCCCGATGAAATGCTGCGTCAGCGGGTGCACGCTGACGACGACGTGCGGGCACCAGCGCTCGAACAACTCGTTGACGTAGCCGACGCTGCGACGATAGAAGAACTCGCGCGTCTCCGGGCGAAAACGGTTGACCGCCCAGAAGAGATACTTCATCCAGTGCTGCTTGTTCTTGAGCACCCAGTTGTAAACGCCCACCAGCCGCGCCGAGATCGAATGCGACTCCTCAATCGCGCGCACGACGCGCACGGCGTAAGAGTTCCCCGCGAAGAACTTCTGCAAGCCCGCCGCAATCGCCACAGCCGCCGAGCGATGCCCGCCGCCCGTGTCGGACGAGATGATCAGAATTTTAGGAACTCTCGCTCTAAACATAGACTTAACTTGAAACTCGCAAATTAAAGAAGTTTCCGCAACTCGTCAACTTCGATGCCCGCGTCTCGCAAGATACTCTTAAGAGTGCCAGGAGGGAGTGTCTGTCCTTGATGAACAGGAACAGTAACGCGTCTTTTGTCCGCCTCTCGCCGGAGATGCACATGGCTTCCCTTCTGCCTGCGCTTCTCAAATCCCGCACGCTCAAGCGCACGTATTAGCTCCTGACCCTCAACGCGCGGCAATTTCTCGCTCATGCGGCGACGGGCACTGAGAGTTTCGCTATGAAGAACGGTTCCGGCTCCGTCGGGACAGGCTCTCCGTCTTCGCGCAGGCTTTCAATATGGAGTTCCATCGCTTCGACGATATTGGTGCGGGCTTCGTCAACGGTCGCACCCCATGAATGGCAACCGGGTAAGGCGGGCGCGTAAGCATGAAAGCCCTCTTCGTCCGGTTCAATGACGACCGTAAATTGATACGTGGTCATAATCTTCTTTAGACTTTAACCGTCAAACCCTCAGCTTTGGCTTCGTCGCGTTCTAGTTGTTTGCGCGATTTCTTCATCTCGCGCTCCAATTTCTTGATCTGGATCAAGTGCTTCGGGTTGAACGGGAGCGACGGATAGTAGCTGTTCGACTCGTGCGTGCAGAAACAGCCCGACTGCGCCTTCTTGCGCCGTTCCTGCATGGCGGGCGAGAGCCAGAGTTTCTGGAAGTTCCAGTCGTAGTCGCGCAGGTTTCCGACGGCGTCTAGATTTTCGCAGGATGAGACCGTGCCCTCGTCGTAGATGACGCCGCCCGCCGTGCCCGCGTAGCAGGTCATTTGCGCTTGCTGTTCTTCCTGCGCTTTGGCGATCAGGCCGTGCATGTAGATGTCAATGGCGGCTTTGAAGAAGCCCGCATCGCCGCCGTAGTTGTTCTTGATAGCGGCGTGGCGCGAATCGGAATCGATCATGTGCGCGAGTTCGGCGTAGCGCCCGTGATCGATGTCGAGTTCCTTCGGGTCGGCTGAGGGCGGACGTATGTAGTTGAAGTTGACCTTATCGGGCTTGAGGTCGTACTTGAGAAAATCGTACCACTCGAAGATCGTGTCCTGATTCGTGTTCATGAAGCAGGTGCACGTCTGAATGTCCAGGCGCGGGTATTCGCGTTTGATGGCCTGCAACTGGCGCGCGGTGTCGATGGCGATGTCCCAGGAGCCGGGCTTCTGCCGAATCTTCTCGTGCTGATCTTTGAGGCCGTCGATGCCGAGCGCGACGGCGACGTTCAAATTCGGGCACTCCTGAAGAATGCGCGTCACGTCGGGCATGATGCGCTTCTGAATCTGCCCGTTCGACATGAGATAGACCGATTCCAGCTTGTTGTTCTCGTAGAAGGCGCGCACGATCTCGGGCAAATCCTTGCGCGTGAAAGGCTCGCCGCCCGCCAGAATCAGCACGCCGAGATTCCCGCCGAGCGTTTCGGAGACGCGCTGGATTTCGTGCGTCTTCATCTGGAGTTTCTTGCGCGGGCGGTCGTCGAGTTCATCCGTGAAGAAACAGTGCGTGCATCGCATGTCGCAGACGGACGTGACGAGTATATTCAAGAGCACGGGCGCGAACGGCTGGCCGATGGCGAGTTTCGCGTAACGCTTCAATAATTCTTTGGTCGTGTAATCCATTATCAAGCCTTCAAAAAAAACCGCGCTTTCAAATCGCGCGGATAACGTGTCGCTCGAAGCCCGAAGCGACAGATGAATGTAACCGTCCGCGCGGTAAAAGGCAAACTTTCCAGCCTGACGCGCCGCGCGACCTATCTTTGATGCTAATTTCCGTTCTCGCGCTCGCCGCGAATTTTGACGCCGAGCGCACGCATGCGGCGGTAGAGGTGGCTGCGATCCATGCCCATCAGTTCGGCGGCGCGCGTGACGTTGTTTTCGGCCTCGGCGAGTTTGCGGCGTATGAACTCGCGTTGGTGCGCCTCGCTCGCCTCCTTGAACGAGTTGAAACGATAGACGGCGACGGGCGGCGCTTCGCCTCCGAGCGGCGGCAGATCATTCGCGTTGACCTTCGCCTTGCCCGTCATGATCACGACGCGCTCGACCGTGTTTCGCAGTTCGCGCACGTTTCCGGGCCAGCTGTAGCTTTGCAGCGCGTCCATCGCTTCGAGTTCAAAACGCTTCGGCGGCTTGCCGTAGGCGTTGGAGAATTTCTGGTTGAAATGCTCCACGAGCAGCGGCACGTCTTCCAGGCGGTCGCGTAGCGGCGGCACTTCAAACGGGATCACGTTGAGGCGGTAAAAGAGGTCGGGACGAAAACTCCCGCGCTCGATCTCGTCTTCCAGACGCTTGTTCGTCGCCGCGACGACGCGCACGTCCACGCGAATTTGCGCGCCGCTGCCGACGGGCGCGAAACGCTGTTCCTCCAGCACGCGCAAAACCTTCGCCTGCGTGCGCGCGCTCATGTCGCCCACTTCGTCCAGAAAAAGCGTCGCGCCGTCGGCCAGTTCAAACTTGCCGCGCTTGGCGGCGGTCGCGCCCGTGAACGCGCCCTTGACGTGGCCGAACAGTTCCGACTCGATCAACTCTTCGGGGATGGCCGCGCAGTTCAACTCGATCAAAGCCGCCGAGGCGCGCCGCGACTGCGCGTGGATGGCGCGCGCGACGAGTTCTTTGCCCGTCCCCGATTCGCCGTAAATCAGCACGCGCCCGTCCGTCGGCGCGACCGCCGCGATCTGCTTGCGCAAAGCGCGCATCGCCACGGACCCGCCCACCATCGCGTGTTCTTCGTTAATTTCCGCCGCGAGCGTCGCGTTCAGGCGTTCGAGCGCGCGCTGTCGCAGGGCGTTGCGCACGGTCAGGACGGTGCGCTCTATGGAGAGCGGTTTTTCGATGAAGTCGAACGCGCCGAGTTTCGTCGCGCGCACGGCGGTTTCGATGTTGCCGTGACCGGAGATCATCACGACGGCGCAGTCCGCGCCCGACGCCGCGAGGCGCGCGAGCGTCTCCAGCCCGTCCATACCGGGCAGCCACACGTCCAGCAACACGCAGCCGTAAGCGCGCCGCTCGATGGCTTGCAGGCACTCTTCGCCCGACGCCACAGCTTCGACCGCGAAGCCTTCGTCTTCGAGCACGCCGGAGAGCGTTTCGCGTATGCCGCGCTCGTCGTCAACAATGAGAATCGAATCAGACATAGAAAGGCAGAGGTTAGAGGTCAGAGGTTAGAGGTCAGTTCTTCTTCTAACCTCTGACCTCTGACCTCTGACCTCTGTTGTTCATCTGTGACGGGAATTTCGACGAGAAACTTCGCGCCGTGCGGGCGGTTGGGTTCGGCGCGGATGCGTCCGCCGTGTTCGTTGACGACGCGTTGGACGATGGCGAGGCCGAGACCCGTGCCGCGCCCGCGCGTCGAGAAGTAAGGTTGAAAGAGGCGCGGGAAGTCTGCGCGTTCGATGCCGTGTCCGGTGTCCGCGATTTCGATGAGCAGCATGCCGCGCGCCGGATCGTGGCCGGTGGCGACTGTGATGCGCCGCTCGCCCGCTTCGCCGTCCGACATCGCTTCGAGCGCGTTGTCGATCAAGTTGACGACGACGCGGCGCATCTGTTCCGCGTCGAGCAGGCCGGGCGGGAGCGTGCGCGCGAGATGCACGTTGAGTCGCACGTCTTCCAGACGGTCTTCGTAGAGCGCCACGGCCTGCCGCACCACTTCGTTCAGGTCCGCCGCTTCGAGCCGCGCGTGCGGCAGGCGCGCGAAGCGCGAGAACTCGTCAACCATCGCTTTCAGCCCCGCCACCTCGCGCGTGATCGTCGCGGTGCATTCGTCAACCACTTGCGCCACGCGCTGTTCCTGCTCGGAACGCGACGATTCGACAACGCCGCTGCCAGCGTCGCCGTTTGGACTGCTCGAACTGTTAGCGCCGCCGTTCGGAGACGCTTCGACGCTCGCGCGGTCGCCGTTGCCTTCCCGCATGCGACGGAAGTTGCGCGCGATGCGTTCGGCTGAGAGTTGGATGGGCGTGAGCGGGTTTTTGATTTCGTGTGCCATGCGGCGCGCGACTTCGCTCCAGGCGGCGGCGCGCTGCGCGGCGAGCAACTCGGTCAGGTCTTCTATGACAAGCACGATGCCGCGCGATGAGCGTCGCGCCGCAGTGCCCTCCGTGAAATTGCCGAGCGCGGTGGCCGTGAGCGCGACGGGCACGACGCCGCCGTCAATTGACGCGCCGCGCGCGAGTTCCATCTGCCAGGCCGCGCGCCCCGTGCGCCGCGCGCGCGCGAGCACGCGCTCCAGAACGATGTGATCTTCCGCGCTCAGCATCCCTTTGAGCGGCGCGCCCGCACGCGGCGCGTCGCCGAGCCGGAGCATCAAGACGGCGGCGGCGTTGATGGTCGTCACGCGGTTCTCTTCGTCGAGCGAGATGACGCCCGTTGAGAGCGATTCGAGTACGGTCTCGATGTAGTTGCGCCGCTCGTCGAGCGCGAGATTTTTTTCGCGCAGTTCCGACGCGCCCGCTTCGATGCGGCGGCGGTTCTCTTCGAGTTGCGCGGTCATCTGGTTGAAGGAGGCCGCGAGGATGGCGAGTTCGTCGTCGGCGATGGTGGCGACGCGGTGCGCGAGGTTGCCGCGCGCCACTTCGTCCGCCGCTTCGGCGAGCGCGCGAATGGGCGCGCCGATTCCGCGCGCGAGATGTATCGCGCTCCACGTCGCCGCGAACAGCAGGAGGAGCGTCATCAAACCGATGGTCGAAAGACCGAGCGAACGCACCTTGCGCTGTTCGCGCCGCAAATCCTCGAACGTCTCCGCTCCGGCGACAATGCGCTCAAGACTCGCCTTGACGCGGCTCGCGCGCGCCGCGAGAAGTTGCCGCCCGTCCGCGAGCGCGACTTTAGCCACCGTAAATTTATTATTAAACTCGCCGCTCCCGCCCTGCACGGCACGCGCTCGATTCAACTCCGCTTCCAACTCAGACGCGCTCTCCGCGAACTGCGGGGCAAGTGTTTGCGTGATGACCGAGTTGTCAACCGCTATCAACTGCAACGCGGCGAACTGCCCGCCCTCCATCCACTGTTCGAGGTTCGGCGCTGCGCCCCTTTGCGGCGTCGTGCTTTGAATCGGCGTTGTGTTCGGAGTCGTCGCCGCGTTCGTGCTCGCCTCTACATTTTCAATCGCGTCTCTCTCAAGTTGCTTCGCCACGAGCGAAGTTTGTTCGAGGAGGTGTCGCACCTGCTCGTTTATGTCTTCGCGGCGCGCGTCTATCGCCATGCGCTGCACGTCTTCGGGCAAACGCCCGAACCATTTTTCGAGCGAGCGATTGAAAAAGAAATAGGAGAAGAGCGCCATCACCGTGATCGGCAAAAGGCTCACGGTGATGAAATAGACGACGAGGCGCGTCTTGATCTTCGAGCCGAGTTCGTGCGCGCGCCGCTCGCGGCGGAGTTTCAAAAGGTTGCGCACGAAGATGAAGGCGAAGATGATGAAGGCGACGAAGTTCAGGGACGAGAGCGCATAGAGCAGCAGCGTGTCGGCGGCGGTGTCGGGCGTGAAGACTTCCCACAGGCCGAAGACCTGCAAGCCGACGAGCACGAACAGGAGCGACAGCACGAGGCCGCCCAAAAGCCACGGCGCGCTGCGTCGCTTCGGCTTCGGCACGCTCAACTCTTCCGTCGTCGGTTCGTTCGGTTCGTTAGTCATCACGCGTTCGCGGTCCGTAGAGTTTAACACGCGGGAGGCGCGCCGCATCACTCTCTTGCTCTCACTCCGGCGCTCTCACCTCCGGCGCGAACTTTCGGTTACAATCGGCGGCGACTTTTTAAGAATCCCCGACCGCCGAGCACACTTTCACCCGATGACTCCACTCGACATTTTTCTCAACCGCCACGCGCGACTGCGCAGCGGCTGGCGACTCGTGATCTTCTGCGCCGTTTACTACACAGTGCTCGCCGCTTTCTTCGCCACCGTCGGCGCGATATTTTTTCTACTCAAAGTTTCCGACCCGACCGCGCGGCTCGCCGGAACGCTCGGCTACATCCTGCAAGCCTTCATACTGTTCGCGACCGCGCTGCTGGTCGGCTGGGGCTGCGGGCGGCTCTTTGAAGATTTGCCCCTGCGCGCGCTCGGCTGGGCGCGCCATCGCGGCTGGCTGCGCGATCTGTTAATGGGCACCCTCCTCGGCGTCGCGTCGCTCATGGTCGCCGCGCTCATCCCGACCGCGCTCGGCGGTTTCCGGTTCAGCCTCGCGCCTTCGATCTCGAACGTCGCGTTCTTGAAGACGTTTTTCGGCTCGGCTGTCATCTTCGTCATCGCGGCGGCGGCGGAAGAGATGTTGTTTCGCGGCTACCCTTTGCAGACGATGATGCGCGCGCTGCCCTTCCTCCTCGCCGTCATCCCTTCATCCGTGCTCTTCGCCTACGTGCATCTCGACAACCCGAACGTCGCCGTCGGCTTCACCTTCATCAACACGACGCTCGCGGGCTTCTGGCTCGCCGTCGCGTACCTGCGCACGCGCAGCCTCTGGTTTCCGCTCGGCCTCCACTGGGCATGGAACTGGGCGATGGGCGCGCTGCTCGGCCTGCCCGTCAGCGGCATCACGAGCCTGACGCGCGCGCCGCTCTTGCGCGCCGCAGACGCAGGCCCCGCGTGGCTCACCGGCGGCGCCTACGGCATCGAAGGCGGCGCGGCCTGCACCGTCGCCTTAATCATCTCGACGATCTTCATCTGGAAGACGCGCTTGATTAACGAGAGCGAAGAGTTGAGGAAATTTACTGACGGGGAAATTCCTAAGACAGTGACGAGCGACGAGCGATAGGCTACAAGCAAATAGGGCAAAACATTATTTGAGCAGTTTTCAGCCCCGTCAGGGGCGATTGATAATAGCCCAGCGATTTATCGCTGGGAATAAGTTAGAATAATAAATTGAGTCCCGTAGGGACGATTGAAATTAACGCAAGATTCAATCGTCCCTACGGGACTCTTGTTTGTTTCACCGAACTGATCCCAGCACTGAAGTGCTGGGCTAATATCAATCGCCCCTAACGGGGCTGACATCTGTGGTGCTCAAACTACGTCGCTCAAACTCACTCGCTATCGTTCGGCAATCGGCACGTACTTCAAGCCGCGTTCGCCGATGTATTCGGCGCGCGGGCGTATGAGTTTGTTGTTGGAATATTGTTCGAGGACGTGCGCCGTCCAGCCGGAGATGCGTGAGACGGCGAAGATGGGCGTGTAGAGATCGAGCGGGATGCCCATCATGTAGTAGGTCGAGGCGGAGTAGAAATCCACGTTCGGGTACATGCCCTTTTCCTGATGGATGTACTGCTCGATCTTGCGCGAAATCTCGTACCACTTCGTCTCGCCCTTCGTCTCGCCGACTTCCTTTGAGAACTTGCGCAGGTGCGTGGCGCGCGGGTCTTCCGTCTTATAGACGGCGTGGCCGATGCCCATGATCTTCTTCTTCTGCGCGAGCGCGTTCTGGACGAACTCCTCGGCCTTGTCCAGTTCGCCGATCTCCAGGAGCATCTTCATCACGTTCGTGTTCGCGCCGCCGTGCAGCGGGCCGGAGAGCGCGGCGATGGCCGCCGTCACCGCGCCGTAAATGTCCGCGAGCGTTCCGGCGACGACGCGCGCCGTGAACGTCGAAGCGTTCAGTTCGTGGTCGGCGTGCAGTATGAGGCAGATGTCGAAGATGCGCGCCTCGCGCTCGGTGGGCATCTCGCCCGTGAGCATGTAGAGAAAGTTGGTGGCGATGTCTAGTTCGGGTTTCGCGGGTATGGGCTCCTGGCCGTTGCGTATGCGCGCGATGGCGGCGACGAGGACGGGAAACTGCGCCGTCAGACGCGTCGCCGTGCGCAGCGCGCCCTCGCGCGAGATGTCGCAGCATTCTTTGTCGTAGAAGTCGAGCGCGGAGACCGCCGTGCGCAGCATGTCCATCGGCTCGGCGTCTGTCGGGAATTGGCGTATCAACCCGTTGACGAGTTGCGGCGGCAGTTCGTAGTGCGCGCCGATGTCTTGCTTGAACGCGTCGAGTTCGGCTTGCTTCGGCAGGCGTCCGTGCCAGAGCAGGTAGACGGTCTCTTCAAAAGTGGAATGCTCGGCTAAGTCGTGTATGTCGTAGCCCTGATAGATGAGTATGCCCTGTTCGCCGTTTACGTCGCCGATTGACGAACTCGCCGCCACGACGCCGCGCAAGCCCGTCCCGCCCGCCGTCGCGCTCGCTTCTTTGGGTTTGTCCGTCGCGGGCGCGGTAGCAGCTTCCTTCGCGTTTTCCATGATGGGTATCCTTGATGTTGATGTAAGTTGAGTCGAAGATAGCAAATGGGCTGACAAGTGACAAGCGGCGAGTGAGGGGAGGAAAACCGTGAATCGTAAATCGTAAATCGTAAACAGAAACTGCCCGACTTGCTGATTCTCACAGACGAACTACCCGCGAATTTTTCTCATCATTCGAGAGGCGCGACGCGCACCGCCTGGCCGCGTTCAGCGCCTAGCAGGCGCGCGGCGGACGCCCGATCAGCAGCGATCTCAAGAAAGCCCGCGCTGCCCCAGATGGCGAACAATTCACACGCCTCAGCGCCCTTCCCTTCCGCGTAAAAATTGCGAAAAGAGTTGATCGCGCGCCCGCCCACGTCGAGCCGCGCGCCCCGCGCAAACTCCGCGCCTGCCAATTCGCCGCGCGTGATGTTCGTGATGAGATTGCCGAAGCGATCTATGTGGATGATCCTCGCAGACCACGCTCCGGCGTCGTCGTCGCCCGCTTCGCGCACGGGCGCGAGCGCGTCGAGCCGCACGTAGTCGTCAACAAGTTCGCCAAGCGCGTCGGGCGGTACGTCGTTCGAGAGCGCACCCGCGATTGGCGCGAAGATGTCGCGCCCGTGAAAGGTGTTGCTGACGGGCTTGCGAAAAAAGTTTTCGTTCGTCAGTTGATAGACGCGCACGTCGCCCCGCTCGCGTTCGCAGACGTAGCCGAGCAGTCCGTTGTCAGGCCCTACGAAGAAGTGTTCGCGCGCGGCGACAAGGAGCGGGCGGCGCGCGCTGCCGACGCCCGGGTCAACTACGGCGACGTGGATCGTGCGCGGCGGAAAACTTTGGTAAGCGGCGAGGAGCGTGAACGCGCCCGCCTCCATGTCGTGCGCGGGAATCTCGTGTGTGATGTCAACGATGTGCGCCAGCGGGTTGACCGACAGGATCGCGCCCTTCAACGCGCCGACGAAATAGTCAGCCGCGCCGAAGTCTGTGAGCAGCGTGACGATTGACATGAGAGCGAAGACAGGGAAAAGGGGAAAGGGTAAGGGGGAAAGGTAAAGAAAAACCAAGACACTCAAAACGACGAGCCTCTTTTCCCTTACCCTTTACCCCTTACCCTTTTCCCTGTGGCCTTTATTGGATTCGCGTTTCGGTCGAGGTGCGGATCACGAGTTCCTGGCCGCGTTGGAGGCGTATGTCTTTGCCGCGCGAGGTGATCGCGCCGCCCGCGCCGATGCCGCCGCCGATGACCGCGCCGATGGCCGCGCCCTTGCCGCCGCCCGCAATCGCGCCGATGATCGCGCCGATGCCCGCGCCCGCGCCAACTTTCGTCACGTCGTCTTTCGTCGTGCTCTGGCCGCGCACGCCGCCCTCCTCGTCAACCTCGCCGACGTTGCCGCTCGACTGTCCGACAACTTCGATGACCTGCGCGTGGAAGTTTGTGAAACGACCGTCGGGCAGACTGATCTGTTCAAAGTCGAGTTGCAACTCCGCCGAGCCGCGCAGCTTGCCGGGTCGCTTCACATTCTTGACGCGCCCGACGATGCGTGCGCCTTCGTATTCGGCGGGTTCGACGACGCGCGCCTCGAAGCGGTCGCCGCGTTGAGAGGCGTCGGACGAGAGGTTGGTCAGCAGTTCGATGCGCATCGTCGTGTCCATCGGCAGATCGAGCGATCCGATCTGGCGTTGCACGCCGCCGCTGCGGTTGTCCGAATCGCTCGCGCGCGCGGCGTCCGGAGTCGAGTCGGAAGCGTTGCGCGTTGCGCTGTCGCTCGTGCCCTGCACGCCCGCGTCCGTGCGCGCCGATGTGCCGCGCCGCGTGAGTCCGGTCGGGACGGTCGAATCGAAGCCGCGCTGGTCGAAGCCCACCTCGTAGCCAGTCTCGAACCCTTGCTGGTAGCCGTCGCGATAATCTTCGCGCGCGCCGTAGGCGGCGATGTAGGCGCGGTCTGCCCGCCCGTACTCCGCCTTGCTGCGATAGTCGCGCGTGGCGCGTTCGATGGAATCGCGGTAGCCCGCCTGATAGCCGTCCGAGTAGCCCGTGCGATAGCCGCGTTCGAGCGCGCCCACTTGCTGCGCGGCGGTCGAAGCGTTCGCGTCGCTCTTCATGGTGCGGGACAGAGACGCCGCCGGGAGCAGGGCGACGAGGAGCGCGAGGGACAAAAGGGCTGGCAAAAAGCGTCTGCGGGTCTGCATATTTTTCTCTCCTTAAAATTGTCCGGCAAAGGGATCGCGGTTCGGGAATCTACGCGCGCGCTCCGGACGCGTCCGAAGCAAACGCGCCCTACGACTCTTAACGCGGCCTATGCTAACACTTCGACACGCCATCGTGAACCGACTTTTGAAGCCGCTTGACCACGTCCACGCGCGCCGCTAGACTCCAACGTGTGCCGCACACAACATGCGCCAGCCGTCCGGGAGAGAGAGGTTCGCCGACCGGCGCGAAAAGCCGTCAATTGCTTGGGATGTCCAATAGTCAGTAGTCAGTTGTCCGTTGTCAGTTGTTAGTTTGTGATTCATGCGTAAGTGGTTAAAGATTCTATTGAACAACGGACAACGGACAACTGACAACGGACAAATTATTTATGCGCAGAGTTTACTTAGACAACAGCGCGACGACGCCGGTTGACCGGCGCGTGGTCGAGGCGATGTTGCCTTACCTGACGGAGAAGTTCGGCAACGCTTCGAGCGTACACTTCTACGGGCAGGAGGCGCGCGTCGCGCTCGACCGCGCGCGGCGCGACGTGGCGGCTTTAATCAACGCGCGCCCGAACGAAATGGTCTTCCTCTCCGGCGGCACGGAGGCCAACAATCTCGCCATACGCGGCATCGCCGAATCAAACGTCGAACACGGGCGTCACATCATCACTTCGCAGATCGAACATTCAGCCGTTCGCGGCGTCTGCGACGCTTTGGAAAAACGTGGTTGGGAAGTGACGCGCCTGCCGGTTTACACGGACGGCATCGTCAGACTCGAAGACGTGCGCGCCGCATTGCGTCCCGACACGGTTCTCATCACACTGATGCTCGCCAACAACGAGATCGGCACGATTCAGCCCGTCGCAGACATCGGCGCGCTCGTACGCGAGGAACGCGAGGGGCGCGGGCGCAAGTATCTCTGGCTGCACACGGACGCCGTGCAGGCGGCGGGGCGCATGGAGGTTGACGTGGAGGCGCTCGGCTGCGATTTGCTCTCGCTCTCGGCGCACAAACTGAACGCGCCGAAAGGCGTCGGCGCTCTCTACGTGCGGCGCAGCGTGCGGCTCACGCCGCAAGCAATCGGCGGCCATCAGGAACGCGAGAGACGCGCGGGCACGGAGTCAGTCCCTTTGATCGTCGCCTTCGGCAAAGCCGCCGCGCTCGCGCGCGAAGAACTCCTTGCGAGGGTCGAACACTTGCGAGGCTTGCGCGATCAATTTGAACGGGGCGTCGAACAGTCTGTCGCGGACATCGTCTTCAACGGCGACCGCGAGCGGCGTCTGCCGCACCTGTCAAACATCTCCTTCCGCTTCATCGAAGGCGAAGGCTTGCTCATCAACCTCGACATGCAGGGCGTCGCAGTCTCTACGGGGTCGGCCTGTTCCTCCGGCTCGCTCGAACCTTCGCCCGTCATACGCGCCATCGGGCGCGACGACGAACTCGCGCGCGGCTCGATCCGTTTCAGCCTCGGCAAAGACACGACCGCAGAAGACATCGCCTACGTGCTCGAAGTCCTGCCCCGCGCCGTCGAAAATCTGCGCCGCCTCTCGCCGCTCTACCAAAAGTCGCTCGCCGAGCGCGCCTGCGAAACCACGAACGTATAAGTCTGAAGTCTGGAGTCGAAAGTCCGGAGTCAAGAAAGGTTGTTTGACTTCAGACCTTTGACTTCAGACTCCAGACTTTCGACTCCAGACTCCGATGCCCTACTCCGAGACTGTCAAAGATCATCTCGCGCACCCGCGTAACGCGGGCGAACTCGATGCCGCAGACGCCGCAGCCGAACTGACGAACCCCGCCTGCGGCGACCGCCTGCGTCTCACGCTGCGCATCGACGGCGGGCGCATCATCGCCGCGCGCTTTCTCGCCTACGGTTGCCCGCCCACGCTCGCCTGCGGCTCCGCCCTCACACAGATGCTCGAAGGCATCACGACCGGCGAGGCCGCGCACATCACGCGTCAACAACTCATAAAATTTCTCGACGGCCTGCCCGCGCGCAAAACCCACGCCGCCGCCCTCGCCATCGAAACTTTGCACGCCGCCTTGCAATTGATTAACACAGAATCAAATCCATGAGTGTGTCAGCCTCAAACTAATCCTCACGCGCCGACTCGTTCGTATATTATTCGTGCGTGCTCGTGTGGTTATGTGGAATAATCGCCCGCGCTTGAAGTCGCGTCTTCGGTCAACAAAGGAGTCCTCTATGCCCCGCCTGTTGAACCTCATCCTGATCCCATTATTGATTTTGTTGCCCGCCCCCGTGCGTGAAGCGTCGGCGCAAGCAACGGACGAGCCGTCGCGCGAACCCGTCCTGCGCATCGAGACGGGGATGCACACCGCTATCATCTGGCAGATCGGCATGGACACGGCCAACCGATTTCTGGTGACGGCTTCGGATGACAAGACGGTGCGTGTGTGGGAATTCCCGACGGGGAGGTTGCTGCGTGTAATTCGCGTGCCTCTTGGCGCGGGTCACGAGGGCAAGCTCAACGCTGTCGCCCTCTCGCCCGACGGAGCGACGATTGCCGCGGGAGGGTGGACATCGCCGAACGGGTCGAACACTAACATCTATGTCTTCGACCGTGAGAGCGGCAGACTGCTCCGGCGGTTGAGCGGGTTGCCGGATAAGGTTCTATATCTCGTATATTCACCGGACGGACGGTATTTGGCGGCGGTGCTCGGCCAAGGAAACGGTGTGCGCGTTTATCAGACCGGGGACTATTCTTCGGTAAGCGAGGATAGTGATTACGGCGACGATAGCTACAGCGCGGATTTCGATCGCGCGGGGCGGCTGGTAACGGCCTGCCTCGATGGATTCATCCGTCTCTACGCGCCTGCGGGCGAGAAGTCTTTACGCCGCGTCGCCAAACAAAAAGCGGCGGGCGGCAATTTGCCATTCTCTGTCAACTTCTCACCGGACGGCTCGCACGTGGCAATCGGCTTTGCTGATTCGACGCGGCTCGCGGTTTTATCCGGGCACGATCTCTCGTTGCTCTACACGCCCGACACCTCCGGCGTCAACAACGGTAACTTGGGGAGAGTCGCATGGTCGGCGGACGGCAGAACGCTCTACGCGGGAGGTGGGGCGCAGGATGCCAACAACCGTGTATTCATCCGCGCATGGAGTGGCGGCGGGCGAGGTTCTTACCGCGACGTCGCGGCGGCAGCCAACACTATCTTCCACATCCTTCCTTTGCGCCTCGGCGGCATTGCATACGGCGCAGGTGACCCAGCTTTCGGTGCGCTCGACGCGGCCAACACGCGCGTGCTGTTCACGTCGGCTGCACTCGCCGATTATAGGGCGCTTCAGCAAGGCTTTTTCCTCTCGCCTGACGGTACAGGTCTCGGGTTCGCTTACGAATTGTTTGGCAAATCCCCTGCGCGTTTCTCGCTCGCCGACCGCCGGTTGGGCACCACACCGGTTACCGGAGGTGTGAGTTGGCATCTGCCCACAACGAAAGCCGCCGAGTTGCGCATCACCGACTGGTATAACACTTATGAGCCGAAGTTGAACGGCGCGCGGCTGAAGTTGGTGCAGAACGAAATGTCGCGCAGCCTTGCCATCGCGCCGGATGCGAGCGCATTTCTGCTAGGCACGAGCTTTTGGCTCCGTCTCTTCGAGCGCAACGGCGCGGAGCGGTGGAAGGTCGCAATTCCCGGCGAGGCGTGGGCTGTCAACATCTCTGCGGACGGTCAGCTCGCAGTCGCGGCTTACGCCGACGGCACGATTCGATGGTACGGCATGACAGACGGGCGCGAATTGCTCGCCTTCTTCCCGCACGCCGACCGCAAGCGCTGGGTCGTGTGGACGCCTTCCGGCTACTACGATGCTTCGCCCGGCGCGGAAGAGTTGATCGGTTGGCACGTCAATAACGGGCGCGACAGGGCGGCGGACTTCTTTCCGGTCGGTCAGTTTCGCAACGTCTATTATCGCCCCGATGTCGTCTCGAAAGTGTTGGAGACGCGGGATGAGCAACTGGCTTTGCGTGCGGCGAACGAAGAGGCGGGACGCAAGCAGCAGGCGGCGGACGTGAGCATGTTGCTGCCGCCGGTCGTGGAGATCGTGTCGCCCGCTGACGGCGCGGAGTTGGCTGCCGACGAGGTCGTGGTGCGCTTCAACGTGCGCACGCCTTCGGGCGAGCCTGTGACGGAGGTGAAGGCGCTCGTTGACGGGCGGCCTGTGGCGACGGGGCGCGGCCTGGGGTTGCAGGCGACGGGGCAGAACGCGGGCACGCGCGAGTTGCGCTTCAATGTGCCTGCGGGCGAGAGTCTGGTTTCGATCATCGCCGCGAACCGCTACACGTCGAGCGTGCCCGCAACGGTGCGCGTGCGTGCGCGGCAGCCTGTTGCCGTTAGTGCTGCGGCTACGCCCGGTCGCGTCGCGTCTCCTGCGCGTCCGGCGGGCGAGGCGTTTGAGATCAGGCCGAAGTTGTACGTGCTTGCGGTGGGCGTGAGCAATTACGCCGATCCGAAATTGAAGCTCGGATTCGCGGCGAAGGATGCTCAGGATTTCGCGGTGTCTTGGGAGCGGCAGCGGGGCGAACTCTACCGCGATGTCGTCGTCAAGGTGTTGACCGACGACCGTGCTACTAAGGATGAAGTGCTCGACGGGTTGGACTGGATTCGTAAAGAGACGACGAGCAAGGATGTGGCCGTCGTACTCTTCGCCGGGCACGGCGTCAACGATCCGAACGGGCTCTATTATTTCCTGCCCTTCAACGCCGACACGAACAAACTGTTGCGCACGGGCGTCTCCTTCTCCGACATCAAGAACACGGTCGCCGCGCTCGCGGGAAAGACGCTCTTCTTCATAGACACGTGCCATTCGGGCAACGTGCTCGGCGGCGCGCGGCGCGGTCTGCTCGGCTCGCTCGGCGATCTCAACGGCGTCGTCAACGAACTCGCCAGCGCGGAGAACGGCGCGGTCGTCTTCGCCGCTTCCACCGGCAACC
This sequence comes from Pyrinomonadaceae bacterium, assembly GCA_035296385.1. Classification (GTDB taxonomy): domain Bacteria; phylum Acidobacteriota; class Blastocatellia; order Pyrinomonadales; family Pyrinomonadaceae; genus JAIVJZ01. Next base: position 1,645 of record DATHBB010000196.1, on the reverse strand, counting down.
AATTCTCGCTCGAACATGCGATGTGGAATAACGGCGCGTTCACGAAGGCCGTCGTCGAGGGCTTGGGCGGCGGCGCGGATTATGACAAGAGCGGCAAAGGCCGCATCACGCTCAACATGCTCGACCTCTACATCTCCGAGCGCGTCAAGGAACTGACGAAGGGACAACAGACCCCTACCACCGCCAAGCCCCACACCGTGCCCGACTTTCCCATCGCACTCAAAAAGTAACAAACGCTCGTCGCCTACGATTCAAACAAAAGGCGAGACGAAAAACAGGCGACGCGAAATAAACGCGCCGCCTGTTTCGATTCGACTCGTGACTTCCCTACTGTTGCTGCGGTTGTTCCTGCGTCTGTCTGATCTTCGACGGATCAAGGCGCATCCGGCGTATGGGAATTTGCCTGGGCTGGGTCTTCAAAGTGTAATCGGAGGGCACTTCAAAGAGCGTGCGCGAAGGCTCGCCGCGGTTGATGTTCGTCAGGCGGTAGGTGGTTTCGCCGAAGCGCGGGTCGCTGTGTTTGGTCATCACGACCGTTTGCAGTTCGGGCGAATACCAGCGCTCGGAGACGATATTGATCGGGCGTTCGTTGCCGATTGCGCCCGGCGCGAACGTGACGGTCGTGCGTGTGCCTTCGGCTTCGACGCCTTCGATGCTCTGTTTGCCGAGCGATTCGGTGACGGGCTTCACGCGATGTTCGCCCTCGGGGGCGAGGCCGCCCGGCGCGCGCGTGCGCATCATCACCGCACCGGTTTGCGGCTCGTCTTCCTTCGGGAGCGTGAAGACGAAGGAGATCGTGCCCGCGACCTTCACGGCGTTGCCGGAGAGTTTCGTCGGCGAGAAGCGCCACTCACGGGCTGCGGTGACGGCGGCGTTCTGCAAGAGCGGATGACCCGCCGTCGCCTTCGCGGATTCGACTTCGCCCGTCTCGTTGACCACGATCTGCACCGACACAGGCCCTTGCGCTCCGGCGGCTTTCGCCACGGGCGGATACGTCGGCTGCACTTTCTTGATCGCCTTGCCCGACAATCCCGCCGCGCCCGCGTTGATGGGCTTCGGCGCGTTTCCGGAAGTTACGACGACGGCTGATCCGGTTGCGCCGCCCTCGCTGCGCATGAAGAACTCCGTGCGAGCCGCAGCGCCGTCGGGGGTGTGCTCGCCGTCGGGCAACGTGCGTTTGAAGTGGAAGACGTTCGACATCTTTTGCGCGGTGCGGTTGCGCGGGTTCAGCACGTAGTGCGCGCCCGCGACCGGATCGTTGATGAAGACGGTCTGCGCGGGCTCGTCGGCGGTCGCCCACGGGCCGATGTGGTTGAGCGTCTGATCGCGGCGCGTGCGTCCCTCCGAGTCGCGGTAGAGGCTGGCCTTCGAGGTACGCGTGATGCGGTTGCCGTCGGCGAGCATCTGTACGGATTCGGTGACGGCCTCCGCCGAGTAGGGAGCGCCGCGCACTATCTTGCTGTCGAAGTGCATCTCCGACGACATGAAACTGAAGTCTACCGAGTCGCCCGGCGCGCCCGGCGCGATCCGCATCTCGAAGAACTCGCCCGGTCCCGGCACGCGCTCAAACGTCATGTCGTGCCCCGGCGGAGGCGGAGGCGCGCCTTGTCGCACGCGTTGCTGTGTTTGCGCCAGAAGCGCGCCC
>DATHBB010000195.1:0-12965 GCA_035296385.1 Pyrinomonadaceae bacterium | reverse complement strand
GCGTTGCTCCTGTCGGTCGCGCGACGTTCGCGGCGTGCGTTCGCGCGCGTGGTGTTGTCTTTGATGGGAAAGAGCGCAGCCACTTCGTTGGCGCGCGTGGAAAAGACGGGCGCGCCGGTCGGGCGCTCGGCGCTCGCGCTCGTCTCCGCCGTCACGATCAAGCTGTAACGCGCAAACTCGGACGGGTGCGTGAAGACGAGCGAGCCTGCGCCGCCCGCGCCGCGCCGCAACTCGCCGAGACGAAGTATGCGCCCGCCGCTCGCCCACGCGACGAACGTGCGCGCCTTCGGCGCGAGGCTCTGCGGCTTCGGCAAATTCATCGCCGTCAGGCGCACGCGCCCGCCGCCCGCTGTCGGCTCGACTTCCAAACGCCCGCTCGCGCGCGGCGCAAACGAACGCAAGCGCACGATCACCGTCCGACCGTCGGCGGACATCTCGAACATATTACCGACGACACCGCCGTCGCCCTCCGCGCGAACAATTGACACGCCCGATGCGACGAGCAGCAGCAACAATGCGACGGCGCAGACACGTGCCGACGCGCGCGCCGCTGCCATCAACGCCCGCGCCATGAGACTTCTCTTATGTGCCATGAAGCAAAGACCTACGGCTTAAGTTGTGGAATAGAACGGCTGCGAGATTACACCAAGAAAGCGTAAGGGAAAAGGGGAAGGGGTGAAGGGGGAAGGGAAAAGAAAAGCAGCACGTTCATCGTGCATCGCCTTCTTCATCCTTTAACCTTTACCCCTTCCCCTTTTCCCTGATCTTTAATCGCTCGCGGCTTGCAGGTGCGCGCGGCCTTGCGTGGTGGGGAGCGTGATGCGGAAGGTCGTGCCGCGACCGGGCGCGCTCTGTACGTTGATGTGGCCGGAGTGCTCCTGCACGATGCCGTAGGAGACGGCGAGGCCGAGACCCGTGCCGCGCCCGACGCCTTTCGTGGTGAAGAAAGGATCGTAGATGCGCGCGACGTTTTCGGGGGCGATGCCTATTCCTGTGTCGGCGACGAGGATGGAGATCGATTCGCCGTCTTCGGTCGCGGTCGAGAGCGTGATGCGACCGCCGTTGGGGATGGCGTCGCGCGCGTTCAAGATCAGGTTGGTGAAGACCTGTTGGAGCTTGCCGCCGTTGCCGTAGGCGGTGGGAAGCCGTGCATCGTAGTCGCGCACGACCTCGATCTGGCTCTGGCGCAGTTGCGGCTCAAGAAGTTGCAGCGTGTCGTCGAGCACGCGGTTGACATCAACCTCGTCAAACTCCGTGACGGAGCCGGTGCGCGAGAAGTTGAGCAGGTTGTTGACGATGCCCGTGGCGCGTTCGGTCTGGCGGTGAATTTTTTCCAGCAGCTTGTGCTTGGGGTCGGTGTCGGCAAGCATGCCGAGGAGCATTTGGGTGTAGCTGGAAACGCCCGTCAGGGGCGTGTTGATCTCGTGCGCGACGCCCGCCGCCAGAAGTCCGATTGAAGAGAGTTTTTCGCGCTGCTGCAACTGCTCTTCGAGGCGCACGCGCGCCGTCACGTCTTCGAGGACGACGAGCGCGCCCGTGTGCGCGGCGATCTCTGTGCGGCGCAAGGGGGCGAACGCGATGTTGAGGATGAGCGAACGACCGTCGCGCGTGGCCGTGTGCAGTTTGTAAATGTGGCGGAGGCTCGCCAGTTCCCAACGGTTGTCGCCGAGCGCCTGTTCGAGCGTTTCAGCGAAATCCTCCGCAAACAAATCTTCGACGCGCGCCCCGACCGCCTCGTCGCGCCTGACGCCGAGCAACTCTTCGAGCGCCGTGTTGCAGCCCGTGATGCGCCCCGTCGAATCTACGGCCAGGAGGCCGACGTTGATCGATTCGACGATTGACTCGTTGAATTCTTTGAGCAGTTCGAGTTCGGCGGCGCGCTCGGTCTGCTCCTGATAGAGCAGGCTGTTCTCGATGGCGACGGCGACGTAGCCGGAGATGGTGCGCAGGATTTCCAGGTCTTCCGAAGAGAGCAGCGCGCCGCCCGTCGAACGCCCCAGACCGATGACGGCGACCATGCGCCCGCGCACGACGCACGGCACGTAGTAGTGCAGGGCGCGGCGCACGAAGCCGCTCGTCTCCGGCGGCAGATCGATGTCGTCGGCGCGCACGATTCCGGCGTCCGCCGAGCGCACGCGGATCATCTCGCGGAAATCCTGCGGCACGATCACTTCCGAAGACAGCCCGACCGCACGCGCCACGCGATAACCGGACGGCGCGCTCTCATCTTCGATAAAGATGGCGACGCGCGCCACGCCCAGCACCTGTTCGAGGCGGCTGACGAGCGCGTCGAGCAGAGGTTCGAGCGTGGTCGTCGCCGAGAGCGTGCGACCGAAATCGAGGAGGCCGTTTCTGAGGTCGTAGCGTTCGCCGTAGAAGAGGCGGTCGGTCTGCTCCTGCAGGAAGTTTTTGATGGGCGCGGCGGTCATCACGATGACGGTCATGGCGAGCACGGCGATGATGACGCGCAAAGTGATGACGCCCGGCGTGACCACCTCGCCGCCGAACGCGTAGAGACCCGCGACGTAGACCACGACGCCGATCATCAAGGCGATGGCGAGCGTCGTCAGCGCATAGACGGCGGCGCGGCGCACGACCACGTCCACGTCCATCAGGCGATAGCGCACGACGGAGTTGCCGAAAGTGAGCGGGATCAGGATGAGCGGCAACACCGCCGCGTCGATGAGCCAACGCTCGGTGGAAACGTCGGTCGTCGCCGCTACGTCGCCGAAGAGGTAGCCGACGGCGTAGAGCAAGCTGAACGGCGTGACGGCGAGAACCGATCCCCACACGACCCACTTCAACTGCTGGCGGACGACCGCCACCTTGCTCTTCCAGAAACGACGCACGAGTATCGCGGAGCCCGCGACGAGCGCGAACCAGAAGTGCGCGAGTTCGGCCTTGTAGAGATTGCCGATGAAGGCGTCGGAGAAGTTCAGGCGCGAGGGCGGCACGAAGTCGACGAGCGTGGTCAGGACGAGCAGCGCGGCGGCGGGCGCGTAGAGCAGCGGGGCGAGCCAACGCCTGCGCTCGGAGATCGTGCGGCGCACGGGATAGATGGCGCAGAAGTGCAGAAAGAGCGGCGCGAAGAGAACGTAGGCCGAGTCGTCGAGGAAGGCGACGGCGAGGTCTAAGTCTTCGTAGAAGCCTATGGGCTTGTAGAAGTGGTAGACGAAAGCGGCGAGGCAGAGCGTCGTGAAGTGCAGGACGAAGGGCGCGCGCCCGCCTTGTTTGAAGAGGACGAAGAGGCCGACGAGCAGGTAGACGATGCCGATGAAATTGATGTAATAGTCGCGCGTCGTGCGGTTGGGGATCGGCTGGAGGTTGTCGAGATAGACGTAGTAGTCGCGCGATGCGCCGTCGGGCGTGGAGCGTTCGATGGCGTAGCGCAGGCGTTGGCCGGTGTTGGCGGCGTCTTCCAGATACATCTGGACTTGATAGTCGGCCACTATCGGCTCGTTGCGCACTTCGTCGTCGCTGATGGCGATGAGACGGTCGCCGGGGAGGATGCCGAGTATTCCGGCGCGGCTGGCTGCGGAGTTCGGCGCGACGGCGCGTGCGATGACGCCGCGCTCGGTCTGCTCCCACGCGACGCCGTCGGTCGGCGGGGGCGTGCGCGTCAGGCGTTGCGCGAAATTGAGCGTACCGGCGGCGACAAGGAGCGAGGCCGCAATCAGCAGCACCCACGCACGCGTTGTCAGCACCGATTTCATCTCGCGCCTTCGCTCCTTTCACTACCCAAAACGACAAAACAAAGGCAATTGATGTTCCAGTCGAGACGGGGAACGCCGCGTGTTCGCCGTCGCCTGTGCGACGCGCAGCTTCCGCGTCCCAATCATCCACTCAATACGCCCCTTCGCGCGTTTCGCGCACAAAACCGACAAATTTGGCTCGAAGGGAAAGCCGGACGAACTTAAATCCAACTTTTTGCATTTATCCGAGATTTCGGAAAAATATGGTTTTTGTTGGCTTTTAACGCAGACTCCGACCGGCGCGCATGGAGACGAAAGGCACAGGCGAGCGGGCGACGGAAACTTCACGCCTGTTCGCTTGTGCCTTCACTTTCGTCGGCCTACTTTCGAATGTTCAGAAGCGGACTGAAATTCCGCCGCGCACCGAGCGGCGATTCGTGCTCAGGATTGTGAGTGTTTCGCCGTCGTCCACAAAGGTTTGCGCGTCGAGGAGGTTGCGCGCGTCGAGCACGGCCTCGGCGCGCAAGGGTAGGCCGAAGGTCGGCAAGTCTTGCGTGACGAGAATGCTCAAACTCGGATCGAAGACGGCGACGCGGCCCGCGAACGGGTCGATGGCGAAGACGGCGGCGCGCGGCGAGAAACGCAAAACGGTGCGCACTTCCGTCCCCGTGTCGAAACTGGATTCGACCTGCGCGGCGACGGTCTGGAAAAATCCGTCGCGGAACAGGTCGTTCGGCGACGCGGAATTGGCGGAAGTGAGTCCGGCGGCGAGTTGTTGGCCGCGACCGAACGAGTAACCGGCGGAAGTCTTCAGGAAGCTGCCGATGCGGCGCGCATAGACAACTCTCAGGCCGCGCGCCGCGCCCTGCTGGTTGGCGACGCTCAAAAGCTGCTCGCCGCGCTCGTTCGAAAAATCGTTGAGCGGCAGATTCAACAGCCCGACGCCGCGCCCGTCCGTCGTGTCGAAGAAGGCAGTCGCCTCGACGCTCGAATTGTTGTCCAACACGCGCTCGACGCCGAACTCCAGACGGCGGCTGCGCTCCATGAGCGCGCGCCCGTCAACGAAGGCCACGGGCTGTTCCGCCATTTCCGGAAACACGATTGCGCCGTCCTCGAAGCGCGCCACGGACTGCGGCTGCGAACTCACACCGCCCGGCGCGTAGCCGAGACGCAAGCGCGTGCGCGCGTCGGCGTCGAACTGAAAGCCGAGACGCGGGCTGAACGCTCCCGCGTCCTGCGCGCCCATGAAGCGCGAATAGTCCAGACCGAGCACGACGACCACGCCCTCGCGCACGACCCACTCGTCCGTCGCGCGCAGCGAAACTTGATTGAGCGCGCGTTGCGACTCGTCTGCGAAGGATGAAGCGGAGTTGGAGGCGAGCGGGAGGGTCGCGCCGCCGACCGTCGCGCTGAACAGGTGGCGCGCGCCCGCGCGGAAGCGACCCGTCGTTTCCAGACGCGCGAGGCCGTTCGTGGCGAGTTGACCGGCGAAGATCAGGTTAATGCCTTCGTTCGCGGGGACGGAGACGGCGAAGTTTGTGCCCGCGTAGGCCGGAGCGTTCGGGTTGGCCGACGCGGCAGTGAAGGATTCGACGACACCCTGCACGTTGCGACCATTGTTCGTCCAGCCGTCCTCTGTCTCAGCAGCTTCCGCGTTCTCCTCGTCCGCTTCCAACGCTTCTTCGACCGCCGCGATTGTTTTGTCTTCGACGCCGTTGTTCTGGAAGATCGAGCGGCGATTTTGCGCCGAGCGCAGACGCCATTTCGTGTCGTTGCGGTCGTTGCGCGTTTCGGGCATGGTGCGCCCTTGCCCTAAAGGTTCGAGGTTGAAGCGATAGATGAGTTCGTCGGAAGGATTGACCTGGACGGCGTTGAAGGTCGTGGCGTTGAAACCTTCGGCGAGCGCTTTGAGCAGGTAGCGACCGGGGACGATGCGCGCCGTGAAAGTGCCGTCGGCGGCGGTGCGCGTCTGTTTGGTGACGTGATCCGCGCCGTCGCGCAAGAGTTGCACGAGCGCGCCCGCGAGCGGGTTGCCCTTGTTGTCGCGCACGGAGCCGCTGACGATTCCGAGTTTGCCCCGTCCGTTTAACGAAGCCGCATAAGTTTCGGCGGGCGCGCCCGCCTCGCTAAACGAGAAGAGCGCGAGCAGCAACGTCAAACTCACACGCCAGTAAGTTTTCCTCATCGCACCAAAACCTCCCGGCGCACCCTCCGCACCTGTCGCGGAACGGGGCGCGCCCTCAAGCGTCTATTCTCTTGTCCACTGGACGGCGGCACGGGAGACCGAAAATGCTTGATATAATTGCAAGCCACTAAAGCCGCACAAGTTGTCCGATTGACACTGCCTGAACCCGCTTGAGCGCGAAGGTGGCTATTTTCCGTCAACCGTCAAACCCTGTCAAGCAGGCGACTTGGAAGTCGCCGCCCGTCGGACGGCTCGTGTTTGCCCCGAATGTTTTCGCATGCTACGATGCTCCTTACTGCAAAAGTGATCACCAGCCCGTCAAATAAATTTCGCATCTAAGTTCAACCACGAATGACCGAAGCAATACTTTCAACCAGACTTCCCAACGGCGCGACCGTCCTGACCGAGCAGATGCCCGGATTGCGCTCGGCCACCGTCGGCATCTGGATCAGGCGCGGCTCGCGCCACGAAACGCCCGATTTCAACGGCATTTGCCACTTCATCGAGCACGCCGTCTTCAAAGGCACGCATCGCCGCACGGTGCTCGACATCGCCGTCGAATCAGACCGGCTCGGCGGCAACTTCGACGCCTACACCTCGCACGAAATGACGGGTTTTGCCCTGAAAGTCGTGGATCGCGCTCTACCGCAAGCCTTCGACCTGCTCTCCGACATGCTGCTCAGCCCGCGCTTCGACCAGACGGAACTCGAACGCGAGCAAAAAGTGATTATCGAAGAGATGAAGATGGTCGAAGACTCGCCCGAAGAATTCCTGGGCGAACTCTTTCAAGCCGCCTATTATCCCGACCACGCGCTCGGTCGCCCCATCGAAGGCACGCCCGAAACCGTCTCCACCTTCGACCACGCGCGCACGGCGGAGTTTCACCGCGCGGCCTATCACCCGCGCAACTTCGTCATCGCCGCCGCAGGTCAAGTCTCGCACGCGCAACTTGTCGAACTAGCCGAACGCGCCTTCGCCGAACGCGAGTCGGCGAACGCGACGCCGACGCGCGACGCGCAAACTTCTCAAGCGGACACAGTTGACGCGCAACCGCCCCGGCCTGCCGCGCCCATCCTCATCCAGCGCAAGCGCGAACTCGAACAGGCTCACTTGATTCTCGCCACCCCCTGGCCTTCGGCGCGCGACGATGAGCGCTACGCGGCGAGCTTGCTCGGTTCCGTCATCGGCGGCGGCACTTCGAGCCGCCTCTGGCAATCGGTGCGCGAAGAACGCGGCCTCGCCTACTCGGTCGGCTCGGCGGCGCACGGCTTCATGGACACGGGCGTCTTTCAAATCTACGCCGGAACGTCGCCCGCGCAACTCGACGAGGTGCTCGATCTCGCGCTCGCCGAACTGCGCCGCGTCGTTCGCGAACCCGTCGCCGAGGAAGAACTGCAACTGGCGAAGGATCAGGCCGTCGCCTCGATCCTGCTCGGCCTCGAATCAACGAGCGCGCGTGCAGGCTCGCTCGCGCGTCAGGAGATCACGCACGGTCGGCGCATCTCGCCCGACGAGATCATCGCGCGCCTCGAAGCCGTCACGCCCGAAGACATGCAGCGCGTCGCACGCGCGCGTTTCACCTCCGGCGGCCTCGCGCTCGGCGCGCTCGGCAACCTCAACGGCTTCAAAGTCGAACGCTCGCGTTTGGAAATTTAGGAACAGTGACGAGCGACAAGTGACAGGTGACAAGTTGAAATCAAAGACTTGTTCCGGCTCGTCACTTGTCACTCGTCACTCGTCACTGTCTTATGAGATTTACAGTTCTCGGAAGTGGCTCGACGGGAAACGCCGTGCTGATCTGCGCGGGGCGGACGAGTGTGCTTGTCGATGCGGGGATGAGCGCGCGCGAGATCGTGCGTCGGCTCGCGCTCGTCGGCTGCGATGCGGCCTCGCTCGACGGCATCATCATCACGCACGAGCACGGCGACCACGCGGGCGGCCTGCGCGTCCTCCTCAAAACGCTCTCCTGCCCCGTCTACATCTCCGGCGAGACGCGCGAAGCCTACATCGGCGACCGCGAAGGCACCTCGCGCGACGAGCCGCGCAAACGCGACGACGCCCTGCGCGACCGCACCGAAGAAATCTCTTCGAGCCGTGATTTCCGAATCGGCGAAATTGACTTCCACCCGTTCACCATCCCGCACGACGCGGCGGACAACTTCGGCTTCACCGCGCGCCATGACGGCGTCTGCGTCGCCACGCTCATGGACTTCGGCCACATCACGACTCTCATCAACGAGCGCCTGCGCGGTTGCGCCGCCGTCATCATCGAGTCGAACCACAGCCGCGACATGCTCAAGGCGTGCAGCGTCTACCCATGGGAGTTGAAGCAGCGGATATTGTCGCGCACCGGCCACCTCTCGAACGAGGATGTTGCCCTCTGGCTGCGCGACGAATACGACGGCGGGGCAGACCACATCGTGCTCGCGCATCTCTCGCAGCGCGCCAACAACCCTTACGTCGCCAAGCTCTCGGCGGAGATCGCCTTGCAGGAACGCGGCTCGCTTTTTTCGACCGACACCAAGATCACGCTCTCTTTCCCCAAAGAGCCGACCCCGTGGATCGAGTTATGAGCACGCGCTGCTGCGGCGTCGCGCTCGGCGCGTTGATACTTTTTTCCTGCGTGCTCGGCGCGTCGGCCTGCGGCGTCGAAGAGAGACAGAGCAGGTTGCCGACGGGAGCGCAGGCCGCCATCGACGACATCACGAACGACATGTCGCGCGCCGACTACGAAAAGATTTACAGGGACGCCGCCGAAGAATGGCGACAGACGGCGCGAGCCGATGAGAGCCGCGCCAGCCTCGAACGCATACGCGAACGACTCGGCAGCGTCCTCAGCCGCGCCCAACTCGCCGCGCAGCAACGCGAGAGCAGCGGCGGCGACGCAAACACGCCGCAAGGCCGCACGCTCGTCGTCAGCTACAACACCAAGTTCGAGCGCGCCGACGCCATCGAAACTTTCACGCTCGTCGAGCGCTCCGGTCGCTGGCTGCTCGCGCGCTACGCCGTGAACTCGAATGCTCTAAAGCAGTGACAAGTGACAAGTGACGAGTGACAAGTTAAAACTTAAAACTCGTTTCGATCTTGTCTCGTCACTCGTCACTCGTCACTCGTCACTGTCTTCTTATGATCAATCGCTACACATTGCCCGAAATGGGCGCGCTCTGGTCGGAGGCCGCGAAGTTTCAGAAGTGGCTCGACGTGGAGTTGGCCGTCTGCGAAGTTCACGCCGAGATGGGCACGATCCCGAAGGATGCGCTCGCGGAGATCAAGGCGCGCGCCCGGTTCACCGTCGAGCGCATCAACGAGATCGAGCGGACGACCGACCACGACGTGATCGCTTTCACGACCGCGCTCGCGGAGAACATCGGCGAGAGTGCGCGCTTCGTCCACTACGGCCTCACGTCTTCCGACGTGGTCGATACGGCGAACGCCCTGCTGCTGCGCGATGCGTGCGACCTGCTGCTCGCAAAAATCGACGCGCTGCTCGAAGTCTTGCGCCGCCGCGCCCACGAGTTCAAAGAGACGCCGCAGATCGGGCGCACGCACGGCGTCCACGCCGAGCCGACTTCCTTCGGCCTCACCTTCGCGCTCTGGTTCGACGAGATGCGCCGCAATCGCAAACGTCTCAAGCGCGCACGCAAGGCCGTCGCCGTGGGCAAGATCAGCGGCGCGGTCGGCGCGTTCGCGCACCTCGATCCAATCGTTGAGGAGCAAGTCTGCGAGCGGCTCGGCCTGCGCGCCGCGCCCGTCTCCACGCAAGTTATCCAGCGCGACAACTACGCCGAATATCTCTCGACGCTCGCCATCATCGCCTCTTCGCTCGACAAGTTCGCCCTGCAAATTCGCCACTGGCAACGCACCGAGGTGCGCGAGGCGGAGGAGCGTTTTAAGAGCGGGCAGAAGGGATCGTCTGCGATGCCGCACAAGCGCAACCCGATCCTCTCGGAGCGCATCTGCGGCATGGCGCGCCTCGTTCGCGGCTATTCAATCGCCGGACTCGAATCCGTAGCCCTCTGGCACGAGCGCGACATCTCGCATTCGTCCGCCGAGCGCGTCACGCTCCCCGACGCATCAATCGCGCTCGACTACATGCTCGCCAAATCCACGTCGCTCATAGACACGCTCGTCGTCTACCCCGAACGCATGCTCGAAAATTTGAACGCCACGCGCGGCTTAGTTTTCAGCGGCCAACTCCTGCTCGCCTTGACGCAGAAAGGCGTCTCGCGCGAACAGGCTTACGAGTGGACGCAGCGCAACGCCATGCGCACCTGGGACGAGGGCGGCGACTTCCGCACGCGCGTCCTCGCGGACGCGGACATCAACTCGCGCCTCTCGCGCGACGAGATCGAACACGCCTTCGCGCTCGACACTTACCTGCGCAACGTCAATAAAGTTTTCGCACGCGTATTTGATAAAGTTCAGAAGTCGAAGTCCGATGAGGGTCAGAAGATAAAGCTGAAAGCCAGACGTGAGATCACCTCGCCCGGTGAGCTATAATCTTCGACCTTAACGACCCGCAATGGAGAAACTGTGAAAGCAAAAGTTTACGTCACGTTAAAATCCGGCGTGCTCGATCCGCAGGGCAAGGCGATACAGAACTCGGTCGGCCTGATGGGCTACGGCGGCATCGCGGACGTGCGGCAGGGCAAGTATTTCGAGATCGCTTTGGACGCCTCGCTCGATGGTGAGCGTGCGCGCGAGACCGCCGAGCGCATGGCGCGCGAGGTGCTCGCCAACCCGGTCATCGAAGATTATCGCGTGGAGATAGAAGGATGAAATTCGGCGTTATAGTTTTCCCCGGCTCGAACTGCGACCACGACGCTTACCACGTCATCTCGAAACACGTCGGCCAGCCGGTCTCCTTCATCTGGCATCGCGAGACCGATCTGGCGGGCTACGACGCGCTCATCATCCCCGGCGGCTTCTCCTACGGCGACTATTTGCGCGTGGGCGCGCTCGCGAGTTTTTCGCCCGTCATGTCGAGCGTGCAGGAGTTCGCGTCGCGCGGCGGGCTGGTGCTCGGCATCTGCAACGGTTTTCAAATTTTGTGCGAGTCGGGACTCCTGCCCGGCGCGCTCATACGCAACCGCGACCTGCATTTCGTCTGCCGGCACGTGCGCGTCCGCGTGGAGTCTGCCGACACGCCTTTCACGAACGAACTACGGCGCGGCCAAATCCTCTCCATGCCCATCGCGCACGCCGACGGCAACTACACCTGCGACGACCCGACGCTCGCCGAGTTGCAGAGCGAAGACCGCATCATCCTCCGCTATTGCGACGCCGACGGGCGCGCGACGCCGGAAGCGAACCCGAACGGCGCGCGCGACAACATCGCCGGAATCTGCAACCGCGAGCGCAACGTCATAGGGATGATGCCTCACCCCGAACGCGCCTGCGAAGATTTGCTCGGCTCCGCGGACGGGCGCGGCGTCTTCCACTCGCTCGCCGCGACGCTCGCCGCCATCTCCTGAAAACATTTCCAAGAAGCTGTTTGAAAAGTAAAGGTGCTTTTGTCCCGTCAGGGACGATTGAGAATAGCCCAGCACTTTAGTGCTGGGACGAGTTGAGATAATAAATCGGAGTCCCGTAGGGACGATTGAATCTTGCGTTAATTTCAATCGTCCCTACGGGACTCTCTTAACATTTATGCGCGTTGTCCCAGCCATAAATGGCTGGGCTATTCTCAATCGTCCCTGACGGGACTGTTCAAACAAATTCTTAGGAACTTCCGCGCGCTTCCGTCAGTATTAAATTTTCATAACGGCAAGTCTCGTTTGGTCTCCCGCCGGACAATTCAATTAAGGAGAAGTCTTATTATGCGTAGCCCAAAATTCGCGTTCTCTCTCGGTCTGTTTATCGCGCTGGCGGCGTGCGTCTCCGCCGCAGGCGGTCAAACGAAGGAGTTGACGGCCTCCGAAGAGTCGTATCGCGCGGCGCGTCGCGTCGTCGATGCGGGACTGGCTGCCTACGGCGGCCTCGACGCCCTGCGCAAGATTGAAAATTTCACGATCCGCCACGAGGGCTTCACCGTCCACCGCAACCAGAGCCGCCGCACCGAAGCGCCCTACGAGCGCACGCCCATGAGCGGCACGCTCATCGTCGAACACCGTCGCAATCGCCTCTACCACGACAACAAGGGCAGCTATCCGGGCGGCTTCAACTGGCACTGGGGCGTGATGTCGAACGGCAAAGACGCCGCGCGCGTCACCTATCTCGAACGGCGCGTCAACTCCACCGCCGCGCTCCCGCCGCAAGTCATGCGCGGGCGTCTGCGCTGGCTGCCGCACAACCTGCTCCTCAGCGCGCTCGAACGCGCCCCGCACCTGCGCTCGCTCGGTCGCGCGAACTTCAACAACCGCCCGCACGATGTCATCACTTACGCCAACGAGGACGGCGCGCAGTTCACAGTCTATCTGGACGCGCAGACGCACCTCGTCTCGAAGTTTGAAGCTTTGGGCAGCGACCCCTACTTCGGCGACTCGGTGCAGGAGATCATCTTCCCGGCTTACCGCGCCGTAGATAAATTTCAAGTGCCGACCGCGCGCATCACGAAAATCATGGGCGAAGTGGTTGAGGAAATTCCCTTCGTCGAAGTGAGTTTCAACAAGACTTACGGCGACGAGCAGTTCAAAGTGCCCGAAGGCTTCACGCCGCCCGCCGCGCCCGTCCAGACTCCGCCGCACACGAAGCTCGCCGATAACGTCTACTCGATCAGCGCGGGCGGCTACAACGTGCTCGCCGTCGGCTTCAAAGACCACGTCATGGTGATAGAGACTCCGGGCGGCGACAACACTTCGCGCGACGTGATCGCGCGCGTCAAAGAACTCATGCCGGGCAAGCCCGTCAAGTATGCCGCCGTCACGCATCATCACGACGACCACGCGGGCGGCGTGCGCACCTACATCGCGGAGGGCGCGACCATCATCACGACGCCGGGCTTGCGCGCCTTCTTCGAGCGCGTCGCCGCCGCGCGCAACTTCACCTTGCAGCCTGACGCGCTCACGCGCTCGCCGCGCCCGCTCCAGATCGAGACTCTGCAAAACGGCAAGCGCGTCTTCACAGACGGCACGCAGACCGTAGAGCTT
>DATHBB010000194.1:0-23473 GCA_035296385.1 Pyrinomonadaceae bacterium | reverse complement strand
GCGTCGCGGCGCGGCGAAGGCTATCTTGAGGGCAAAGAGGACATCGTGACGTGGTGCGTCGGTCATCTCGTCGAGTTGGACGATCCCGAAACTTACGATCCGAAGTTGAAATCGTGGCGTTTGGAGACGCTGCCGATCATCCCCGAAGAATTCAAGTATCACGCGTCGGAACGGACGCGCGATCAGTTCAACGTCATCAAGACGCTGATGGGGCGCGACGACGTGACGCAGATCGTCAACGCGGCGGACGCGGGGCGCGAAGGCGAACTCATCTTCGATCTCGTCTACACGCTCGCGCGCTGCCGCAAGCCCGTCGAACGCCTCTGGATTTCTTCCCTGACGCGCGACGCGATCATCGAGGGCTTTCGACAACTCAAGCCTGCATCCCTTTACACGGGCTTGCGCGATTCCGCTCGCTCGCGCCAGCAGGCCGACTGGCTCGTCGGCTTGAACGCCACGCGCGCGCAGACCGTCAAGGCGCGCGGCGCGGGGCACGAGGGCGTCTATTCTCTGGGGCGCGTGCAGACGCCGACGCTCGCGCTCATCGTCGGGCGCGACGAAGAGATCGCGAATTTCGTCCCGACCAACTACTACGAAGTGGTCGCGGATTTCGAGTCGGCGGCGGGCGCGTATCGCGGCACTTGGTTCAACAAGGCGGGCAGTCGCTTCGATCACAAAGACGCTGCAGAGGCGGTCGTCTTCAAAGTCAAAGGCAAGCGGGGCGCGGTCGAAAAAGTTGAAAAGAAAGCGACGAAGGAACGCGCGCCGCTCCTCTATGACCTCACGGCCTTGCAGCGCGCCGCCAACGCGCGCTACGCCTTCTCCGCCGCGCGCACGCTCGAACTCGCACAGACGCTTTACGAAAAAAAGTTTCTCACTTACCCGCGCACATCTTCGCGTCATCTCTCCGCGAGCGTGAATCAGGAACTCAAAGGGCACGTCGAAGCGGCGAGCGTCGGGCCTTACGTGAAGTTCATCGAAACGATTCTCGCAAAGGGCACGCCGAAGCTCACGAGCCGCCACGTTGACGACAAGAAGGTGACGGATCACCACGCCATCATTCCGACGAAACAGCGCGTTGAGCCGAACGCGCTCGCGCCGGACGAGAAGCGCATCTACGACCTCGTCGCGCGCCGCTTCCTCGCGGCCTTTTATCCCGACGCGGAACTCGAACGCACGGCGATTACGACTGTAGTAGAAGGAGAACAATTCATCACGCGCGGCACGGTGGTGCTCAAGGCGGGCTGGCGCGAAGTTGATCCGCCCGGAAGGGAAGACAGGAAGAAGGCGGACGGCGAAGACGAAGCGGAAGACGCGGAGTTGCCGCAAGTCAGTGCGAAGGAAACGGTTGAGACCGTAAACGTCGAAGCGGTTGCGAAGCAGACGAAAGCGCCGCCGCGCTATTCGGAGTCGAGTCTGCTCGGCGCGATGGAGACGGCGGGCAAAAAAGTCGAAGACGAAGAGTTGCGCCTCGCCATGAAGGATTCGGGATTGGGCACGCCCGCCACGCGCGCGCAGATCATCGAGACACTGCTCAAGCGCGAGTATGTCACGCGCGATAAGAAGTCGCTGGCCGCGACGCCGAAGGGCATCGCGCTCATCAAACTGCTTCCTTCGCAACTTCTCAAGTCGGCGGAACTGACGGGGAGTTGGGAGCAGAAGCTGGCGCGTATGGCGCGCGGCGAATACGCGCGCGAGCGGTTCATGGGCGAAGTGAAAGAGATGGTGACGGAACTCGTCGGCCAGATCGCCGCCGCAGAGATGGAGCGCGCGAGCGGCGAGCGCGCGGCGACGGCGAACGCGAACAGGCCGCAGACGCCGCGACCCGAAGATGCGTTTGATTGCCCGAAGTGTAAACTGGAGGAGCGCGCGGGTTTTCTCATCGAACGCGTGAGCGCGTCGGGAAAGTTTCTCGTCTGTTCCGAAGGGCGCGACGCGTGCGGCTTTATCAGCGACGCGCCGAAGAACGCGAAGCAGCGCAAAGCGTTGCTTGCGACGAAGTGTGCGGCGTGTAATGGTGCGATGCGCCTGCGTGCGCCGCGAGAGAAAGGTAAACGTGCGTCGCTGTCGTGCGCGCGTTATCCGGAGTGTCGCGGCGTGCGCTGGTTCGACGAGGCGGGCGCGCTCGAAGAGGCGAAGGCGCTGCCGGAGAGCGGCGAGCCGTGCAAGGAGTGCGGCGCGCCGACCGTGAAGCGCGGCCCCTTCAAGAACGACAGCTACTTCTGGGGCTGCACGCGCTGGAAGAGCGACGGCCAGGGCTGCAACGCGAAGCCCGTCTGGATCAACGCGGCGCGAGCCTGAAAGAGAAGACAGAATTCAGAATACAGTGGTCAGAAAAAAAGCAAAGTAACTTGTATTTATTTTGTCTCCTGAATTCTGAGTTCTGAATTCTTACTACTTCAATTTCCGTATGATTAACGAGTTGAAATTTTTGCGTTTGCATCCGGCGGCCAAGTTGCCCGTGCGCGGGAGCGCGCGCGCCGCCGGACTCGATCTGTGTTCAATCGAAGACGTGACGCTTGCGGCGGGCGCGCGTGCGGCTGTGCGGACGGGTCTGTCGGTCGCCGTGCCCGAAGGATTTTACGGGCGCATCGCGCCGCGCTCCGGCCTTGCCGTTAACTACGGCCTGGACGTTTTGGCCGGAGTGATTGACAGCGACTATCGCGGCGAGATCGTCTGCGCGCTCGTCAATCACGGGCACGAGACGTTGACGCTCGAAGCGGGGCAGCGCGTCGCGCAGTTGATCGTCGAAGCGATCATCACGCCCGAACCCGCGTGGGCCGACTCGCTCGACGAGACGGCGCGCGGCGCGTCCGGTTTCGGCAGCACGGGATAGAAAAGCTGTCCGTTGTCCGTTGTCAGTAGTCAGTTGTTTAGTGGCTATCACGCGAGTTGCTAAAGATTTGAATTGAACAACTGACTACGGAGAACGGACAACGGACAGTCTTTTAACTTTGGATTGAGTATGCAACATCTGATAAGCGAAAACATGAAAGCCCTCGTCATAGACGACGAGCACGTCATCCGCGACAACGTGGCGGAGGTGCTGCGCACTGACGGGTGGACTGTGAGCGAGGCGGACTCTGCTGAGCATGCCTTCGACATGCTCAGCCGCGAGACGTGGGCGCTCGTCTTCTGCGACGTGAAACTCGGCAGCGACGGTAGCCACGACGGGTTCGCAGTGCTCCGCCGCTTCACGGAAGAGCAGCCGCAGGCGCAGATCGTGTTGATGACCGGACACGGCTCGGCTGTCGGCGCGCTCGACGCCGTCGCCTCAGGCGCGTACGACTACTTGATGAAGCCGTTCGATAACGACGAGGTGCTCGCCATCTCGCGCGCCGTTCGGGGCAGCATCGAGAAGCGCGCGCGCCAGGAGACGACCGGCGACTTGCTGCCGCCCGTCTACACGTCGGACATTGATCTCGTAGGGCAGAGCGCGGCGTTCGTCGAGATGATGAAACTCGTGGGGCGCGTGGCGGGGACTAATCTGCCCGTGCTCATTACGGGCGAGTCGGGGACGGGCAAGGAAGTCGTCGCGCGTGCGATTCACCGTCGCAGCCAGCGTGCGGAGCAGGCGTTCGTCGCCGTCAACTGCGGCGCGATCCCTGCGGAGTTGATCGAGTCGGAACTGTTCGGCCACGTGCGCGGGTCGTTTACAGGCGCGACGATGGACAGGCGCGGGCTGTGGCAGGAGGCGCACCTCGGCACGATCTTTCTGGACGAGATCACGGAGACCACCCCGGCCTTTCAGGTGAAACTGCTGCGTGCCTTGCAGGAGGGCGAGATTCGACGCGTCGGCTCAAACCATACTTTGCAGGTTGACGTGCGCGTCATTGCCGCCACCAACCGCGATGTCGAAGGCGAGATGCGCGAAAAGCGTTTCAGGCAAGACCTGCTTTATCGTCTGAACGCAGTGACGCTTCATCTGCCGCCGCTTCGCGAACGCAGCGAAGACATCATGCCGCTCGCGCGTCGCTTCGCGGAGCGTTCAAAGCGCGCGGGACAGCGCGCCGTTAGTTTCTCGCGCGAGGCCGTGAAGATTCTCGAAAGCTACTCCTGGCCGGGCAACATACGCGAACTCGAAAACTCCATCGTGCGCGCCACCGCGCTCTGCGATCAGATCGTGCGACCGGAAGATTTGCCCGAACGCATCAGCAACGCGAGCAGCGCGTCTCCCGCCGAGTCGAGGGAAGTAGTAGCTGCTGCGGCGGAGGCGGCGAGCGATGCCGAGAGCGATGAGCATTTGCTCTCGCTCTCCGAAATCGAATGTCGCCACATACGCCGCGTTTTAGAGAGCACGCAGGGCAACAAGCAGGCCGCCGCGCGCGTCCTCGGCATTGACCGCAGCACGCTCCAACGCATGATCAAACGGCATAATCTGGAAGAAGTTAAAACCGACGCCGACTGCGGGTGAGTCGCTTCACACGGCGGCAACGTCTGAGTCGCTTAGTGCCGCGTTAACGTGAGTCGCATCACGCCGCGACAATCTTTGCATGAGTCGCATCACGCCGCGACGATGTGCGAGTCGCTTGAGGGGGCGACCGTCGGCGCGAGGCGTAGCGCGGAGGCTTCGCGTTTGTGCGAAACTTCGCGAGCAATCGTCGTGATCTGCTCGACCGTGAAAGGCTTCGCCACCACCCAGTCAACGCCCGCGGCCTTCTGCGCGTGCGAGCCGACGGCCTCGCCCCAGCCCGTGATGATCGCCAGCGGCACGCGCTCGTCGCGCTCACGCACGGCGCGCGCCAATTCCCAACCGCTCATGCCCGGCAATCCTACGTCCATCAGGATGGCGGCAAACTCGCTCGCCTCGAAGAGCGCCAGCGCGTCGCGCCCGCTCGCGGCCATCGTCACCTCATGACCTTCGCGCTCCAGGATGTCTCGCAGAAGTTCGCGCACGGCCTCCTCGTCGTCAACCACGAGAAACTTCGTGCGGAAAGATTCGATGTTCGTCGCCTGCTGCGGCAACGCCTGAACAGCGCTCGGCTGCGGCTTCGCGGCGTTCTTCGCGGAGGGCAGCGTGATGCGAAAACAGGTGCCGCGCCCCGCCTCCGATTCGACCTCGACCGCGCCTTCGTGCCTGCGGATAATGCCGTAGCTGACGGCGAGACCAAGCCCCATGCCCGCCTTGCCCTTCGTCGTGAAGAACGGATCGAATATGCGCAGGCGCACGTCGTCGCTCATGCCCGTGCCCGTGTCGGCGACGGAAATTTCAATCGCGCCGTTCACTTCGCGCGTCGCCAGCGTCAGAGTCCCGCCCTGCGGCATCGCGTCAACGGCGTTGAAGACCATGTTGACCAGGACTTCGCGCAACTCCGATTCGTCGCCGAGGACGAGAGCCTTCGAGCTTATTTTGAGTTCGAGATTGATGTGGACGCTCGCGGCTTCGGCGTGATCCTTCCAGCGCGGGCGCGTGATCTCGCCCACGTCGAGCAGCAGTTGATCGACGGCGACGGGCGAGAAGGCGTGGTCGCGTCTTTGGCGCGCGAAGTCCTGTATGCGCTTGATAGTCTTCGCCCCGTCCTTCGCCGTCTTGATGATGATCTGTAGGCCGCTCTCGATCTTCGCCGGATCGCTCGTGTTCAGAAGTAACTGCGCGCGTCCGAGTATGCCGGCGAGCGTGTTGTTGAAATCGTGCGCGACGCCGGAGGCGAGTTCGCCGAGCGCGGAGAGTTTTTCGATCTGCGAATACTGCTCGCGTATGCGCTCCTGTTCGGCGATGTAGTGCGAGAGTTCTTCGACGTGGCGCTCGGCCTGTTCGGCCTGCGCTTTCGCGGCTTCGGCGCGCGCCGCCGCTTCGGCTTCCGCCTTGGCGGAGGCCGCCATCACCTGAATGTTTTTGAGATAAGTGCGGTAGGTGAGATAGATGCTGCCGACGATGGGCGTGGTGGCGATGATGGCGTAGGGGCCGAACATGCCTACGAGTTTCGCCGTGATGACGGCGACCGACGCGCCCGCGAAATAGGTGATCGAGGGCCACAGGCAATATTTGCCCCAGACGCGAAAGACCGATTGATCGTGCTTCAAAGCCTGCGCTATCGAGGCGAGCAGCGAATTGCAGATGTGCTGGACGAATCCCATGATGCACACCGCGACGATGAAGTTGACGGAGAAGTCGCCGTGCGCGAGGTTGACCACGTCGCCGAAAAAGAGACGAAGGACGAGTACTGTGATGAAGGTCGAGACGGCGAGTTGCGCGGCGTTGTAGCCGAGCGTGATCGGTTTGCGACTGATCAGGCGCGACGAGCAGAAGCCGTCAATCGCGGCCATAATGATCGCGGCCTCGCCGCCGTAGAGCAGCATCGTCAGGAAGATGAAGGTCTCGGAGACGGTGATGCGACCGTTAACTCCGGGCAGCGGCACGGTGATGTGCGACGTGATGACGGTGGCGACCGCGAGCAGCAGAAACAGCAGATCGAGCGAGGCCAGCGGCAGGCGCGCGGCGGCGTAGAGACACACCAACGCGCCGAGCGCGATGACCGACCACATGAAGGGACTGGCGAAACGCTGTCTGTTCATCAAGGCTATCCTCTTGGAAAATGCTGATTGAAGAATGCTAAAAACTGCTTGGGAAGTCCCGTCAGGTATTGATTGAAAAGTCCCGCAGGGACGATTGGCAATAGCCCAGCCATTCATGGCTGGGACAATGCGCGTAAATTTTCAATAGAGTCCCGTAGGGACGATTGAAGCTTGCGATGGTTTCAACCGTCCCTACGGGACTCGCCATCTGTTGCCGATTGTTACCCAGCGATAAATCGCTGGGCTATTTTCAAATGTCCCTACGGGACACTAAACCATTTTCAAACAAGTCTCAGTTGCCCGCGCCGCCGGTTCGGGGTTGGAGGAAAATCGTGTCGTAGCAGGCGCGCAGTTTGTAGCCCGCTTTGAAGAAGAAGACCTGCGCGTCTTTGTTCTGTTCGTTGACGAGCAGACAGATCGCTTCGGTGCGCGCGAGCAGGAGACGGCCTAGTTGCGAGATGGCGCGACGCCCGTACCCGCGCCCGCGCTCGTCCGTGTGGACGTAGACGCCTTCGAGGTAGATGCAGCCGGGCACGTCCGCCATGATGTCAACTTTGAACAGCAGCCGCTCGCCTTCCGTCCACACCCAGACGCGCCCCATCTCGATGCGGCGCGCGAGACGCGCGCGAAATCCTTCCGCGTCCGTATCAAGCGGATTCGTGCCGCTTTCGTCGTAGGCCATGCGCGCGTTGACGGCGACCAGACTTTCGAGGTCGGCGAGCGTTGCCGGACGCAACGCCGCCGCCTCCGTCAGAGTCTCGACCGGCCAGCGCTGCTCCATGAAGAGTTCGCGGCAGATGCGTTGCGGCTCTTGCCCGCCGCGCTCGTAGTGCTCCCAGAAGTGCTCGATCTTCTCCTGATCGCCGCAGATGACGTGCGCCTCGGCGTCGCGCGCGAGCCGCGCGAAGGCCGCGAGCGCCGCGTCCGTGCGCGCTTCGACGAGCGTGGCGTGGCCGACGAGCGCGACGCCTTCGAGTCGCCCCTCGGAATCGCGGCAGCCGTAGAACGTGCCGCGATTGAGTTCGCTCACGATGCCGTTGTCACGCACGAGGCCGCTCATGAAAATAGTGTCCACCGAGCGTGCCGCGAGGAAAGCGAGGACTTCCCCGTAGTGCGCGTCCGTGAGCGGCTGAACGTCGGGCAGGCTCATAGCCGCCGCCGCGACGGGCGCGGAAGAGATGGGGGTCTTCTCCGGCGCGGACTCTCTCGGTGCTCGAATCGTTTGGGGCATCTCAGGTCTCCTTCTTTGCTCCTTCAAACTTTTACGGCTCGAACAAAAGCGCGGGGAGCGAAAGCTAAACTCGTCTCAGTAACCGATGTAATCGACGCCCGTATCCACCTCCAACTCCATCGCGGAAGTCAGATCGCCGTTCGTTCTCGCGGACTGCGCCTGCGTGACGGCGTCGCCGCGCAAAGTGGTGTCGCCGAAAATGATGCCGTCGCTGAAAAGGATGCCGTCGCCGAAGATGGTGTTGTCGCCGAAGATAATTCCGTCGGCCTTGAGCGACTCGACATTGAGAAAGGGGATGCCGTTGGCGAGCGTGCCGCCGTCACACGTGAGCACGTGGTCGCCGAAGATGATGCCGCTTGAGAGCAGCGTGTTATCGCCGAAGATGATGCCGTCGCCGAAAATGACGGCGTCGCCGAAGATGATGCCGTGGCTGTAAATGCGCTGGTACTTGAGGGCGAGGTTCGCGCCCGTGGCGAAGGTGCGACCCATGATTAGCCCTTGCGACCAGGTGAAAGTGTGCCCCGCGATGGTCGTCTGCGGCGCGGGCGGCGCGGGCGTCGTGAGGAGCGGCGCACCCGTGAGCGTTAACGCGGACAAGTCCGTGCGAACGACTTTCGCGAGTCTGACCGCGCCCTCGACGTTGAGTTGACCCGCGCCCTGCTCGAACATGTTGAATCCGGCGAGCGGCTGAGCCGTGTACATCAGGATCATCTTGACCATGTTGGGCGTCAACTTCGGGTTCGTTTGCAGCAGGAGCGCGGCTGCGCCCGCCGCGACGGGCGTTGCCATCGAAGAGCCGTTCATAAACATCATCCGGCGGTTGTCAACCGGACTGACGCCCGCGTCCAACTCCGGGTTCTGCCTGACGAGATAATTGTCGATGGCTTCGGCGTAGATCAACTTGTTGCCGGGCGCGACGATGTCGGGCTTGATCAAGCTGTCGTAACGTTTCGTGCCGAGCGCGTCCGTCCAGTAACTGCGCGTCGGGCCGCGCGAACTGAAACTGGCGACGCCGTCGTCCGCGCGCGTGTGAGAGCCGAAGGTGTTCGACGCGCCGACCGTGAGCGCCGAAGGTTCGTTGCCGGGCGAATGAATCTGGCCGTAAAGTTTCTGACCCGAACTGTTCCTGCCGTTGTTACCAGCGGCGGCGGCGACAACTATTCCTGCGTCAACCAGACGGCGCACGGCGCGGCAGATGGGATCGTTGCGATAGGATTCGACGGCGGGCGTGCCGAGGCTCATGTTGACGACGCGTATGTTGTAGACGGTGCGATTCGCCGCCACCCATTCGAGCGCGGCGAGCAGGCCGGAAGTCGTCCCCTGTCCCTTCGAGTCGAGCACGCGCAGGTTGACGATGTTCGCGTTCGGCGCGATGCCTATGTATTCGGCGTTCGAGATGCGCCCGTTGCCTGCGGCGATGGAGGCGACGTGCGTGCCGTGACCGTAAGGATCGTCCGTGCGTCCTTCGCCCGTGAAGTCGCGGCTGAAGACGATGCGCGATTTGTTGTCCTTGTTCAAAAACGAACGGTGTCCCTGATCGATTCCCGAATCGAGCACGGCGATGCCTAAGCCGGTTCCGTCCAGGCCAGCCATGCCGTTCGCGGCCTTCGTGTCGCGCACGGCGTCGGTGCCGGTCGTCTCCGAGACGTGACCCGCCGGAATCATCTCCTCGTCGGGGGAGGCGAAGCGCAGTTCGCCGCGCGCGGCCAGAGCCTTGACGGCGCGCGCGGGAAGTTCGACGGCGCGCGCGTTGAGCGTCGGGTACTGGCGCGTCGTGCGCGCGCCGTGAGATTGCAGGAAGAGGTCGAAGGCCGCGTTCGCCTTGCCCTCGAACTGCACGATGACCCGCAAACGCTCGTCCTGTCTGCGCGCGCGCCGCGCCTTTCTCAATAATTTAGAGGACACTTTATCGCCGCGCGCCTGTGTGCGCGCCTCGCGTTGCTCGATGTCCGATCTCTCGCGCACGACGGCGTGCGCCGGAGCGGGCAGCGCGTCGGACAGCAGGGCGAGCAGCAACAGGGGGAATGTGAGCCGCTTGATGGCAAGAAAATGTTGCGAGTAATTCACCTGACTCCTCCTTTGAGTTTGACGCGGGCGTTCCTCGAAAAAGTTAAACGCCGCTTCTGCCGCACTCAACTTGGATGAACTCGAACCCTTCGAGCATGGAAAGAGGTAGCTCCGCGCCGAACTCCCGCATAGAGGAGCGGCCAGAGCGAATCGCGAGGTAGAACTGACAAAGGTTGGGAGAGTTCAGGGCAGTTCAAAGGTATTTCAATTATCGAACCGCCGTCAACACCGGAAGACGACTCTTACCGCATCGCGGGGGTGTCGTCGCCGTTTGTCCTGACCGACTGCGCTTGCAGGCGCGAGTCGCCCACAATGATCCCGTCGCCGACTATGATCCCGTCGCCGACGATAATGCCGTCGCCGATAATGATGCCGTCGCCGATGATGATCCCGTTACCGAGCAGCATCCACGCGCTGAAGAAGGGAGTGCCTTCGCCGAGCGTAGCGCCGCCGTTGCTCGTCAAAATATTTTCGCCGAGCGCGATTCCGCCCGACATCTTCGTCGCATCAATTGTCTGCTCCTGTGCGCTCTCGATAACGCCGTCGCCGAGCAGTGCGCCCGCGTCGTAAACTTTCTGATACTTGAGTATGAGATCGAGACCCGTCGCGTAAGTGTGATTGAGGATGATGCCTTGCGACCAGTTGACCGGCTCGGACGCGATCTCGTCTTGCGGCGCGGGCGGCGCGCTCGACGTAAGCAGCGGCGTGCCGCGCAGCGCGACGGGCGACAAATCCGTGCGAACGACTTTCGCGAGCCTGACCGCGCCTTCGATGTTAAGCGCGCCCGCGCCCTGCTCGAACATGTTGAATCCGGCGAGCGGTTGCGCCGTGTACATCAAGATCATCTTGACCATGTTGGGCGTCAACTTCGGATTGACTTGCAACAAGAGCGCGGCTGCGCCTGCCGCGACGGGCGTTGCCATCGAAGAACCGCTCATGTACATCATGCGGCGCGCGGCGTTCGTGCTCACGCCCGCGTCGAGTTCGGGGTGTGCGGTCACGATGCGGTTGTTCAAGGCTTCCGCCCAGACAACTTTGTTGCCGGGCGCGACGAGGTCAGGCTTGACGAGGTTGTCGTAGTGTCGCACGCCGTCCTCGCCCGTCCAGTAGCTGCGCGTCGGGCCGCGCGAACTGTAGGTCGTCACCGTGTCGTCCGAGCGCGTGTTTGTGCCGAAAGAGTTCGACGCGCCGACCGTCAGCGCCGCAGGCTCGTTGCCCGGCGAGTGTATGCGCCCGTAAATCTTGTTGCCGTCGTCGTCCTTCCCGTCGTTTCCGGCGGCGGCGACGACCACAATGCCTGCGTCAACCAGACGGCGCACGGCCTGACACACGGGGTCGTTCGTGTATGAATCCACCGCCGCGCCGCCGAGGCTCATGTTGACGACGCGTATGTTGTAAACGGTGCGGTAGTTCAAGACCCATTCGAGCGCGGCGAGGAGGCCCGAAGTCGTGCCCGTGCCTTCCGAGCCGAGCACGCGCAGATTCAGGAGTCGCGCGTTCGGGGCAATCCCCGTGTACGCGCCCTGCGCGACCTGGCCGTTGCCCGCGGCGGCGGAAGCGACGTGCGTGCCGTGACCGTAAACGTCGTCGGTGCGGTCTTCGCCCGTGAAATCGCGGCTGGCGGAGATGCGGCTGAGGCCGAGCGAGTCTCTGAAGGAGACGTGGTTCGCGTCTATGCCGGAATCGAGTACGGCGATGCCGATGTTCGAGCCGTCGAGCGTGGTCGTGGTCGTCAGCAGACCGAGCAGGCCGCTCGTCGTCTGCTGTCGCACGTCCTCCGCGCCGGTCGTCGCGGCGACGTGACCGGCGGGCGCGATCTGACGGTCGAGCGAAACGTAGCGCACCTCACGGCGTGCGGCCAGCGATTCGGCGCCGCGCGCCGTCAGGGTCAGCGCGCGCGCGTTCAACTTCTGAAATTGTTTGTGCACGACGCCGCCCAGACTCGACAGCAGCGAATCGTGCTGCCGCGCGGAGGCGTCGCCCGTGAATTGCACGATGACCTTAACGCGCGTCGCCGTGCGCCCGTCGCGCAACGCGGCGCGCAGGTCGGGCGAGAGTTTATCGGCGGGCTGCGACGAGAAAGGGCGTGCGCCGGAGGCGGCTGCGGCGGTTGCGGGCGACAGCAGCAACAGACCGGCGCACGGCGAAAACAGGAGCGCGAGGAGCGTGAGCCACGCGGAGACCGTGCGGTAATGCTTAACGATTGTCACCTAGCTCCTCCTCATTGGCGTGCCCTGTTCAGTTGGTCGGGTGCGTGGTTTTCTCCGGAGCGGAGTCCCTTATGCGTCTTGTCTGCCCTATGGCAATAGTCGTACCTCGCGCCGCGCGCGCCTTTGTCACAGAACGAAACACGCACGCTTCATCTGAAATGACTTAAAGGCATTGACGAAACGACGCCCTACGCGACGCGCGGCGACGCTCGTATGTGGCTGAACGGTAAGGGGAAGCGGCGCGCGTGGCTTGTTCGTGCGGGCGCGTCGCGTGCTGCTTCGACGCCGCTCGCGGAGCTGGCGTTCTTGAATCAATTCGTTACACGCGGGGCGCGGCGGTCAGGACGGCCAGTTGCAGAATGCGGCGTCGGTTCAAATGTCGCTGCGGTGATTTGCAGCGCGAAGCCAAATTGTTTATGCGGCGGAGCTTGCTGCGCTTGCGAGTGGGCAGAGGCGTGTCGTGAGTCGCGTGTGAACGGTCGCATGATTGATAAAGAAGTTTAGAGACGGAGGGTTGCGGCCTCCGAGTTACGTCGTAGCATTAAGTCTTCGCGGGCGTCGGCAATTTCTCCGAGCGCTTTGACGTTTCGAGTCGCGCGCGGCGTCCGGGCGACGGCGCAGACTTGGCACGCGCCTTGCGATGGCTGCGGTTGTGTACCCTCCCCATTGAATAGATTTAATTCGTCTCGATCACTTTTTGAACAGATAGGTTTTTATTGCCGGAGATTGTCGTCAGTTCCCCGAGCGGCGAATCTTGCGGGAGGGCGGTAGTTTCCCTTGAAGGGGGCGGCCATGTCCAAACAAACAGGCAGCAAAACGCGTCTCCTCATCGCCGACGACGAGCCGGAGATCAGGAGCATTCTGGAAGAGTTCTTGTGCGAGCGCTACGACTGCCGCACGGTCTGTTCAGCCGAAGAGGCGCTCGCGCTGCTTCGCACGGAGAAGTTCGACCTCATCATCAGCGACATACAGATGGACGGCATGAGCGGCCTCGAAATGGTTCCGCACGTGCGTGCGCTCGCGCCCGAAACGGTCATCATCATGATCAGCGGCGCGCAGACCATCGAGTGCGCCATCGAAGCGCTGCGCGCGGGGGCTTTCGATTACGTGACCAAGCCTTTCGATCTGCGCCACGTCGAAATGGCCGTCGAACGCGCGAGCGAGCACCGCGAACTGCTGCGCAGCAAACGCCGCTACGAAACGTTTCTCGAAGAGTCGATCAAACTGCGTACTAAGGAACTGGGCGAAGCCCTCGCCTCGCTCGAAGACGCTTACCGCACGACTTTGAAGGCTCTGGCCGCAGCGCTTGAGACGCGCGACACGGATACGCACGGGCATTCGGAGCGCGTCGTCAGTTTCAGCCTGCGCCTGGGGCGCGAGTTGAATTTGAACGAAGATCAATTGCGCTCTCTGGAGTTCGGCGCGCTCCTGCACGACATCGGCAAGATCGGCATCCCCGATCTGATCCTGCGCAAGCCCGCCGCGCTCACAGACGAAGAGTGGACGACGATGCGCCAGCATCCCACGCTCGGCCAGCAGATTTTGCGCGGCATCAGTTTTCTGGAAGGTGCGGCGCGCGTCGTCGGTCAGCACCACGAGAAGTGGGACGGGACGGGCTACCCGCGGGGCTTGCGCGGCGAGGAGATCGATCTCAACGCGCGCATCTTCGCCGTCGCAGACGCCTTCGACGCGATGGTCAGCACGCGCGTCTATCGCGCCGGAAAGCCTTACGAGGCGGCGGCGGCTGAGTTGGAGCGACACGCGGGCAGGCAGTTCGACCCCGTAGTCGTCGCGGCCTTCCTGCGCATCCCTCCCGCGGAATGGGAGGAACTGCGCACGCGTTCCCTGCGCCACAGGCCGGAGCGCATCGCCGATGCGCTGACCGACAAACACACTTTAGCCGCCGCCGCTGCTTCTTCTGCGGCATCTTCAACTTCTTCCAACGTCTCTACGTTCGGCAAAGCGAGCGCGCCTGCATCAGCCGCCAAGCCGGGTCGCATCGTCCACCGTCCCGTCGAGGTGCGGACGCTGCGGCGCAGGCTGCGACATCCTTAGTCGCCGTGAGCGACAACTTCGAGACGCACACATCATCAAGCTACGGGCGCACGCACGACGACGCGTGCGCCCGTAGTTTTTTCCTCCGCCTGGCGCGAACAATTCAACCCGCCTTGCGCGCCATAACCGCGACGCCTGTGATAGCATCTTTCTCAAGGTCAAGTTCCGTCGCCTCAACAGCCGTGAACGCTCGCGCCGGTAGAAACCAAGTTGCAAAGCGCAAGCGGCAATCCGGGGTGGGGCTGCCCGACTAATTAAACCAACGGACACGGGAGTTGTAGGCGAGAGATGAGACGGGAGCTTTCCCCTGAACACGACAAGGCCGGGCGCGCGTGGATTCCGTATTTCGTCCTTGCGGTGACGCTGCTCCTGACGGTGGCGGCTGCCTACTCCGTCG
This sequence comes from Pyrinomonadaceae bacterium, assembly GCA_035296385.1. Classification (GTDB taxonomy): domain Bacteria; phylum Acidobacteriota; class Blastocatellia; order Pyrinomonadales; family Pyrinomonadaceae; genus JAIVJZ01. The sequence continues at coordinate 8,997 of DATHBB010000194.1, read as the reverse complement.
CGCAGAAGTCCGAAGCGAGAGCGCGCCTGCTATTTGAAACCTCTGTGCGCGAAACGCGCAGCGACATCAAATATCGTCTCGACAACTACATCTCCCTGCTCAATTCCGCGGGCGGCCTCTTCGCCGCCAGCAACGAAGTTACCGGCCTCGACTTTCACGACTACGTCGAACACCTCCAACTGCGCGAACAGTATCGCGGCGTGCAGGGCATAGGCTTCTCCCTGCGCATCACGCCGGAGAACGTTGACGCGCTCGTGGCCGACATGCGAGCACAGGGCGCACCCGACTTCGCCATCTCACCCGCCGCGCCGAAGCGCGACGAATATCACGCCATCATCTATATCGAACCGAGAGACCGGCGCAACCTCGCCGCCGTCGGTTACGACATGTTCACAGAGCAAGTCCGCCGCGCGGCGATGGAGCGTGCGCGCGACACGGGCGCGGCTGCCGCCTCGGGGCGCGTCACTTTGAGGCAGGAAGTTGACGAAGATAAGCAGGCGGGCTTTCTCATCTACGTGCCCGTCTATTATCGCGGCGCGGTGGTGAACACGATTGAAGAACGGCGCGCCTCCCTGAAAGGCTTCGTCCATAGCCCCTTTCGCGCCGACGATTTGCTCGAAGGAATCATCAACGCCGAGCGCCCCGCCTACATCAACTTCCGCGTCTACGACGGCGAGACGGAGAGCGCGGAGAATCTGTTACACGACTCTACCCGACGCGCCGCCGCCGCTACCACTGCCGCCGCCACAGAGACGGGCACGCCTTCCGCGCCGCCGCATTTCACGAACACTTCCCAACTCGACATCGCGGGGCGGCGTTGGACGCTCGCCTTCGCCTCGCGCCCCGAACTCGAAAGCGAATCGGGCAGAGGCCAGGTGCCTTACATATTCTTCGGCGGCCTGCTCGTCAGTTTCATTCTCTTCGTATTGACTCGTGCGCAGGCACGTGCGCGCGCGGCGGCGGAGAGCGCGGCCACGAATTTGCGCCAGTCCGAAGTACGCTTCCGCACGCTCATCGAGCAGTCGCCGCTGAGCACGCAGATTTTCTCGCCCGAAGGGCGCACCATTCAGGTCAACCGCGCCTGGGAGCAACTCTGGGGCGTCACGCTCGAAGCGCTCGGCGATTACAACATCCTCCAGGACCCGCAACTCGTAGAGAAGGGCATCATGCCTTTCATCGAACAGGGCTTCAATGGCACGCCGACCGCCATTCCCGCAATCCTTTACGACCCGGAGGTGACCATCCCGAACATCACCGTCAACGAGGACCCGCAGCGCTGGGTGCAGGCGATCATCTATCCGGTCAAGGATGCCGACGGGAAGGTTCGCGAAGTCGTACTCGTCCACGAAGACATCACCGAGCGCAAGCGCGCCGAAGAGAATTTACGCTACCAACTTTCCCTGACGAGCGCGATCACGGAAAACACTGCGGAGGCTCTCTGCCTGCTCGACGCCGAAGGGCGTCTCACGTTTATGAATCCGGCGGCGGAAGCCATGCTCGGCTGGACGGAGGCGGAACTCAAGGGGCGCGTCCTGCACGACGCCGTGCACTATCTGAAACCCGACGGCACGCCCTTCCCCATGTCCGAGTGCCCGCTCATCGAAGTGTTGAACTTGAAAACGCCCGTCACGAACCGCGAAGACATGTGGGTGCGCAGAGACGGAAAGATGATCCCGATCTTCTGCTCGTGCGCGCCCATTGTGATTGACGACAAAGTGACGGGCGCGGTGCTCGCCGCGCACGACATCACGGAGCGCAAGCGCGCCGAGGCGAACCGCGCACGCCTCGCGCGCCTGACGGCGCTGCGCGCAGACGTGAGCGCCGTGCTGGCCGAGAACAAGACCGTGCCCGACATCTTGCAGCACTGCGTCGAAGCAATCGTGCGCCACCTCGACGCCGCTTACGCGCGCATCTGGACGACGAACGCCGACACCGCCGCGCTCGAACTACAGGCCGTCGCCGGAAGCAGCGGCGGCGGCGCGCAATCGAACGGGACGCACGCCCCAGTCGGCCAGTACAAAATCGATCTCATCACGGCGGAGCGACGCCCGCACCTGACGAACGATGTCGCGGGCGATCCTCCGCCGGGCGATCCGGCGTGGGCGGAGCGCGAGCGGATAGTCGCGTTTGCCGGTTATCCTCTGCTTGTCGAAGACCGCCTCGTCGGCGTGTTGACGATGTTCTCGCGCACGCGCCTGACGGAAGACGTGCTCGACGCGCTCGCGCTCGTCGCCGACGCCATCGCGCAGGGCATCGAACGCAAGCGGCTCGAAGAACAGTTGCGCCGCCGCGCCGAGCAACTCGCCGAAGCCAACCGCCTCAAAGACGAATTCCTCGCCACGCTCTCGCACGAACTGCGCACGCCCCTGACCTCCATCCTCGGCTGGGCGAAACTCATGCGCACGGAATCTTTCGACCCGCAACTCTCTGCGCGCGCGCTTGAGATCATCGAACGCAGCGCCGTCGCGCAATCGCAACTCATCAACGATCTGCTCGACGTGTCGCGCATCATCACGGGGAAACTGCGTCTGGTCGCGCAACCCGTCGAACTCGCGCCCATCATCGCCGCCACCGTTGACAGCTTGCGCCCCACCGCCGACGCGCGCGGCGTGCAACTGGAAGTCTCGCTCGACGCCGAAACGAACGGGCAGGTCAGCGGCGACGCAGACCGCTTGCAGCAAGTGATCTGGAATCTGCTGTCGAACGCCATCAAGTTCACGCCGAAAGCGGGAAGCGTCCGCGTGGGCTTGCGCCGCTCCGGCTCGCACGCCGAAATCACCGTGAGCGACACGGGGCAAGGCATCTCGCCGGAGTTCCTGCCTTACATCTTCGACCGCTTCCGGCAGGCCGACGGCTCGATCACGCGCGAGCACGGCGGCCTCGGCCTCGGCCTCGCCATCGTGCGCCACCTCGTCGAACTGCACGGCGGCACGATCCGCGCCGAAAGCGAAGGACTCGAACGAGGCTCGACTTTCCGCGTCAGCCTTCCGCTCATGGCGCTGCGGAGCGGCGCGGACGGACGCCTCGCATCGCGCGAAGCGACGGGCGCGAGCGACGGCGTCGTCGCAAACAAGCGCGAAAATTTACTCGCGGGTTTGCGCGTGCTCGTCGTTGACGACGATGCGGACACACGCGCCCTGCTCGTGACGACGCTCGAACAGAGCGGTGCGGAGAGCGTCGCGTCAGCCGCCTCCGCGCATGATGCACTCGGCGCGCTCCGACGTTTCGCGCCCGACATACTCGTCTCAGACATCGGCATGCCGGTCGTTGACGGCTACGAACTCATACGCCGGATTCGCGCTCGCTCGCCGGAAGAGGGCGGGCGCGTGCCCGCCGCCGCGCTCACGGCCTACGCCGCGCCCGACGACCGCCAACGCGCGCTCGACGCGGGCTACGACCTGCACATCTCCAAGCCCGTCGAACCGTCGGAACTGGTCGCCGCCGTCGCCCGCCTCGCCGGACGCTGAAACGTCGCACAAGTCGCTACAGAAAACTGTCAGCAATCAAATCTGCTGTTGACAGAAAAAAGTGTTGACACGAATCTCGATCCGGTTTATATAGTAACGGCGCGCTCGCACCGGAAAATTTTTGCGAAGCGCGACGAGAGTTTGTAAGAGCATGTTAAGCATTCGGAGACTGAAAGAAATATCGAACGGCAGCGAAGCGGCGTCAGGCGGCGCGCGTGATTGGCGCGGCGCGGCGTCTCCGGGTCGCGTGCTCAATGATGGGCAGACGAATGGACAGGAAGCGCCGGCGGCGGCTTCCCCCAATCGTCAAGTGCCTGTGTGATTTTGCGGGAGCGGCCTCCCGCTCCCGAAATCTCGAAACGTAGGTTTAAGAGAAAAGTAAGGAGCGGGTCGGCTTCCGCAGGCGAAGCCCGAGACCCGCTCCTTTTTTTGTTAAGACGTATTCGAGGAGGTGCAGAGAAGATGGTTCACGTTCGTTTTGAAGGTCGTTCTTTTGATTACGCCGAGCGCGAGTTGCGCGTCGAGGCGTGCATGACGGATCGCGAGATCAAAGCGCGGCTCGCGGAGTTTTTAGACGCGAGCATGGATCGCTTCGAGGCTTACGTTGTCGAGCGCACGCAACTCGGCGACCTGATCATCCGCCCGGAGGCCGTTTACGGTTGAAAGGATTGGCGCGTCTCCGCGCCCTGACCCGAGAAGCATACACACAGTCACCTCATAAGTGGGAGGACGCGGGTTCGATTCCCGCCGGGAGCTTTTTGCGCTCCTGTAGCTCAGTGGCCGAGCGCCGATGTGAAAACGCTTTTCAAACTTGCGCGGGGACATAAAAACAGTGACAAGTGACGGGTGACAAGTGACGAGCAAAGACAAGTGAATGGTGAATCGTAAATCGTAAATAGAGTAAAAACAGTTTTCGTCTATTTAGAATTTACCATTCACGATTCACAGGCTCGACGCCCCGCGCCCTAACGGGCGAAGCATACATACTAGCTCAGTGGTAGAGCATACGTTCTGGGAACGTACTGTCGCGGGTTCGACTCCCGCATGTGTAAGACGCTTCTCCGACTTGCGCGGGGCAATAAAGACGGTGACGAGTGACGAGTGACGAGTGACAAGCGACAAGTTAAAACTTAAAAACTTGTCACTCGCAACTCGCCGCCGACGAAAAGTGTGAGGTCTTAAACGCAGGATTCTCGAACAATAATTCTTACCGATAACTCGCCGCGCCCTGACCGGAAGAGCTTACATACTCTCAACCAACAAACGGTGCGTACCTGAGAATTACGCTGCAAGCCTGAACCTTAAGCAGGCATACCGGCTCACCCGACTTGCGCGGCGGGATAAATACAGCGACGAGTGGCGAGTGACGAGTTAAAACTTAAAAACCTGTCTTGATTCCTGCTCGTCACCTGTCACTCGCCACTCGTCACTGTTCTTAGAGGTCTATCATGGAAAACCTTGAGCGCGACATGCGCCTTGAGATGTTGAATAGTTTGCTGACGACGCCGCACCGACGCCTCGAAGAGGTGGCGGAGTTGCACCGCCGTATGCTTGAGCGCGATCCGTTGTTTTACGGACACCTCGCCGTCTGGTACGCGCGGCACGGCGACGTGCGCGATCACAAGGAAGTGTTCACGGCGAACCTGCTCGTGAGCACGGTCGCGGGTCATCGCGGCGCGGGCTTCGTGTTGTTGCAGGAGTTGCCGCCTTATCAGGTGGCGCGCGTGGTAGATTTCGTGAAGCGCGAGCGCGGCGGGCTGCCGCGTTCGGCGCGCACGGCGGTCGTGCGTTACCTGCGCGAGCGCGAGGAGAACGCGCGCCATTTCGACGGCGCGGCGATGCGCGCGCGCAAGAGCATGAAGCACCTCTACGCGGGCTTGCACATCAAGCCTTCGGCGCGAGCCGACGCGATCCTGTTCAAGGACGCGCCGCCGGAGGACAGTCTCGCCTACGTTTTGAAGCGCCTCGCGCGCGCCGAAAACGCCGCAGCGCAGGCGGAGCTTATCGTCGAGCACGCGATCCCTTACACGGTCGCAGTCGGCGCGGTGCGGCAGTTGACGCCAGCCGTGCTCGCCGCGCTGATCAACGCGATGTCGCCGCAGGAGACGATCAACAACTTGAAGTCCTTGAAGGCTCGCGGCGCACTCGCGCACGTCGAGGTCAAGGCTCTGGTTGACGAAAAACTCGCGGCGGCGGCAACTGACGGGCGCGTCTCTGCGTTCAAGGCGGTGCGTGCGGCGGAGGTGGCCGGTGTTGACGCAGCGACGACCGTGCGGCTTGAGCACGCGGCGAGCGAACAGTTGCGGCGTCGCGGGCGGATCACGAAGGCGACGGCGCTCCTGGTTGACAAGAGCGGCAGCATGACCGAGGCCATCGAAGTCGGCAAGCAGATCGCCGCGCTCGTCTCCGGCGTGAGCGAGTCCAAGCTCTACGTCTATGCCTTCGACACGATTGGTTATCCGGTCGTGAGCGTGGGAGGAGGCGAGTTGAGCGATTGGGAGCGCGCCTTCAAGCACCTGCGCGCGAACGGCGGCACGAGCATCGGCGCGCCGCTCGAAACGATGCGTTTGCGCCGTCAGGCCGTCGAGCAGATCATCATCGTCACGGACGAGGGCGAGAACACCGCGCCGTACTTCAACGGTATCTACGCGCGTTACTGCGCAGACTTGAACGTCGCGCCGAACGTCGTCATCGTCAAGGTCGGCGCGCACAGCGACTACCTTGAGCGGCAGATGCGACAGAGCCGCGTGGCGTTTGAAACCTTCACCTTCGCGGGCGACTACTACGCGCTCCCGAACCTCGTGCCGCTACTCAGCCGCCCGTCGCGGCTTGAGTTGCTCATGGAGATTCTGGAGACGCCGCTGCCGGAGAGGAAAGTATGAAGGAGGAACGATGAACGCGGAACGATGGACGATGAAGTGAAAGCCGCCAGTGGTCAGTAGTCGGTTGTCAGTTGTTAAGTGGCAATCACACGAGTTACTAAAGATGGAATTGCTCAACTGACGACAGACAAAAAACAACTGACAACTGACCACTGACAACGGACAGTCTTTACTTCATCGTTCATCGTTCCTACTTCATCGTTTTGTTTTGTGAACGTTCGCCGACTCATCAAGACGCTCGCCGCGCAGGAAGAGGCCGTGCGCGGCGGGCGATTTCTCGCGCCGTGCGTGGCGGGCGGGCGCGTGCGCGTGTCGCTCGACGGACTCGCGTATTCGTTTCGCCCGCGCCCGCGCCGCTTCGAGGGCTGGGGCGTCTTCGAGCCGATTGACGATGCGGCGGCGCGAGTGGTCGAAGCGGCGACGTTGCCGCAAGTCGCGGGTTATTTGAGATTGTTGAAGCCTTTGCGCGTGCGTCTCGTCGAACGCCTGCGCGGTCAGACATGGCTCGCGTATCCGTCGAACGTCGAGGACGCGCGGCAAGGGTTCGGCGTGCGGGGCGAGTTGCAGGTGCATCTCGTGTCTGCGTGCGCGCGCTTCGAGGGGGCGGTCGCCTACACGGACGGCTGCAACTGGTTCTTCGGCGAAACGGACCGACGCGCAGACGCGCGCGTCGCCGAACGCCTCGGCAAACTTCTGCGGCAGGGAGTCGAGCCTGACTACATCACCTGGAAAGGCATCACGCCGGAGACGCGCGCGGCCTACGCGATTGCCGCCGAGTTCGCGCCGGAATTCAGCCACGTGCGACGACGGCGCGAGGCCGACCGCGCCAAGCAACGCGAAGAGGCGCGCCTGCGCAACGCGCTCGCGCTGAACGGCGGCAGACTCGTTGACTTCGACGACGAGGGCGAAAACTGGGGCGTCCGCTGGCAGACGCGACAGGGTGAGAATTTCGTCTCGACCGTCGCCAAACGCGATCTCACGGTCGTCAGCGCGGGCATCTGCCTGAGCGGTTACGACTCGGACTTCGATCTGCAATCGCTCGTCGGAGTGGTGGAAAATCATTGGGACTACGATTGAAGAGGGCGTAGATGTCCGGCATGAAAGACGGAGCCGATGCCGCTACTTCGGCGTCGGCGCATCGCGACGTTGAGGCGGAACGCCTGGTGCGCGAATTCGAAGCGTGCACGCTCGCGGGTGAGCGTTGGACTCACGAGGCGCACTTGACGGTCGCGTTGTGGTATCTCGTGCGCCACGCGGACGCGGAAGCGACGCGTCTCATACGCGAGGGTATTCAACGCTACAACTTCTCGCGCGGCGTCGAGATGACGAAGAAGAGCGGCTACCACGAGACCATCACGCTCTTTTACATACGCGTGATTCGCCGCCATCTCAATGGCGCGTGCGAGGCGCAAACTTTCGCGGAGCTTTTGGATGGGTTGCTCGCGGCGTGTGGCGATAGAAACTTCCCGTTCGAGTATTACAGCCGCGAGCGTCTGCTGTCGTGGGAAGCGCGCACGGGGTGGCTCGAACCCGATTTGAAATCGCTCGATTGAGCGTGTGACACGAACGCGTAAGTTCGAGTGTGAAATTTTGCGATGAACAGTGTCTATCACGAACAACTTTACCGCACGCCGGAAGTGATGGCGCGCCTCGGCGAGTTTCCGGTCGCGGTGTGCGGCGCGGGCGCGCTCGGCGCGAACATCGCGGAGAGCCTCGCGCGCATGGGGTTCAATCAGTTGCGCGTCGTTGACCGCGACCGCGTGGAACAGCGCAACCTCTCGACGCAGCCTTACTACCTTGCGGACGCGGGCGCGTTCAAGGCGCGTATGCTGGCGAATGATCTATATCGCGCGGTCGGCGTCGAAGTGGACGCGCGGAGCGAGGAGTTGACGGCGGCGAACGCCAAGAAGTTATTGAAGGGAAGCGCGCTCGTCGTTGACGTGTTTGACAACAGCGCTTCGCGGCGCGTATTGAAGGAGCATACGGAAGGCGCGAGGCTGGCGTGCCTGCACGCGGGGCTGGCGGGCGATTACGCGGAGGTTGTCTGGAACGAGATTTACCGCGTGCCTTCGGCGGCGCAGGACGACGTGTGCGATTATCCGCTGGCGCGTAATCTGGTGACGCTCACGGTCGCCGTCGCGTGCGAAACTATCGTTGACTTCGTCGCGACGGGCGCGCGTCGCAGCCACACGATCACGCTGCGCGACTTCGCCGTCAGACCTTACGAAGTTAATTAACGATCCTGTTTTCTTTGCGTCTTTGCGCCTTTGCGTGAGTTTAATACCTCGCAAAGACGACATGAGGTGTATTAGTCGAGTTATCTTAAAATTATCCGGCGGGAATTTTTTCGGGGGCTTTATGGACTACAAGTTTCAAATCAATCTGCGCGGCATCATCGATCTGCTCTCGAATCATATTTACAGCAGCCCGCAAATCTACGTGCGCGAGTTGCTGCAAAACGGCGTGGACGCCATCCTCGCGCGCCGCTACGTCGAACCCCTGCACGAGGGCGCGATTCGCATACGCGTGCCCGACGCGCCTGCGGGCGAACAGCCCGCGCTCGTCTTCGAGGACAACGGCATCGGTTTGGACGAGGCGGAGATACACCGCTTCCTCGCCACCATCGGCCAGACCTCGAAGCGCGGCGA
>DATHBB010000193.1:0-22158 GCA_035296385.1 Pyrinomonadaceae bacterium | reverse complement strand
GTCGCCCGTGCGTACGAGTTCGACGGGCGGGTCGCCGTGAAAGAAGAAACGCCCGCGCGCTTCGTCCCAGACGGCGCAGGTGGGGATGACGACGGCGTCTGTGCGCAGGGCGAGCGTGGCGACGCCGGAAGTGGTGCAGGCAAGGTGGCCGAAGAATGGGACGAAGACGCCTTCGTTCGGGTGCGTGTTGAGGTCTGCGAGGATGCCGAGCGTGCCGCCGTCGCGCAGGACGCGCAGAGCCTGACGCGCGGCCATCTTCTTGTTGATGGCCGTGTTGCCGTAGCGCGTGCGTATGCCTTCGATCAACTCCTCTACGCGCGGGTTGTCAATCGGGCGCACGAGAAAACTGATCGGGTATTCGAGCGCCGACCAGGCGAAACTCAAAAACTCCCACGCGCCCAGATGCGCCGTCAGGAAGATAACGCCGCGCCCCTCCGCTTCCGCCGCGCGCAGGTGGCGCAAGCCCACCTCGTCATACTCGACCAACGCGCGCAGACTCTCCGGAGTCGCGCGCGGGAACTGGCTGAACTCTCCGAGCAAGCGTCCCAGATTGTCGAACGACGCGCGCAGCAAACGCTCGCGTTCGGGCGCGTGCATGTCCGGGAAAGCGAGCCGCAGATTGATCTCTCCGGTGCGACGCAGGCCGCCCGCGAATTTATAAGCGACGCGCCCCGCCGCTCGCCCCGTCGCCACCGCGGCGGAGCGTGGCAGCAGGCCGAGACCGCCAAGCAGAGCGCGCGTGACGGCGTACTCCAAAGTCGTCTGAAATTTTCCGTGTTTGCCCATTTGATAACTGCGGGAGCGGCGCGCCAGTGTAGCGCGCCGCCCAAGGGTCTAGCAAACGGCGATTTTGCGTCGCCGCGCGCTCACATGATATACCTAAGAGGTCAGAGGTCAGAGGTTAGAGGCCGGTTAAAAACAGAAGCCGATTAAACTGACCTCTAACCTCTAATCTCTGACCTCTGCTCTTATGCCTTCTGGAAAAACACACGACGCGATCACGCTGTTGCTCACCGTGCCGACTTTCGTTGCGGCGTGGGGCGTGACGGGGAGCGTGCTGCTGGCGAGCGTGACGACGTGCGCGATGCTGTTCGGCGGGCTGATGTTCGGGCCTGATCTGGATATACAGTCGCGGCAGTACACGCGCTGGGGCGTGTTTCGTTTCATCTGGTGGCCTTACAAAGTGATGTTCCGCCACCGCTCGCGCTGGTCGCACGGCATCATCTTCGGCACGCTCATACGCGTCGTCTATTTCGCTTTCATGTTATCGGTGCTCGCCCTCGCCGCCATCTACTTTCGCGCCTTTCTCATCGCACACGCGCCGCCCGACTACAGCGAACTACTGCGCGCGTGGCACGCCATCGAAGCGGGCGCGATGATGCCGGGCACGGGTCGTTACGCCGCGCTCGCCGCGCTCGCCGGCCTCTGGTGGGGCGCGGCCAGCCACACCCTCACCGATGTCGCATGGTCAGTCCTGCGCAAAGGCTCGGAAATCTTTTAAGTGACGAGTGACAAGTGACGAGTGACGAGTTAAAGCAAAAGTCTTGTCTTTAACTCGTCACTAGTCACTTGTCACTCGTCACTGTTCTAATGTCCGCTGCGCGTCTGTGCGAGGCGTTGGGCTTGGCGGCGAACGGCGTCGGAGACGTTGCGGTTCTGCGAGATGTTCTGGAGGTCTTTGGTCTGGAGTCGCATGAGGACGTTGATGGCGGTGGCGATGGGCGTGCGCGGGTTGCGCGCGAGGTTATGTATGACGGGGTAGTTGCGCGCCCACGCGCGGTTGAGCGCGATGAGACGCAGGACTTCGTCGGAGACGGTGCGCATGGCCGAGATGCCTTCCACTTCCTTGTCCGTGATGCGCGGGTTGTTGATGACGCCCGCCGAGACTACCTTGTTGGAGTCGCGTATGAGGATGGCGCGCGCCTCGCGGTCGCCCTTCATGGCGAGTTTAACGCGATCCTTAACGCTCATCAGCATGACGCGGCGTATGAGCGAGATGCGTTCGGGCGCGACTTCGCCGCCCTCCGCGCTCGCCTCCGCGAGCACGCGTTCGAGGTTCGCGGCGCGCTGTTCTTCGGTCTCCGAGAAAAACTCTTCAAAGCGCTCCAAAGGCAGCCACGAATCGTCTATGTCGGCGTCGGAAACTTCGATGTGCTGGGCGAGCAGCCACGCGTCGTCGTAAGTCAAGCCCGAATCCGTGCCGATGGATTCCGCAGACTCGACGAACTCCGCGGCGGCGCTCATGCCGCGCGCGCGCATCTCGTCCGCGATCTGCTGCGCGCCGCGTTCCTTCTCGAAAAACTCGCGCTTCGTTTCGCGAGCGCGCCGCTCGGCATCACCCGTGCGCGCGGGGTTTGCGAGCAACGCTTCGATGATCTCGGGCGCGCGTATGAGGCGTTGCTGGTTGACGGAGATGAGTTCGAGGAGCGAGCCGTCGGAGGTTGTGGCGGCTAAGCGTGCGATGACTTCATCGGGCGTTGCGGCGTTTAAGGTGACGGCCTCGCCGACCTCTTTCTGTGCGCCCGCGCGAGTCGCCAGATACGAGAGCACGGCGGGCGAAGTCTCTTTCGCCAAAGCGACGGCGACGAACGTTTCGACGGGTTGTTCGTCGAGCGTCTCGTTGGCGGCGGCGACGATCTCCTGATTCTCGTCCGCGCGCAAAAACACGAGCACTTCCAATAATTCTTCCGCCGCGAGCGGCAGCATCCCGCGCGCCGCCATCAAACGCGCCGTCTGCGGGGCCGTGCCCGCCGCGATGGCCTGCACGACCGGATTGGTTGAAGAAGTGTTTGCGCTCATGAAATGTTTTCAGCCTGACGGGAGAGTTTAATGTGCACGGCGAGCGTGGAGGTTAAAACAATAGAGATATTTTTGCCAGCTCAATGGATGTTGAAGTTGTATTCGATAGTGGCGTACTGCGAAACAGGCCGCCCGTCTTTGGTGGCCGGTGCAAATTTTATTCTGCGCGCGGCGTTGACCGCCATTTCCGTCAAACCGCTGCCGAGCCCTTTGAGGACGACGACGTTCCTCACACGCCCGTCGAAAAAAAAGACTATCCGCAGCCGTATCACGCCGGTCACGCCGTTCTGTCGCGCCTTGTCCGTGTAAAGCGGTTCGGGCTTCGACAAAATTTGGGCTTTCGTCGTAACGTCGTCTCCTCTATAGATGAGCGGCGCGCCGTTACGGCTGACCGACTCGTAATGCGAGCGCAAGGTCTCCGCCTGCTCACGCACGCGCGCGGCATCGGGCGACGCGGGAAAGAGCGTGAGATATTTTTCCAGCGTTAACGCGGCCTCTCTCAGCCAGCCCGTGATCTGTGCGCGCTCCTCCGGCGACATATCAGGCACGGGCTGATCCAGTTTGCGGTACTTCTCCGCGCGCTCGAAATACGCCGACGCGTAGGCTTCTTTGGCGGCTTCCGCCTTCAACGAATACGCACCGGCGAACGCCGGGTTGAGCTTCAAAGTCTCTTCGGCTTCCGCCGACGCTTTCGCCGCAGCCGCCTGTCGCAAGTGTACCAGACCGAGCGCGTAGTGTGCTTCGGCGCTACGCGCGTCGAGCGCGACGGCACGCGCGGCCTCACGTTCGGCGTCCTCCACCTTGCCCGATTCGAGTAAGAGATAGACCATGCCGATGTGCGCCTGCGGGATGCCGGGATTCAGTTTGGCCGCCGTCTCGAAAGCCTTGCGCGCCTCTTTGCCGTCGCCCGCGCGCGCGAGTGCGATGCCGAGATGCAGCCACGCCTGCGCGTCGTCTTTGCGCCGTTTGACCGCCGCGCGCAAAACCTCAGCCGCCTCTCGATTCTTGCCCTGCTTGTAGAGTTCGATGCCGCGCGCCGTGTCGGGCGGAGTGCTGGCGGCAGGCGCGGTTGCCTGCGGCGTTCCCTCCTGCGCGTGCGACTGTGTGAGCGCGAACGCCGCGCCGTACAAATATGCACACGACAACGCGAGGATCGTCAGCGCAGACGAGGCGCGGCGTTTGGTTAAAGATGCGATCTGTTTCGACGTAGTCATCGCTTGCGATAACCCTCGTGGGATTTCCTTACAGGTTGAAGGCGTATTGAAAGGTCAGAAATTGCGACACGGGGCGTCCGTCCTTCGTCGCGGGCGTGAATTTGATTTCGCGCACGGCCTTGATGACCTCTTCCGTGAGGCCGTCGGGCAGCCCGTTGATGACGAAAATGTGGCGCACCTGCCCGTCGGAGGCCAGCACGAGCCGCAACGCGACCGTCCCGATGTTCCACTTCGGCCTCGCTAGGTCGCGCGGTATAACCGGCCTCGGTTTGGTGAGAATAACGGCCTTCGTCGTCACTTCGTCCGGCATATAAACGAGCGGTTCGCCGTCCGGTGCGAGTCCCATGGCGTGCGCGCGCAGCGTCTCCAACTGTTCGCGCAACTCCGGCAGCAGCGACCGATTTTGGTTGAGTTTAATATATTGTTCCAGCGCGTCGGCAGCTTCCCTGAGGGGGCGCGCGAGTTCGGCGCGTTCTTCGCGCGTGCGCGGTTCTCGCTTCGGCTTCTGTTTGGTGAGCACGTCGAACAGGGGCGCGTAGTCGCCGTTGTGGAGGCCGACGAGCGATTGCGCCTTGAGGAGCCACGCGGGCGCGAAGTTCGGGTTGAGTTGGAGCGCGGCCTCCGCTGATTTCAGGGCTTGCGCCGCGTCGAGCTTGCGCAGACGCACCGCGCCGAAAACATAATGTGCCTCGGCGTTGCGCGCGTCGAGCGCGAGCGCACGACCCGCCGCGCCCTCGGCTTCATCGTATTTGTTGAGGGCGAGTTGGACGTAGGCGAGTCCGGCGTGCGCGTGTGCGTGTGCGGGCTGCAACCTGACCGCGTGCGTGAACGCCTCGCGTGCCTCCTTGAAATCGCGCGTCCGCGAGAGGGCGAGACCGAGATAGTGCCAGGCACGCGCATCATCCTTCTGCCGCTTGACCGCCTCACGCAAGATTGCTTGCGCCGCCTTCGCATCGCCGCGACGATACGACTCGATTCCGCGTTTAAGTTCCTCCGAATCGTTTGTCGCCGCCGCTGCCTGCTGCTGCGTCGCTACAGTCGTTTGCGTGTGCGAGACGGTGGCGGCAGTAATGGAAAGGCGCGTGCCCGCTCCCATTAGGAGCAGGCACGCGCCGTAGAGCGAGAGAGTTTTCAGGAGAGTTGAAGGAAACAACTCGCGAGGAATAAACATCTCCGAGACTCCTCTGAAAGAACACGCGCGCCAGGCAAGCGCCCTTACGCGCCGCAGCACTTTTTGTACTTCTTGCCCGAGCCGCAGGGGCAAGGGTCGTTGCGCCCGACTTTGGGAGCGTCGCGCGTGACGGTTCTGATCTTGCCGTCTTCGGTTCCGGCTGCTGCCGCCGTCTGGTTCGGCCCCGTGAAGGTCATCGAGGTCGGCGTGCGTCGGCGACGCTGTTGCTGCAACTGTTCGGGCGCTTGCTCGGCGACGACCTGCAAGTTGAAGAGCGAGCGAATCGTGTTCGTGTCGATGCGGTCGAGCATCGCCTGAAAGAGATCGAAACTCTGCTTCTTGTATTCGACGAGCGGGTCTTTCTGCCCGTAGCCGACGAGGCCGATGCCCTGCTTCAAATGGTCGAGCGACAGGAGGTGGTCCTTCCACTGCGCGTCGATGATGTTGAGCATGATGATGCGCTCGTAGGTGCGCATGGCCTCGCTCCCGATCTGCTCTTCTTTGGCGGCGTAGTTGGCTTTGAGTTTCTCCCAGATCGTCTCCTGAATCTCTTCGGAGGTGGCCTGCGCGAAATCGATGCCTTCCGCCTCGGCGTCGAAATCGAAGACGGTCAGGAGTTGGATGCGATAGTTCTCCAAATCCCAATCTTCGGGCGCGACGGTCGGGGCGATGTACTGCTTCGACATGTCCAGGAGAAGATCGCGCGCGACGCCCGTTTCGCCGAGCAGGTATTCGCGCTGGTCGGGTTCTTCCATCAACTGGCGGCGCAAGCCGTAGATCGTCTCGCGCTGTTTGTTCATCACGTCGTCGTATTGCAGGAGGTGCTTGCGCGACTCGAAGTTGCGCGCCTCGACGGACTTTTGCGCCGCCTCGATCCGCTTCGACACCATCCCCGATTCAATCGCGACGCCCTTCTCCATCCCCAGGCGCTGCATGAGCGCCTTCACTTTGTCGCCCGCGAAGATGCGCATGAGATCGTCTTCGAGCGAGAGGAAGAAACGCGAAGAGCCTGGATCGCCCTGTCGTCCGGCGCGACCGCGCAACTGGTTATCGATGCGCCGCGCCTCGTGACGCTCCGTGCCGATGATGTGGAGACCGCCTAAGCTCACAACTTCCCTGTGCTCCTCTTCGACGATGCGCTTGGCTTCGGCCAACGCCTGCTCGAACTGTTCTTCGGTCGCCTCGTCCGGGTCGATCTCTTCGCGCTTCAAAAACTCGCGCGCCATGAATTCGGGGTTGCCGCCGAGCAAAATGTCCGTGCCGCGACCGGCCATGTTCGTCGCAATCGTGACCATGCCTTTGCGTCCGGCCTGCGCCACGATCTCCGCCTCGCGCTCGTGATACTTGGCGTTCAGGACGTTGTGCGGCACGTCGATCTTCTGAAGTTTGCGCGACAGGACTTCGGAGTTTTCGACCGAGACCGTGCCGACGAGCGCCGGTTGTCCCTTCTCGTAAAGCTCCTTGATCTCTTCGGCGACGGCGTCCCATTTTTCGGGGAGCGTGCGGTAGATCAAGTCCGAATGGTCTGTGCGCACCATCGGGCGGTGCGTCGGGACGACGGCGACTTCGAGTTTGTACGTGCCGTCGAACTCGGCGGCTTCCGTCTCAGCCGTGCCGGTCATGCCGGAGAGCTTTTCGTAGAGGCGAAAATAGTTTTGCAGCGTGATGGTGGCGAGCGTCTGGTTCTCGCGCTCGATCTTCACGCCCTCCTTCGCTTCGACCGCCTGATGCAGGCCGTCCGACCAGCGACGACCGGGCATCGTGCGACCCGTGAACTCGTCAACGATGATCACTTCGCCGTCTTTGACGAGATAGTGATGATCGAGCTTGTAGAGCGTGTGCGCTTTGAGAGCCTGCTCGACGCAGTGGAGCATCTCCATGTTCGCAGGGTCGTAGAGATTGCCGACTCCGAGGAGATGTTCGGCGCGGTCAACGCCGTCTTCCGTCAAGACCGCCGAGTGCTGCTTCTCGTCAACGAGATAATCGCCCGTGTGTTTCTTTTTGCCCGAACCGTCGTCCACCTCCGTGCCCTTTTTCAGGTGCGGGATGATGGCGTCGGCCTTGTAATACTTGTCGGTCGCTTCGTCCGACGCGCCGGAGATGATTAAGGGCGTGCGCGCCTCGTCGATCAGGATCGAGTCAACTTCGTCAACGATGGCGTAGTAGTGGCCGGGTTGGACGCAGGTGGCGAGATCGAACTTCATGTTGTCGCGCAGGTAGTCGAAGCCGAACTCGTTGTTCGTGCCGTAGGTGATGTCCGCGGCGTAGGCATCCTTGCGCTCCCAGTCGTCCATGTCGTTCTGGATGCAGCCGACGGTGAGGCCGAGATGGCGATAGATGCGACCCATCCACTCCGAGTCGCGCGAGGCGAGATAGTCGTTGACGGTGACGACGTGGACGCCGCGACCCGTCAGAGCGTTCAAGTATGCGGGGAGGGTCGCGACGAGCGTTTTACCTTCGCCCGTGCGCATCTCCGCGATCTTGCCTTGATGCAGGACGATGCCGCCGATGAGTTGCACGTCGAAGTGGCGCATGCCCGTGGCGCGCATGCTCGCTTCGCGCACCATGGCGAAGGCTTCGGGCAGAATCTCGTTCAAGGCGTCCTGCTCGTGCTGCTTGCGCGTCGCGGGGTTCTTCGCGTCGGCGACCGCCTCGGCGACGAACTGCTTGAGTTGCTCCGTGCGGCGGCGCATGTCCTCGTCCGAGAGCTTCTTCACTTCGGCTTCGAGCGCGTTGATGCGTTCGACGGTCGGTTGCAGGCTCTTGATGTAACGCTGGTTGCTGCTGCCGAAAACTTTGGTCAGGAATTTATCAATCATTGTCTTAAAACCTTTTAGCTGTCAGCTATCAGCTATTAGCTATCAGCTAAAACAAAAAGCTGATGGCTGACTGCTCTCTGGAGAAACACGCGGCACGCTCTTTGTGCTTGCGCCGCACAGCGCACGCTTGCGCACGCGGCGCAACATGCGATTGTAAGTGAGCGGGTGGAATGGAGCAAGCGAGGCGGCTTTTGCTGCTTTCGCCCTCTTTGCGAGGGGCGCGGCGCTTGCGTCCGGCGTGTTTTCAGGGAAGTGAGAGTTGCTGGCGGAGTAGATTGCCTGCCTGTTCGCGCGACATCTCAAGCTGCATGATGAGCTGCTTGCCGTTCGCCGAGAAGGCCATGTTGTTGAGAACTTCTATTCCTGCGCGCCCGCGCTGGCTGAGACGCCCGAGTTCGACTAGCGCGTTGTAGTTTTGCGCTAACTGCGCGGCCTGCTCCGCAGAGTTGACGACCGCGTGCAGACGCGCCGACGCGCGCTCGTCCAGCCTGAGCGTGAACGTCAGGTGGTCTGCGCCTTTCAGTGCGGAGAGCGCGCCGCTGTCGCCCAGGACCGTGATGAATTCACGCACCAGAGGTCGCCAGCGACCGTTCGCGGCGGCGGCTTCCGTGAATTTGATGTCGCGGAGCGTGCCGTCTGCGTTGCGTTCGGCTTCGAGCGTGAAATCAAAAACGTCTTGAGGGTTGAGTTCGCCCGCTTCGATCAACGCTCTGGTCTTCGCCAGCAGTTCGCGAAACGGGCGCGCGTGGACGGGGCGAAATTCTTTAACTTCGGAAGCGGCGTCCTTCTGATAGACGCCCTCTCGCGCACCGCCGGTCTGAGACATGGCGTTCGGCGCGAGCGCGGCGCAGAGTACGAGCGAGCCGACGACGGCGCGCACGAGTAGCGCCTGCTGTCGTTTCGCGTGTGCGCCGGAGCGCGGGTGTCTGCGTTGGGCTTTGCCGTTCATCGTTCGGAATTTTAACACAGGCGGGGCGATGCGCGCCCGCGCCCGTGTGCGTGCTTTAGCCAGGGGGCGGCGGGGTCTCGTTCTTCTTGATCAACTTGGTCAGGAGATCGCCCGCAGTCTTGCGCGGCATGTTGAAGGTCAACACGATCTGGTTGGCTTCGGGCGTGATCTGCACGCTTTTGAAGAGAGCTTCCTCGTCCTTACCCTTTTTACTGAGCGCGCCGATAAAAAGCAGCCCGTTGTAGCCGCTCGACATCTTCGTCGCTTCGTCGGCGCTCGACATCTCCGTGAGCACGCGCACGGAGACTTCTTTGTCGTCGAGTTTGACGTGCATCTTGAGGTGCTTCGTACCTTTCAGCGCGGCGAGCAGTTTGCTGTCGCTGATGGCGGAGATGAAATCTTTCGCCAGTTGCACGAGTTTCGGGTTGCTCGATGCCGCGCCCGTGACTTCTACTTTCGACAAACGCCCGTCGTCCTCGCGGTCGGCCTCGACCTCCATCTCCAGAGTGCCGGAGAGATCGATCTCTTTGTCGTCGCGCATCTGCTTGCCCTGTTTCAACAGGTCTGTGAACGGCTTGGTGTTGATCGTCGGAAACTTCTCGACGTTCGCCTCCTTCGCTATGCGCTCGGCCTCTTCCGCCGACTGCGGCGTGGCGGGAGTCGGCGAAGCGTCGGGGTCGCCCGTCTTATCGCCCTCGTTCGCAGCCGTCTCGGACGTCTCTTCGGGCGAAGGGGAGGCGTCGGGCGTGGGCGTCGTGCGCGGCGTAGGCTTCACACGGATCGGCCTCGGCGTCGGCACGGGTCTAACTTCGGCGACAAACTGCGGGTCGGTCGGCAACGGCATCTCGGTCGAAGAGAAATAGCCGGGCGGGTAGTAAAGTTTGTTGTCGGCGAAGTTGAGCATCACGTCGGCGCGCTGGCCGACGGCGGTTTTCGTGTAGTCTTCCTCTACGAATTGGAGGCCGGAGAGCGCGCTCGCCAGATTGAACGTGTCGCGCACCGCCGGAATGTAAACGACGGAGGCGATAAAGAGCGCGTGCGCGGCGAGCGACGCGGCGACGGTGCGGAGCATGCGCGGCGTGCGCGTGTCCTTGTTCAGTCTAGCGTGCGTGTGAAAAAGTTCCGCCATAATTTTTGAGCAGGCGCGCGGCGACGCCGGAGAATTCATTTTCGGCGCACCGCGAAAGCCTGCAAGGTATTAGACGCCTGAGCCGCCCCGAACGTTGCGAACTTTTCAGGCCATCGTCAAATCGAGACGCTTTCGGGGCATAAAAACTTAACACCACTCGCAACCTTTTCACAAAGGGCGTGGGGTACAATCACAGGCATCATGCCAAGAACGAGGGACGGAGGAGGGCGCGGCGGCGGGCGTCGCCGCAGCGGCAGCGGTAGCGGCAGCGCGGGCGGTCGTCGCGGCGGTGGCGACGGCGGCGGAAGCAGAACGCGGCGCGGCGATGGCGGAGGCAATAGAGCGCGCGGGCGTGACGATGTTTCGTCGCGGCGTCCGGCGTCGGCTGCGGCGGGTGTGGAGGAGATGGAGCGCGCGGCGCGTTCGTCTGCGCGTTCGCGCCCCGTGCGCCGTCTGTTGGAAGGCATCGGCACGCCCGCGCGGACGGAGTTCAAACCAGACCCGTTTCAACTCGAAGCCTTCGCCGCGCTCGAACACGAGGACGTGCTCGTCACAGCGCCGACGGGGAGCGGCAAGACATGGATCGCGCGCGAAGAGATCAGGCGTCTGCTCGCCGCAGGCAAGCGAGCGTGGTACACCAGCCCGCTCAAGGCTCTCACCAACTCGAAGTATCAGGAGTTTTCCGAAGCGTTCGGCGCTGATGCGGTCGGCATCCTGACGGGCGACCGCAAGGAGCGCGCCGACGCGCCGCTCATCGTCGGCACGACCGAAGTTTATCGCAACCAACTCTTCGACGCCCTGCGCGAGGGTCGGCAGTTGAACACAGACCTCGTCATCATGGACGAGGCGCATTATCTGGCGGACGAGGATCGCGGGCACGTCTGGGAGGAAGCGATCATTTTGACGCCGCCACGCGTGCGCCTGCTTTTGCTGTCGGCGACGGTGGGTAACGCGGAAGATTTCGCGGCGTGGGTGTCGGAGGTGCGCGACGTGCGTTGCGGCGTCGTCTCGCGCCCGGGCGCGCGCCCCGTCCCCTTGCGCGCGGCTTTCCTTTATCCCGAAGGGCAACTCGCGCCGCTCTTCGACGAAGCCGGACACTTCAACCCTGAGATCGCAAACTTCCTTCAACGTTCAAGCGCGCCGCGTCATGCGTCGAATCGTTGGGGCGAGCGGCGCGAACCGCGACCGTCGAAGATGAAGATGCCGGAGATGCCGCCCGCCTCGCTCCTCTCCGCGCTCGGCTCATACGACCTGCTGCCGTCAATCGTCTTCTTGCCGACGCGCAGGCGTTGCGACGAGGCGGCCACCGAAGCCGCGCTCGGCAGGCGCTCCGATGTTGAACGACGCGAGGCGCGGCGCGCGCTCATGCGCGACTTCACGGCTGAGCACACGGAGATACGCAAGCATCGCCACTGGAACGCCGTTTTGAACGGCGGCGTCGCCTCGCACCACGCGGGACATCTGCCCGCCTGGAAACTCCTCATCGAGAAATTGATGAGCGCCGGTCTCCTCGACGCGATCTTTGCGACGGCGACGGTCGCGGCGGGCGTCGATTTTCCGGCACGCACGGTCGTGCTCTCGAACATAGACGTGCGGCGCGGCCAAGGGTGGCGCACGCTCACGGCCTCCGAGTTTCAACAGATGACCGGACGCGCCGGAAGGCGCGGGCGCGACCGCGTCGGCTTCATCGTCGCCGCGCCGGGCACGCACCAGGACCCGCAGAAGATGGCTGCGCTCTTAGGCGCACCGCCCGACCCGCTGGAGAGCCAGTTTCGCGCGACTTACACGACGCTCCTGAACTTGCTCGACGCCTACGGCAACTTCGCGCAGGTGCGCGAGATCGCCGCGCGCAGTTTCGCGCATCGAGAGACGGTCGAACGCGTCGCGCGTCTGGAACACGAGCGCGCGGAGGCCGGGCGGCGCATCGAGCGTAAGTTGAAGGACGCGGGCTGCGGCGAGTTTTCGACGGACGCGGCGCGCGGGCTTGAGCGTTTGGCGAGCGCACGCGATAGGTTGCTGAGCGGCGCGCCGCAGACGCGCACGGAAGTTTTCCTGAACTGGCTGTTGGAGGCGGTCGTGCCCGGTCGCGTGGTCGGCGTCGGGCGTTCGAGCCGCCGCCTGGTGTTCGTGACGGAGCGGCGCGACGGGAGTTTCGTCGGCGTGCGCGAAAACGGGCATCGCGCGTCGCTCGATCTCACGCGCATCGGGCGCGTCTACGAGGAAGTTTACCCGCTGACGGAGGACGGGCGCGACGCGGCCTTCGCCGACGCGCACGCGGGGCGCGCGACGCTCATGCCGGAGCCGCGTCTCGGCGACGCGCGCGCGGGCGCGAACGAGGCGGTTGACTTGATCAACGATCTGATGGAAGCGTTGACGGCGTCGCTCGTCGCGTCGTCGTCGGGCGCGATGGTTGACGGCGACGAGTCGGACGGCGGCGAGGCGCGGAAGCGTTGCGAAGAGGCTTTGTGGGCGTCGCTCGCGGACGCCGAGACAGCGGAGCGGGCCGAGCGGCGCATCGAAGTGTTGCGCGCGGAGGTGTGGCAGCCGTTCGAGCGGCGCGCGCGCGTGCTCGAACATTTCGGCTATCTGGATTTCGCGGGCGAGCGCACGACGGAGCGCGGGCGTTGGCTCGCAGACCTCAGGCTC
Organism: Pyrinomonadaceae bacterium; assembly: GCA_035296385.1. GTDB lineage: Bacteria > Acidobacteriota > Blastocatellia > Pyrinomonadales > Pyrinomonadaceae > JAIVJZ01. Next base: position 9,431 of record DATHBB010000193.1, on the reverse strand, counting down.
GACCGCCCGCTCCTGGTGGGCGAAGCGATTGAGCGAAACTTGTTCGCGTCGCTCGACGCGGCCCGCGCCGCAGGGCTGATGGCCGCGCTCGCGGCGGACGCCGAGCGCGACTACGGCGAGTTGCAACTGGACGACGCGCTCGTCTCGACGCTCGCGGAGTTTGAACGCATCGCGTATGAAGTGGCGAGCGTCGAATGGAGGCAGGGGCTGGACCCCGCGCCGGAGATGAACTTCTCTGCGGCGGCTGCCGTGATGCGCTGGGCGAAGGGTATGAAGTGGGAGGAACTCGTGCGGCAGACGCGCGCCGAAGAAGGCGACCTGTTTCGCCTGTTGTCGCGCACGGGCGAGTCGCTCTGGCAGATCGGAAACTTGCGCGAGTCGCACGCGGCGGCGGCGCGCGTCGCACTGGAAGCGGCGGAGAGCATCTTGCGCGAGCCGGTGCGTTCGGAAGAGATGTTGTGAAGCGTTGAAATGTTTTTGCGTCGAAAGGTCTGTTTTTGCGTTGAAAGGTTTTAGGGGTCAAAGTTTTTTATGAGCGAAGGGTTTTATCGCGCGCTTTCGTTGTACGCGCTCGTCTCCGTGTTGTTAACGAGCGCGGCGTGCGGGTTGAGGCAGACGGAGGCGAGCCGGAGTGAGGATTCGGGCATGAGGGCGGAAAAAGCTGTGAAGGCTGAGGCAGCGCCGGTCGAATACGTGGCGTTTGGGGATTCGACGGGCGTAGGAATAGGGGCGAGACGCGGCGGCGGCTACGTGGCGCGTCTCCTGGAGCGCATCGAGCGCGTGCGCAAGGGGTCGAGCGTGCGAAACTTTTGCGTGAGCGGCGCGGAGACGGCGGACGTTCTGCGCACACAACTCGCGCGGCTCGACCCGCAGACGCGCCCGACGCTCATCACCGTCGGCATCGGCATCAACGATGTCGGGCACGGCGTCGATGTCGAACGCTTCGCGCGCAACTACGAGGAGATCATCTTGCGTCTGAAGAGTAAAACGGACGCGCCCATCGTCGTTACCAACATCCCGGATATTTCGACTGCGCCACGCGTGCCCGCCTATCTCCACGAGCAGGTGCGCGAGCGCATACGTCTCTTCAACGCGCGCCTCGCCGACATTGCCGAACGTCACGAGTTACTCCTGGTTGACGCCTACGACATGAGCCGCGAAGTGATCCCCGCGCACCCGGAGTTTTTCTCGCCGGACGGCTTTCACCCGTCTGACGAGGGCTATGAATACTGGGCGAAGATGATGTGGCCGACGGTGAAAGAGGCCATCGGCGAGGACAAAGCCGTAGGGGAAAGGTGAAAGGGTAAGGGGTAAGGGTAAGTTAAAAGTAAAGGGTAAGCGAAGCGGATTTGAGAAGTCCCGTAGGGACGATTGACAATAGCCCATCCATTTATGGCTGGGAATAAGTTAAGAACGATAAAAGAGTCCCGTAGGGACGATTGAATTTTTTGTAAGATTCAACCGTCCCTACGGGACTCAAATTATTTCCGCGCAATTGTTCCCGGCACTAAAGTGCCGGGCTATCGGCAATCGTCCCTGACGGGACTTCTCAAATCCGCTTCATCAGTGCGGGCGCATGAATTTGGTCGCGCCGAAACTTGAGTTGCCTGGCGGACGTAAACTTTGGTGGAATCGTGAAACTTTGTTTTCTGACGCTTCTTAACCAAAGAGGAGAGACGATGAGACGTTTAGCTCTGTGCTTCACCATGCTGCTGTTGAGTTTCGCGCCGTCGCACGCGTTGGCGACAGTGCCGCCGTTTGATTTCAAATTCAAAGTCGAACAGGAGATCAACGCTTTGCTGCGCCAGTTCACGGAGGCGCAGAAGAATTACGACGCGGCGAAGCTCGACGAGATTCTCGCGCCCGACTACGTGGAGATTTCGCCCGCCGGAGAAGTTGACCCGCGCGCGAAGGTGCTCAGTTTTTACGCGCCGGAGAAAAAGAGCGCACGCGGGGGCGAACTCGTCTCTTACGAGTTGGACGAAATCACGAGCCGCATTTACGGCGACACGGCGATCATCGTCGCGCGCCTGCCCTTCACGATGAAAACGCCGGACGGGCAGACGATGAGCCGCGCGCTGCGCTGCACCATCGTCTGCCGCAAGGTGCGCGGCAAGTGGCGGATCGCCTCGGCGCAGTACACGGGGATCAGGCCGGCGGCGGCTGCTCCGGCCAAGTCCTGAGATTCCAGTTCGTTGTGCTAGTATCTGGGATGGAACGCGGGCGGCAAGTTAGCCGTATGACGGTGTGAAGGGAGTTGGTTTTAATTATGGAAGAAGCAAACAAATCACGCTACCACACCGGCGACACGCTCTGCGACGCTTTGCGTTTCCTGAGCGACGCGTCTTATGCCATTCTGCCGCGCGACGTGGCTTACAAAATCGCGGAGTTTGAAAAGAACGTCCTCGGCGGCGTGCGCTGGATCGCCGACAAGAAGATGAATTGGATTGACGAAGCCTTGCAGGGCGGCGACCGCCTGCGCGAGGAATGGCACCGGCGTTGCAACCATGAGCCGCAAACGCAGACGACCGGAACGCCCCCGCCGGAGGGCATGGGCTGAAGAATATTTAAGTTGAAGGAATAGCGCAATGCAGGTTTTGTTGGCCGAGGAGTACGGGTTCTGTTTCGGCGTGGAGCGAGCGGTCGAGATGGTGGAGGACGCGCTCTCGCAGGGCGCGACCGTCCGCACGCTGGGGCCGCTCATTCACAACACGCAGGAGATTCAACGTCTCGAATCGCACGGCGTCGCAACCATTGAACGGCCTGCGGACGTTGAGGGCGAAGTGACGGCGGTGATACGCGCGCACGGCGTCACGCCGCAGGTGCAGCGCGAACTCGAAGCGCGCGCCTCTCACGTGGTTGACGCGACGTGCCCGTTCGTCACCAAAGTTCAGAAACTCGCCGAGCGCGCCGCCGCCGAGGGGCGCGACGTGGTCGTGGTCGGAAACCCCGATCACCCTGAGATGATCGGCGTCGTCGGCTACGCGCCGAATAATTCGCACGTCGTGCGCGACGCGAATGATGTGGCAAACTTGCCCGCGCTTCACGCGCCGCTCGTCGTCTCACAGACGACGATCAAACTCAGCACCTTTCTCGAAGCCGCCGAAGCCGTCCGCGCCAAATCCGACAGCGAACCGCAGATCGTCAACACCATTTGCTCGGCCACGCGCGACCGGCAGGACGCCGCGCGCGCCCTCGCCACGCACGTCGAAGCCTTCTACGTCATCGGCGGCAAGCACTCGTCAAACAGTTTGAAGCTGCTCTCGGTCTGTAAGGAAGGGTGCGCGCGGAGTTTCCTGATCGAGACGCCGGAGGAGATCGACGCGGAGGACTTGCGCGGCTTGTCGCGCGTCGGCGTCACCGCCGGAGCCTCGACGCCGAACTGGCTCATCGAACAGGTCGTCGCGCGCCTGCGCGAGATCGGCGAGGCGCAAAAGGCGACGCCCGAACCTGTCGCCGTCAATTGAATTTTGTGAGTTGAAATAAAAGGGTGGGAGTAAAGCGAAAAGCCGCTCGACTGTCGAGCGGCTTTTCTTATGCTTCTTCTTCGCTGGCGTCGGCACGCTCTAATGCGCTAACGACCCAGCGGGCTTCTTCCGAGCCGTAGTCGTCGGCCTGAAGTTCGAGCGCGTCGCGCGCAACGTCCGCGTCCACCGGGTCGCCGAGCAGTTCGACGAGCATGCCTGTGGGCGACTGCGCGAGGGCTTCGTGCGCGAGCGCGCGCACCGAAGGGTTCGGGTGGCGCGCGAGTTCGCAGATTTCGCTCGAAGGCAGGCGTCGCGTGAAGGTGTCCGCGAGCACGTCGATGCGCGCGTAGTCGCGCACGCCGAGCGCGCGTTCCAAAAGTTGTGCGAAGACTTCCGCCGAGCGCGCTTCGCCGTGCAGGACGTGTGCGCAGGTTTCGGCCATGCGCGTGAGTTCCTGTTCCTCTTCGGAGCTTAAGGTGCGCGCGCCCGTCTCCTTCGCGCGCCCGTCTAAGGCGGCGAGCAGGCGGCTGAGTTCCCATTCGGAGCGCGCGTCGTAGCTGGCGCTCGCACTCGCGTTCGTGCCGCGCGTCGAGACGGGCGCGGCGGAGGTGAGTGCGCGCTCGACGAGACTGCGCGTCGAAGGGCGCAAGCCCTCCCAGACGCTCGCCACGCGCCCGCCGAATTCCTGAATCGTGATGTTGGAAGTTTTCTGCATAAAACGTGCTTGCCGACGCCGGATGCCTCACTTAACAAACCGCCCGCCGCGCGAAATATCATACCTTAAAAACGACCCGCGACGAAGAAGGCTTTTCGCGAAGCGAAAAAGTGAGGGGTAAGCAGCGAGCGGTAAGCAGTGAGCGGAATCATTCTCACTGTCTGAACAAGAGCGGCGTTTTAACCCCTCACCGCTTACCGTTCACTGCTTACCGCTCACTACTTACTTTCCGCCGGATTGTGATCGACGATCTCGGTGATGGTGTCGAAAGTGATTTTGATGACTTCGCCGTCGGCGCGTTGGATTTTGACGCTGGGTTTGGTGAGAGCTTGCGTCGTCTTCATGCTTTTGACAACGCCGCGCACGCGCGTGCCGTCCTCTGTGATGATCTCGATGTTGTCTTTGCCGTAGAGCGGCTGCAAAGCAGCGAGCGCTTTAACTACTTCCACTTATGATCCTCATTCTTTCGTTGAAACAGTCGTCGGTCGCTTCAGTAGTGCTTTGTCGCGCCCCGGTCTCTGTGCCGTTATTGATGTGCGGGAAAAGTTTATGCCGCGCGCGCACGAATGTGCAACCGCGTCGCGCGAGTTGTCGTATAATTCGTGACGCGAAAAATTGTCCGGACGCCCGCCAGCGTCAGCCATTCACACGACAACGCAGGTGACACTTTATGGAGACCGAAACACAACGCGCCGGACGAGACACGACAGCGACCGAGACGCGTGCGTGCCCGAGTTGCGGGGTTGCGCTCGTTGAGGGCATGCGCTTTTGTCGCATGTGCGGTTATCGCCTCGGCGAAGGCATGGCCGAGTACGTTGAGACGGTTCGCTTCGAGCAGATGTCGAACATGCAGGCGGCGGCGCAGCAGGCGGGCAATCAGCCGCTCGCCCCGACCGGCGGCGCGCAGACCACTTTGATCTCGCCCATCGCCCCGATGCAGCCGCCCGGCGCGGGTTCAGGACGGCGTCGCAAGGGCATGAAGTGGTTGGTGGTGTTGATGCTCTTAGTCGTGATGCTCCCGCTCGTCGGGCTGGGCGGCAGGTTCGCGTTCCGTGCGATCAGGGATACGGCGCGCGAGAGCATCGGTCGCCTCCAGCCGCAGCCGGAAGCGCCGCGCTCGTTCTTCGGCGCATCTGAGTTTGGCGACACGGAGGGCGAGGCGGGCGCGCTCCTCGAACAGGCCATGCCCGGCAGCCCCGCCGAACGCGCCGGACTCTTTGACGGCGACATCATCACGAAGTTTGACGGCAAGCCCATCAACGGCGAAGACGCTTTGCGAGATGTGTTGTACGAGACGCCTATCGGCAAGACGGTCGAGGTCGTCTACGTGCGCGACGGCGAAACGAAAACCACGCAACTCACGACCATCTCGTCGAAGGACTACGACTCCGACGCCTTCATGTCCAAAGAGCGTGGAGTCTTAGGCATTGATAGCGACGACACGGAGCGCGTGGCGGTCGAGGGCACGAAAATTCACGGCGTGAAGTTAGGCGAAGTGTACGTCAATCGCCCCGCCGATCTGGCCGGACTCAAAGAGGGCGACATCATCGTGGAGTTCGACGGCAAACCAGTCCGCACGCCCGAAGGACTCGAAGGCTACATCAACGCCGCCAAGCCCGCGAGCACCGTCCAAATCACCATCTACCGCGAAGGCCAACGCGCTGTCGTCCCCGTCAAGATGGGGCGACGAACGTAAAAAAAGCTGTCCGTTGTCAGTAGTCAGTCGTCAGTTGTTTAGTGACTATCACACGAGTTACTAAAGATGTGTCTTGAACAACTGACTACGGACAACTGACAACGGACAGCTTTTTCATTCATCCTTCATCGTTCCGCCTTCATCGTTTCCATTTATCCGCTCGCGCATCTTCGCTTCCATCTCGCGGCGCACGTCTTCGCGGTCTTCTTCCGCTTCGTCCGGCTCGAAAATTTCAAGGAGCGCGTAAGGGGATTGGCTGACGAGGCGCAATTCCCAGGACTCGCGCCCGCCCGCCGCAGGTCGCACAAACCACATGGCGTCAACTGCGGATTCGCGCGGCGCGAGGCTCTCAAATTCTTCGCCGCCCGTCATGCCGCGAAGCTCCGCGAGCGTGTCGGGGCGCATCAGGACGCGCGCGAGTTGCCACCCGTACTTGCGGTAGGTGGCGTGCGTTTCGCGGAACTGGTCGAGTTGCCCCATCAAAGTTTCTTACCCTTCCGGCGTCGGATTCCTCCGTCGTTTCTTTCGTTCAGCCCCGACTCTTGGTAGCATACATCACGCTCGCGCGCGCAGCGAAAAGTCGTCACGCGCGAACTCGAAGACACGCCGGAATAATTACTACTACTGCGCATGCGCGAAAAAACCGAGAAGGCCGAACCGACAGACCACAGCAGTATCACCCGCCTTGAGGCCGACGATTTCACTTCGTCGCCTTTTTACTCCGCGCTCCGGCGCGCGCTCGGTCGGCGCGGCGTGCGCCCCGAAGAGGTGTGCGACGCAAGCGACGCGGTCGAGCGGCGTTTGCTCGCCGAGTACGGCGCGATGTTCGTCACGGTCGAGACGGTGCGCGTGCCGCCGCGCTGCATGTTTCGCAGCGAAGAAGAGTGCGTGCGGTTTCAGTCGGAGGTCGAACGGGCGGAGACCGTGATGGGAGACTCGCGCGTCGAGTTGCAACCGGCGGCGCTGGACGCGCTGCTCGCGGCGCGCGAAGAGGCGCGCGCCGCCGGATTCGAGATCACGCCGCGCGGAGGCGACGAGGCGTCGCGCCGCAGCTACGCCGATACGCTCAGGCTCTGGGCGTCGCGCGTCACGCCCGCGCTCGCGCACTGGGTCGCGCTCGACACGCTTGCGTCAGACGAGGCGGAACGCCTGCGCGCGCTCTCGTCGAAAGAGCAGATCGCCGCCGTGCTCGCGGAAGAGGAGCGAGGCAACTTTTTCAGTAAAGATTTATCGCGGACGATCCTGTCATCGGTGGCCGCGCCAGGCGCGTCGCAGCACCTCTCGATGCTGGCGTTCGACGCGGCGGAGTTTCGCGAAGCGCGCGTGCGCGAGATCATGGAGCGGCACGGCTGGTTTCAAACGGTGCGCTACGATCTGCCGCACTTTACTTTTCTCGGCGTTCGTGAGAAAGAGTTGCCCGCGCTCGGACTCAAGCGCGTCGAAGAATGCGGGCAAACTTTCTGGATTCCGAATATTTAACCACGCACTAAACTAAAACATCTCAAACACCCCTAAGGAGAAAACAATGGCAACCTGCGCCTCTTGCGGTACGAACAACGTCGAAGGCACAAAATTTTGCGTCAGTTGCGGCGCAACGCTCGCACCCGCCCCCGGCTCTTGGCGCGTCGGGACTGACGAACTACACGGCCAGCCTTCGACCGGCAGCGGCGCGTCTTCCGCGCCGAACGCCGCGCCTCCGGGCAGTAGTAGTAATTACGCCCCCGATTTCTCGATGCCCCCCACCTACGCTGCCCCGCAAGCAGGCTCGATGTACGCGCAACCGGCGGGCGTGCCCGGCGTCTACGGCCAGATGCGCTACGCCGAATGGATCGACCGTGTGTTCGCCGCGCTCATCGACGGCGCGCTGACCTTTGCCGTGATGATCGTCCTCTTCTTCATCTTCGGCGCGCTGGCCGCCGCGACCGCAGGCGTCGGCGGCGACGACAACCCGCTGCCGGGCGGCATCTTCTGCATGGGCATGCTCGTCACTTCCGTCTCCGTCTTCGGGCTTGGCATCTTCAACAAAATTTATCTCGTCAGCAAGCGCGGCTCGTCCATCGGGCAGGGCGTGATGAAGTTGAAAGTGGTTGACGCGACGGGCAACATCCCGCCGCTCGGCACGCTCATCATACGCCTGCTCGTGCAGGTCGGTATGAGCTTCGTGCCCATTCTCGCCTTCTTCCTCATCCTCGCGGACGTGCTCTGGCCGCTCTGGGATGAGCAGAAACAGACGCTCCACGACAAGGCCGCAGGCACTTTCGTGATCAAAACCACGTGAGCAAAGTTTTGGCATGAGCGAAGTTTTAACCAGGTGGGCGAACAGGGCAGGCAGCGCGCCGGGACTCGTCGGCGCGCTGCTCCTCTTGCAACTCGCAGTCGTGCGCGCGCTCGCCTGGGCCACTCCGGAGCGCGCTTACTTCGCGGGGCGCGAGTTGAACTGGGGCTGCTGGTTCAGAGATCACTTCGGCATCCCGTGCCCGACCTGCGGCATGACGCGCAGCGTCCTGCTCTCGCTGCAAGGCGACTTCGCAGAAGCCGCGCGGCTGAACCCCGCCGGACTGTTACTTGTCGTCGGCCTCGTCGTCTTTAGCCTCTCTATGATCTTTTTGATGTTCTACCGGCAAGGACACGCTAGCCTCGCCGCCGGAGCAGTGCATCGCCGCATACGCATCGGCGCGTCGGTCTACGGCAGCTTGCTCGTCGCCGTGTTGTTCGCGCACTGGCTCACAGAGATCACTTAACGCTAACAGCTACGACGGGCGCACTGTTAATAGTGCGCTCACTAATAGTGCGTTCACCGGAAAACGAAATTTTGGAAAAATTGTTGGGGCGAAAATTTCGTCGCGCGCACGCGAATTTGCTTTTACCTTTCGCCTCGCTTGGTGCTACACTCCGTCATGTCCGGCATCCGCCGTTTCAAGCAACGACAACTTTCCCCGTTGCCCGTTAGAAGGATTAACTGAATAGTCTCCTCTCGCCGCTTGACCGCGCTACTTCCCCCTCGTCTCGTTCAGAAGTAAACGGCCTAACGACGACCCTTTGTCCCCAAAAAGAGGGTTTTATCATGGACATCCCCCGTGTCATAGCCAACCGTTTCCGGATCGAGTGTGAGATCGGCAGGGGCGGGATGGGCACTGTCTATCTCGCCACGCATCTCGGACTCGAACGCCCCGTCGCCATCAAAGTTCTCAAAGCGGAGTTTGCCGCTGACCCCGAAGTGGCCGAACGCTTCATGCGCGAGGCGCGCACGATGGCGCGCCTGCGCCACACGCGCGCCGCGATGATCTTCGACGCCGGGAGTCTGCCCGATGGCCGCCCCTTCATCGTGATGGAACACGTCGAAGGCGCGACGCTCGCCGACGCGCTCGCGCGCGAAGGGCGCTTCACGGCGGAACGCGCCGTGCGCATCGCCTGCGAAATCTGCGACGTGCTCGCGGAAGCGCACGCGCTCGGCATCGTCCACCGCGACCTCAAGCCTTCCAACATCATGCTCAACGAGCGCGGCGTCTCCGTGCTCGACTTCGGCATCGCCAAAGTGCTCACCGCCTCGGCG
>DATHBB010000192.1:0-9056 GCA_035296385.1 Pyrinomonadaceae bacterium | reverse complement strand
AAACCTCACGAAGCGACGCGCCGGTTGATGTCCGCGAAGAACGGCATGAGGACGTTCGACGCGCTGCCGTCGCCGCGTCCTGCGCCCGCTGGTGCCGTCGCCTTCGTGTTCGTCAACTTGAACCAGTCGAGCACGAAGTCGCTCGCACTGATGCCGAGCGCGGCGTCGAGCGGGAAGAGTTGTCTGGAGAGTTGGCGGTGAACGGCGCGCTCAAATGAGTGTGCGATCTCGCGTTGCGCGCCTTCCAAGCCTTCGACGAGCGACGTGTCCAAATCCTGACCGTCGCGCGCGCGCCGCCACGCAAACTCGTAAAGCCGTAAACGCCCTTCGTCTTCGACGTGGCCGGTGATGACGACGACGAGATGCGTCGCCTCCGTCTCAGCGATTGTTTCGACCACGCGGCGCGAGACGGCGGGCGTCAAATCTCCGTCTCTGGTGACGAACAGATACGAGTTGCCGCACACGTCTGCGGCGAGATACGACTCGCCGTGTGCGGAGGCGGGGCCGGTCGCGATCTCGCTGTCGGGCACGCCGAGCGCGCGTATGATCTTATAGACGCGCGTGTTCATCCAACCGCCGTCTTCGAGTAGCGACACGGCGAGCCACGTCGGGTTGATCGTCTCTTCGACCACTTCGTCGGCGACGGGCGCGGCGCACAAACTACACTTCGCCTTGCTGATCGTGATCGCCGCCAGCGAATCGGGCGTGGGCAGGTCGAACAAGGCGTGGCCGCTTTTGCGGCAACTGACGCGCACCTCTCGCTCAAGGAGTCCCGCGTCCAACATGCGCTCGACGGAGACGCCCTGCTGTTGCAGCGTCGCGGCCTCGGCGAACAGGCGGCGCGGCGAATAGCCCTCGCGCCGCATCTCCTGCACGCGCCGCAAAAACTGTCGCACGGACGATTCTTCCATCAACTCCGACGCGCGCACGAGTTCGCGCGCGCCGCCCTTTAATTTCGCGGCGACGGCGAAATCCGTCGGCTGAATCGCCATGAACCGCGCCAGCCCTTGCGACGCACGCGCCGCGCGCGTCTTCCAACAGGGCAACTCCGGCGGCATGTCTCCCGCCGCGTCGCTGCCGTTGCTGCCCGTCCCCAATTTGATCAAAGCCTCGCGCACGTCGCGGCAGAAGCGGTCGAGTTTCGTCAGCGGCTCACCCGTCTCTATGCTGTAAACGATGCCCGTCGTCAAACCTTCCTGCGCGCCCGCGCCGAAGACCAGAAAGAACACGCAGTCGCCCGCGCAGAACAACTCGCCCGGCGTGTACGCCGCCGCGCCGCCGCCCTGCCGCTCCCTTGCGTGTCGCGCGACAAACTCACGCTCAAACTCCGCCGCTGCCGCTTCGACCAACGCGGCGTCCGCGCTCTCAGGCAAGAGCAATTCAAATGTACGACGGCGCGAAGAGCGTATGAGCGGCACGAGTCCGCGCGCGGCGAGCGCGTCGAGCAGGCGCAGGCGTTCGCCTTCATCGAGCGCGAGCGCCAGACTGTTGCTTTGGATGAACAGCATCTTTTTCTTCGTTCGCCCTACGGTTGCGTTGTGCGGCGTTGAGTTGCGCGTAGCCGCGTCTAACTAATGTAGCGGGCGTGGAAAATCGAAGCGGCGCGCGGGGAGTTTCGCTTCAAGGTTTAACGCGTATGTTCCAGGTGTCGCCGCCCGTGAAATTTTTGGGATAGCGACGCTGCCGCGCCATCCTGAGCGCGAGCGACTCGTAATCGCCCGCGCCCGGTCGCGGGTTCAACACGCGCGCCTCCGTCACCTGCCCGTCCTTCACCTCCATCAACACGCGCACGACATATCCGCCGCGCGCGGCGGGCGTCGCGGGGACTGCGGCGGCGGCATTCTTTCGCGCGTCTCTCGCGGGCTGAGACGACTTGAGCGATCCGTTTTGCAACGCCGACGCGCGCACGCCGCCGTTCTTCGTCGCGCCCGGCAACTGCTGCGACGTTGTAGCGGCGACGCCTTCACGTTCGACGTTGGGTGCAGCGACGCCTTCATCCGCCTTTTTAACGGGAGCGACGGACGCCCCGCGCGCCGCGTCGCCCTTTGCCGCCGCCGCTGTGGTCTCAGCGCCGTTTGCCGCGTTAACTTTCCGACCCGCGCGCGTTGCATCCGTCGCGCCCGTCGCGGACACGGGCAGCTTGCGCATGTTCATTAACGCTTGCACGGCTGTCACTGCGGTCAGCCCGACGAGGAAACTGATGACGATTGCGTAAATCAGACGCTCGCGCGAGAAGCGACGCGAGGTGGCATGAATCGCCTCTTCCACCGCCGTCAGACGTTGTTCGAGCGGGGCGAGCGCTTCGGCGGGGATGGGCGCGAGTTGGAGCGGCGCGGGCTGCGTCGATGCGGCTATCGCCGCCGTCGCTCCGGCGTGCAGGTTGTTGCCGCCCGCGATCTTGATCTCCGTTAGATTGTCGCGGCGCGGTGCTTCTACCAGATCGGTGATGAACTTCTGTTGCTGCCGGTCGATGCTTCGTTCCGGCGGGCGCACGAGCGGGTTGAAGTTGAAGGACGCGCCGTCGAGCGCGAGCGCGGCATAGACGGCTTCAAGCCCGCGCAGGCTGCCGAGTCGGGCATCTACGAGTTGACCGTCCTCGAAGAAGAACAGGCCGGGCGCGTCGCCGTATTCGACTTGCAGCCGCCCCGATTTTCTCTGCACGCGCAGCGTCCTGAAGAGATCGGTCAAGGGCTGTTCGTCCAGATGACCGGTTAAGACCATGAAGTGCGTGCGCTCTATATTTTCCACTTCGACAATTCCCCGACTCTCAAAATACCGACGCCGAACGCTTGAGCCTTCCCCTCGCTCACGGCAGGAAATCAAAACTGTAGTTGATCAAACCTTTCGCCATGACCGGACGACCGCCCACGTAGAAAGGCAGAAACAGCGCGCGCCGCGCCGCGTTCTCCGCCGTCTCCCTGAGCGACTCCGGCGCGCTCGCAAGCGCACGCGCCGACGCCACCCGCCCCGTGATGTCAACGACTACTTCGACCGTCACCGTCAACGGCTTGTCGAGCCGCAGCCCGCTCACGGGGAACGCGGGCTTCGGCAACTCGGTCGTCCGCGCGTTCAGCACGCCGACGTTTATCACGTCGTCCTTCTCCGCGCTCGCCTGCGGCAGGTTCGGCGTCGGCGTCATCTTCGCGTCCGTCGCCGCTTCCGCACGCCTGCTCACCTTGACGCCTTCCGCCGTAGAGGCGACGGCGGCGATGCCCGCCGTGCCGTTCTCCGCGCCCGACGGAGTTTGCGCCGCCGCTTCGTCGCTCAGGTAATAAGTGATCGAACGTTTCGTGATCTCCGTCGGCTCATACTCGATCCGGCCCACCTTCGAGACGGCGACGGAGGCGGTCATCTGAACCCAGTTGCCGTAGTCGTCGAGTTTGTATTCGTAAACAATTCGACTGAGGACTCGCCCGCGCCCGTCGCGGACGATTGTTTCCACCAGATTCCCCTGCGCGTCGTACTTGTGCGTCTCCTTCCCGACCTGATTGCCGACGACCGGATAAGTCTCGTTCTCCGTGCGCTGCCCGTGTTCGTCGTAGAGCGTCCGCTCCAACAACGAGCGCGACTTCGTCAACAGCTTGCCCTGTCGCAGTTCCACCCTCACGATCTCCGTCTCGACGCGCCGCACAGGTCCCTTCAACCCGTCGCGCTCCTTCGTGCTGTCGAGAAAAATTACGGGCGCACGGTCTTTCCGGCGGCGGTGAGTCTCCGTTTGCGACGCACGGCTGCCCTGCTCGGTCGCGCCCCCCGTAACGGAGACGGCGAGGAGCAGGACGGCGATTGATAAAAGCGGCTTTGTCATCCGTTGAACCACGTCGGGAGGTGCCGCCGTGCGGCTAAACGATTAGCTTATGCTCCGCCCCGACCATCACTCGCCGGAGGCCAACATGTTGTATTGGCCGGGGCCGCCTGTCGCACTATGATGTGCTCAGGCGCGCCCGTCGAGGCAAAAGCCATTCGGGCGGAATCTACCATTTTATGCACGAGTGTACAAGAAACTTTGCTGGCTGAGAGTGCCTAAATCAGAGTTGATGATGCAAGAAGGGCTGCTTTGAAGTGGAGGCTTAACTACTCAGAGCAAAGTCCATTTTCAAGTTCGGCCTCAACTGCTCCGCTTCCACTGCCAACTCGGATTTAGTCACTCCCTGCTGGCTTTACCGCGCCGCGCGCCGCCGTCTCCGAAGCATCGTAAGCGTCGAATCCGTAGAACCCTACAGTGATGGAGTTGCGGCGATGATTGAAGGAACGTGAGAAGGAACGCGAGTAAGGGAGGGATTAAGAGGAAGGGCGAGCCGCGTGACATTACAAATGGCGGCTCGCCCCTTGTTCTGCGTGTGCTCGCACTATTTGCCCATGCGCTTCATGAACGTAGCTTTCAACTGCTTCTGAATTTTAGCGTAAAGCTGATTCCACTGCGGGTTGAATTGCAGCGAGCCTGCGATGTGCCAGAACGTCTGGCGCATGCCGTCGAGTTGCCCGCGCCCGGCGCGGAAGCAGAAGAGACGCGCGAAGCCCCAGTTCAACTGCTGCCCCTGGTTCCACGAATACACGCCGTAGAATTCCTCCTCGATGGCGTGCCCGCGCTCCTCGTATTCGACGCGCGCCATGACGCCTTCGCCCTGCGGCGGCGGAGGTTCGTTGAAGAGTTGCCAGAGGTTCCGGACCGGCTGCACGCCCGTCACGCGCAGGTTCTGCCGGTCGCCGCGAAAATACGGGATCACGATTTCGGCCAGCGCGTTCGGCGCGGGTCGCGGCGGCATGCACACGAGTCCGTGCGAGTTTTGCCCGATGGCGACAGGTGCGAAACCGCCTCCGATCCAGAAGAAGGCTTGCATGGGGAGAAACTCGAAACACTCCAGGCCGTTCGGGTTGAAGGCGACGGCGTGAGCGTTCACGGGCAGTTCGGTGTGTTCCAGATTCCACATGACCTGACCGTTCGCACGCCACTCACTCGGGTGCTCGAAGCTGGAGACGACGACTCCGCCGTTCAGTTGATCGATGATGTTGTAGCGGGTCATCTGCTGCGCGGCGTGAGGTTGATTCGGGTAGGGTGAATTCTGATTCATGATTTTTCTCCTCCGGTCATTACACGCGGGAGTCGGCGGCGAAACATGACACGTTGGCGAGATTTTTTTTGGCTGAGAGGCCGTTCACGGTTAAACTCCGCGTCTGTGCGCCGGGGGCAAAGACCTGCATGGGAGATGAGATTCAACACGAGGTTACGCGGATTCTGCACGATTGGAGCGGCGGCGACCGCGAAGCACCGGAGCGCCTGATGCCGTTCGTCTACGACGAATTGCGGCGGCTGGCGCGCGCCTTTCTCTCCAGAGAGCGCGGCGGGCACACTTTGCAGCCGACCGCGCTCGTCAACGAGGCGTACTTGCGTCTCGTAGATCAACGCTCGGTCAGTTGGCAAAACCGCGCGCACTTCTACGGCATCGCGGCGAGCATGATGCGCCGCGTCCTCGTTGACCACGCGCGCGCGCACGCCACCGCGAAGCGCGGCGGAGCGGCGGTGCATCTCTCGCTCGAAGACGTGCAGGTTTCGATTGAAGAGCGCGCGGCGAGCCTCATCTCGCTCGACGAAGCGCTGGAGAGGCTGGGGCAGATGGACGAGCGCAAGAGCAAGATCGTGGAGATGCGTTTCTTCGGCGGCCTGAGCGACGAGGAGATCGCCGAAGTCTTAAGTATCTCGGTCAGAACCGTGCTGCGCGACTGGAAGACGGCGCGGCTCTGGCTCTACCGCGAACTCAATCAGAACAACCGAACGTAACAACTGTTTTCTTAACTCCGCGCGCGTGCGCCCGACAACACCGACGCACGCGGGCAGGCGTTTCCGGCAGGCCGTGTCAGTTTCAATCAACAAAATGCGCGTTTGTGTGTAGAGATGCGAAACGAGGTCTGGCAGAAAGTCGAAAAATTGCTGAACGCCGCGCTGGAGCTTGAGCCTTCAAAGCGGCGCGAGTTTCTCGACGCCGAGTGTGCCGGCGCAGAAGAATTGCGGCGCGAGGTCGAGTCGCTGCTCGTCTGCGAGGAGGGGGCTGACGCATTCCTCGCCGCGCCCGCGCTCGCCTTCTCCGCAGACTTCTTTACGGCAGACGGCGACGGCACGGACGAGCGCGCCGGTCAGCAGGTCGGCCACTACCGCATCGTGCGCGAGATCGGGCGCGGCGGCATGGGCGCGGTCTTTTTAGCCGAACGCGCGGACGGCGAGTTTCAGCAAGAGGTGGCGCTCAAGGTGGTGCGGCGCAGTTTCGCCGACTCCGAACTCGCGCGCCGCTTCCGTCGCGAACGCCAGATTCTCGCCTCGCTCAATCATCCGAACATCGCGCGCCTGCTCGACGGCGGCGTCTCGGCGGACGGCGAGCCGTTCTTCGCGATGGAATACGTCGAGGGCGTGCGCATAGACGACTACTGCAACGCGCGAAATCTTCCGACCGATGAACGGCTGCGACTCTTCCTTGCTGTCTGTCGCGGCGTCGCTTACGCGCATCAACATCTCATCGTCCACCGCGACATCAAGCCGTCGAACATCTTCGTTAATGCAGAGGGCACGCCGAAACTCCTGGACTTCGGCATCGCCAAACTGCTCGACCCCGAACACGCGAACGCGACCGCCGACGACTTGACGCAGACGAATTTCCGCGTCTTCACGCCCGACTACGCCTCGCCCGAACAGGTGCGCGGCCAGCGCGTGACGACGGCTTCGGACGTGTACAGTCTCGGCGTCTTGCTGCAAGACCTGCTGGGCGGCGCGCGCTCTCCGTCGGCGAACACCGAGCGCGCGCCCGGCGGGTGGCGTTCGGAAACGCCGGGGCAGAAAACCAAAGCGACGAATCTGCCGACGAACGAAGAGAACGGAAACGGGCGCGGGAGAAACAACCTTCGGCGATTCATCAGCGCCGAGTTGGCAAACATCGTCGCGATGGCGCGGCGCGAAGAACCCGCGCGGCGTTATGCTTCGGTCGCCGAGTTCGCGGAGGACGTTGAGAGGTATCTGGGCGGGCTGCCGATTCGCGCGCAGACGGATTCTTTCGCCTATCGCGCGGGCAAGTTCATACGGCGCAACAAACTCGCTTTCGGCGCGGTCCTGCTCGTCGCGCTCTCGCTCGTCGTCGGTACGGCTTTCGCGTTGTGGCAGGCGAACGTGGCGCGGCGCGAGCGCGACCGCGCCGAGCGTCGCTTCACGGACGTGCGCCGCCTCTCCAGCGCGCTCCTGTTCGAGATCGCGCCGAAGATGGAGCGCCTCGAAGGCTCGACGGAGGCGCGCGTCTCGCTCGTCGAACGCGCGCTCGAATACCTCGACTCGCTCGCGCTTGAATCCGGCGACGACGCGCAACTCCAGAGCGAATTGGCGGCGGCCTACGAGAAGGTCGCGGACTTGCAGGGTGCGCCGCGCCGCCCTAACTTGAGCGATTTCTCCGGCGCGATTTCGAGTTACGAGAAAGCGCAAAAAATTCACCGGCAACTGCTCGCCGGGAATTCGTATGATTTCGAGCGCCGCAGGCGTCTGGCCGCAAACCTGGCCGCGCTCAGCTACACGCGATGGTGGTTGAGCGACGTGAGCGCAGCGCTCGCGGACTCCGCGCAGGCTCTCGAACTTTACGACCGCTTGATCGCCGAACGCCCCGACTCGCTCGAACTACGTCTGGCCGCCGCCGAAGCGCAGATCGATCTCGGCAACATCTATTACTTCAACGACCAGGTCGCCGAAACCTATCCGCCCGTCAACAAAGCTCTCGCCACGCTCGAAACGCTCCGGCAGGCGCATCCCGAAAACGTCGAGGTCCAACGCCTGCTGGGACGCGGCTACACCCTTCTCGCTACGACGCTGCGCTGGGACGGCAAGGTGAAGGAAGGCGAAGCCGAGATGGCGAAGGCGTTTGCGATAGGCGAATCGCTGGCGGGAAAGTATCCACACGACACCGTGCTCAAACAGGGGTTGCTCAACACTTACCTGCAAGCTTCGCAGATTTATCAAGAGGTGGACGATGCGCGCTCATTCGAGATTTTGCTGAAAGCCCTGCGAGTCGCCGAAGATTCCGTCAGAAACGATGCCGCGAACACGCAGGCGCGTCAAAATCTGGCGAAGACCTATTCGCTGCTCGGCAACATCGCCGTCCGTTTGAAAAAACTCGATGACGCCGTCTTCTATCTCGACAGGTCGGCGGCGACCTTCGCGGAACTGGAAAAAATCGAACCGAAAAATCGCACCTACAAGCACGACATCGGCAGGGTTCTGATGTTTCTCGGTCAGGCGAAGCACGGGCGGCGAGACTTTACGGGCGCGCTCGCGAGTTATGACAAAGCCGTCGCACTCTTCGAAGACGACGTGCGCGCCGACCCGAAAAATCTTTTCCCGCTCCGAAAACTGGCGAGCGTCCACACCTACATCGGCGACACACACCATGCCCTCGCGCAGACCACGAACGGGCAGACCCGCCAGACGCATCTACGCACGGCGAAAGAAAACCACCAGCGCGCGCTCGATATTTTCCTGCAACTCCAAACGCAAAACGCCCTCGCCGAAGAAGACCGCAAATACCTCGAAGAACTCCGCGCCGCCCTCCGAAAAGACGAGCAATAACGATGGACGCTTCCCCGCTCCCGTTCGACGTTCACAACGAAAAGTATCCGCCTCGCCCGGCGTGTCATTCATCGTTAAGGCAAACCGGGCAGCGGCTCGCCGTGAGTTACGCGCGCGGCGCATCTCGCTGGAAACTGAAGTACCGCAGCAAATCCTGAAGGCGCGCGCCTGCGTGCAGAGAATCGAAACGCGTGTCAACTTTGAACAGGCAAAGAATGGCTTCGCGGTTTTGCTCGGGCTCGTTCAGTTCGACAAACGCCCTGTCATTATCACCAAGTTCCGCGTGAAATGGATTAACGTAATTAGTCGCGTAAACGGCAACTAATTAACCCAAGTTGCTAGTTAGCGGTTTGCTAGTTCTTTGAAAGCAAAAGAAAATCCCCTCCACTTCGTCGCCAAACGAAAGTAGGAGGGGAGCGGTGATCGATCACACGACCATAATTTATTGCATTGTGGATGATTTGCT
>DATHBB010000191.1:0-5798 GCA_035296385.1 Pyrinomonadaceae bacterium | reverse complement strand
CCGCGCCTGAAACCGCAAAGAAAGTTTGCAACCAAAAGCGCTTGCCGGTTGTCTAACGGCTAAGCGCTGGTTTTTGGCTGGAACAAACTCGATCTCAGGTCGTTATACAAAGAACGCCGTCCATAACTTCCGACGGCGCTTCCGGCAACTCCTTTTCGCACGAAGCCACAATCGAGAGAGAGGCCACGACACGGGTGAACATCATCAGGACGCTCATTGTTGACGACGAGCCGCTGGCGCGCGAGCGCATCAAGGGGTTTCTCGCGGGCGAACGCGACATCGAATTTATCGGCGAATGTGCCGACGGGCGCGAAGCCGTCGCCGCCATCCAGACGCTCAAGCCCGATCTCGTCTTCCTCGACATACAAATTCCCGAACTCGACGGCTTCGGCGTCGTCGAATCAATCGGCATCGAACAGATGCCCGCCGTCATCTTCGTCACGGCCTACGACCGCTACGCCTTGCAGGCATTCGACGTAAACGCGCTCGACTATCTGTTGAAGCCTTACAACCGCGAGCGTTTTCGCAAAGCCATCGAACGCGCGCGCGCGCAACTCTCAAACGGCGCGAAAGGCGAACTCAACGAGCGCCTGCTCTCGCTGCTCGAAAATCTACAGACCGAGCAGCGCCATCTCGAACGCCTGATGATCAAATCGTCGGGGCGCGTCTTTTTCCTGCGCACCGCCGAGATCGACTGGATCGAGGCCGAGGGCAACTACCTGCGCCTGCACGCGGGCAAGGATTCGCACCTGTTGCGCGAGACGATGAACCGCCTCGCCTCCAAACTCAACCCGGACAAATTTCTGCGCATACACCGCTCCACGCTCGTCAACATCGAACGCATCAAAGAACTCCAACCGCTCTTTAGCGGCGACTACGTCGTCATCCTGCGCGACGGCAAGCAGTTGACCCTCAGCCGCAGCTACCGCGACAAGTTGCTCGAACTGTTTGAAAATTCTTCCTGATCGCTCCGGTTTGCGAATTGCGTCGCCCACGTCTCGTCACAGGAATCCGCCCGCTCGTCATCAACAACACGCCTCCCGTCACATTTTCGTTGCCGGTTTTCGCCTTCGGGTTGAAACTGCTCCCAGAATTCTTGCGCTCGCGTGACAAGCGTAAGCCTTACGGGAGACTGAGGCGAACGCCGGCTCACGCGGGCGCGAGAATCCTTTCAATTAACGGCGGCGCTCGTTCGCCGAGCGCGTTCGCCGCAAGAGTTTACGCACAGTGAGACACGAATCGCCGGAGCGCCCACCCGGGCGGCGATGCGTGTCTTTTTCTTTTTGCACGCGAATGCGTCGGGGCGCTCAGGTCGGCGCGGCCTGACGCCAGGGAGGTGGACATGAAACGGATGAGGTCTTGCCTGTTCCCGCTGCTCCTCTTGGTCTTCTTTCAAGGAACGATCTCGGCGCAAGCGGAGTATGCCGTCGCTGCTGCCGCGAGTTCCGTTCCCGCAGAGCGCGTGGTCGGCGCGGCGGGCGCGACACCCGCCGCGCCGACCGCCGAGTCGCTCAATAACGACGGTTGCAAATACCTGGACGCCGGGCAATATGAGCGCGCCATCGAGCAGTTCAAACTCGCCATCGGCCTCAAGCCCGAACTCTCGCAAGCGCACAACAACCTCGGCTACGCCTACGCGCAGCGGGGGCGTCTCGCCGAAGCCATCGTCGCCTTGAAAGAAGCGTTGCGGCTCAAGCCCGACAACGTGAATGCGAACTTCAACCTCGGACGCGTCTATTTCAGCGCGGGGCGAATGCCCGACGCCCTGACGCATCTGCAAAAGGCCGTCGCGCTCAAGCCCGATTATGCCGCCGCCCACGATCAACTCGGCTCCACCTACGAACAACTCGGGCGACGCAAAGAGGCGCTCAAGTCTCTGCTCGAATCCGTCAGGCTCGACCCGACGAGCACCCACGCGCTCAACAATCTCGGCGTCGTGCAGAGCAACGCGAAGCAGTACGACGCTGCCGTCAAGACCCTGCGCCGCGCGCTCGAACTCGACCCGAACTTCGCGCAGGCGCAGTACAACCTCGGCTCGCTCTACGCCGCCGCGCGCGACAAGCGCGCCGCGCTCGCGCTCCACGCCACGCTCAAACAACTCGACGCCGAACTCGGCAAAAGGCTGTTCGGCGAAATACACCGCGACAAACTTCTCGACGCGGGCAGGAAGTGACGAGCGGGAAGTGAAAAGCGCGGCGAACCGTCGCGGGCAAAGCGCGCATCTTTTGTTCAAAACGCGAGCGCAGGGGCGTGCGATGCGGTGAAAAGTCAGGCGTGTCGGAGTAAAAATCCGTGAGAATCGGGAATTTTCGCCGGTAAACGCGGGAGTTTCATCCCCCGCCACGCACCGTTCAACACGGGATTTTGCGGCCTGTCACATTTCCGTTGCCGCCCGACGCAGCGCGGTTACACTGGGCACAACATCGACGACGCGCAAACTATTCCCCCGTCGTCGCGCTTGGCCGGACGGTAGCTTAAAAAGGAAACTGAGGAGAGAACGATGAAAGACGCAGCCCTGCTGGACCGACGCGAGGTTAACCTTGCGGGCGACCCACGCGCCGCGAGCAGCAGCAGCAACAACGCTAATCGCCTCGCGCTGAACGAGAACACGCTGCCCGTGCGGATCGAGATGCTCAAGAACGTTGCGCTCAACTTGTTGAAAGAGGTGCAGGCGCTCTCGACGCTCGAAGAGGCCGACATCATTCGCGGCATCAAGTTCTACGACGAAGTGGAACGCTTCGAGCGCGAACTGATCACGCGCGCCCTCGAACTGACGGGCGGCCATCAGGTGCGCGCCTCGCGCCTGCTCGGCCTGAAAGTGACGACGCTCAACTCCAAAGTGAAACGCTACCGGATACCCTTGCCGCACGATGAGCCGAAGGCTGCGACGACGATGCCCGCCGACGCGGGGCCGTTCCCGAAGCCCGTCGGCTGAACATGACTCGGAAGGCGCGCGAGCGCGCGTGCGAAGCTTGAGGGAACACGACGTGTAGAATTCCGACCGCAGCAAAATTGATCTGTTCAGGGCAGGGGATGATTCCTCTGCCCGAATTTTGTTTGCCGTCCGCTGACGAAAAGGTGCTGAGAGCGATGACGCAATAAATGAGCGGGTTAGCCGTTCAAACATATGCGACGTTATAATGGTGTCGCACAAACTCCCCCGACTCGCGCGCCTCGCCCCGCTCCGCGTAAGAAAGTTCGGAGGCGCATTTAATTCTTCCTATGCGATAATATTTTCGATGCGATACAAACGTTCACGCACAATTTTTATACTGCTCGGTGTGTGGACGCTCATCGGTCTCACCTTCGCCTGCCTCTCTTTCTTCGGCACGCTCGCCATCAGCGACCCGCGACGCATCGATCTCGTCGGCATCTTCTTCTGGAACCTGATGGCGTTTTACCTGTGGGCGCTTTTGACGCCGCTCGTCGCCCTGCTCGCGCGCCGCTATCGCTTCGACCGCCAACGCTGGTTCACCAGTCTCCTCGTACATCTCCCGGCGAGCCTCGTCTTCCCCGCGCTCCACCTCTGTCTCTACCTGCCGCTCTACTGGCTCGCGGGCGGCGTGCTCACGAAGGAGTTTCCAACGCTCGCCTCGCTCTTCCTCTTTCAACTCTTCGCAAACCTTCCCATGAAGGTTTCGATCTACTGGCTCATCCTCATCGCCATCAACGCGCTCGACTACTACCACAGCTTCCGCCTCGCCGAAGTGAAAGCCTCCGAACTCCGCGCCCAACTCGCGCAGGCGCAACTGCGCGCGCTCAAAATGCAACTCCACCCGCACTTCCTCTTCAACACGCTCAACTCCATCTCCGCACTCCTGCATCGCGACACGGAAGCCGCCGACCAGATGGTCGCGCGGCTCGGAGATTTCCTGCGCCTGACTTTGGAGAACTCCGGCGATCAGGAAGTGACGCTCGAACAGGAGATGGAATTTTTGCGTTGCTATCTTGAAATCGAGATCGTGCGTTTTCACGACCGCCTCAGCGTCGAGACCGACATCGAGCCGCAGGCCCTACACGCGCGTGTCCCCAATCTCATCCTCCAGCCGCTCGTCGAAAACGCCATACGCCACGGCATCTCGCGCCAGAGCGCGCCCGGCAGGCTCGCGATTCGCGCGGCGCGTCGCGGCGAACGATTGATCGTGCAGGTCGAGGACAACGGCCCCGGCCTCGCGCTGATTAGCGAAGGCGGCTCGTCGCCGCACCTCTCTTATCCCGCGACGCGAACTCAGGCGGGCGGCGTCGGGCTGGCGAACACGCGCGCGCGCCTCGAACACCTCTACGGCGCGGAGCACCGCTTCGAACTCACGCGCGCCACCCCGCGCGGCATGATCGTCACGCTCGAAATCCCGTTCCAGGTCGAAGCCGCGCCCGACTGGGCTGAGGAAGAAGCGACAGTTGAAAACCACGCGCCGGAACTGGCGCGAATTGACCGCGCCGCCGGATGAAGAAAAACGAATGATCGCCTACCGCCGCTTAAAAATCACGCTCTTAACGATAACCGCCTGCGCCCTATTTCTTAACCCGACAACTTTTCGCCCCGCGACCGCGCAAAGCTCAACCCCGGCTACCCCTTTAATTGAGGAACGCGGCAAGTTCAAACTCTACAAGTATCAATTCCCCGTAGGCGAAGAGACTTACGAGATCACGCGCGAGGGCGAGTCGGTGCAACTCGCGGCGCGCTCCGAGTTGACCTTCATCGGCGGCAAAGTTCCGCTCACGGCCACCTTGCAGACGCGGCGCGACCTCTCGCCCGTCCGGTTCGAGATCAAAGGCCAGACCTCCACGCGCTCCGACATAGACGTGTCTGTTGAAGTCGAGCGCGGCGTCGCGCGCGTGCGCGAAGGCACGCAGACGAGAAGCGCACGCGTCGGAGAAAACTTCTACGTGACGGGCGGCCTCGCCCCCGTCTCGATGCAGACGTTGTTGTTCCGCTACTGGCGGCGTCAATCGCGCGACGGCAAGGGGCGCGCTCTGCCCTTGCTCCCCGGCGGGAGCGCGCGCATAGAACTGCGCGGGCGCGACACCGTCGCGGCGCACGGCAAACAAGTTCAACTCGAACGCTATAGCATCGAGGGCGTGACGTGGGGGCGCGAAACCGTCTGGTTCGACGCCGACGAACAACTCGTCGCCCTCGTCGGCGCGGACGCCGAACTTGATCGCTTCGAGGCCGTGCGCGAAGGTTACGAAGCCTCGCTCCCATTCTTCGTCGCACGCGGAGCGACGGATGCAGTCGCCCAACTCGAACAGTTGAAGCGCCAGATCAAGCCGGTGCGCTCCGGCCTGTTCGCACTCGTCGGCGGGCTGCTCGTTGACGGCAGGAACGACGCCCCCGTTCCCGATTCAATCGTCGTCGTGGACGGCGACCGCATCGTCGCCGCCGGGACGCGCGCGAGTGTGAAGATTCCGCACGGCGCGGCACGTGTGGACGCGCGCGGCATGACCGTACTCGCGGGGTTGTGGGATACACACGGGCATAACACGCAGGCCGAGTGGTTTCCGGCTTCGCTCGCCGCAGGCATCACGACCGTACGCGACGCGGGCAACGAACCGGAGTTCATCGTGCCCCTCCGCGACGCGATCAGAAGCGGGCGCGCGCTCGCCCCGCGTCTGCTTCTGGCGGGCGTGATTGACGGCGGCACGAGTCCACTCGGCACGGTCACGGCGGAGACGCCCGAAGAGGCGCGCGCCGCCGTCGCGCGTTACCACAAACAGGGCTACGAGCAGATCAAGATTTATCAATCGCTCAAGCCGGAACTCGTCGCCGTCGTCGCGGCGGAAGCGCACCGGCTCGGCCT
>DATHBB010000190.1:0-23939 GCA_035296385.1 Pyrinomonadaceae bacterium | reverse complement strand
CCCTCGCCCGCGCTCTCCGCGTAGACGCGACCGCCGTGTTTCTTGACGAGCGATTGCACGATGAACAACCCCAGACCCGTGCCCTTGAAGCGCGCCATGAAGCGACCGGGCACGCGGTAGAAACGTTTGAAGATGCGCTTGAGTTGCGCCTGCGGGATGCCGATGCCTTGATCGCGCACGCGCACGGCCAGACGCCGCGCGTCAATCGCCAGGACCTGCACCGAGACGCGCACCTCGTCGGGCGAATACTTGACGGCGTTGTCGAGCAAATTCGAGACGACGGCGCGCAGTTCGTCCGAGTCGCCGCGCACGAGCGGGCGTTCGCCGTTGCGGAATTTTTCGGCGTAGCTGAACGCGCCCGCGTCGAGTTGCGGGTAGCGCGTGCGCGCCAGTTCGAGCGATTCGCGGACGATTCCGGCGAGGTCTATGACGGGATCGCTCCGGAGTTTGCGCTGCGCGCCGCCGCTCTGCCCAGCGCGCAAAACCTGTTCGACCGTGTGCAGCAGGCGCTCGCTGTCGGCGAGCATGATGGCGTAGAACTCGCGCCGCTTTTGTTCGTCCACCTCGCGCGTCTGCAAGGTTTCGAGGTAGAGGCGGATGGAGGTGATGGGCGTTTTCAGTTCGTGCGTGACGGCGTTGATGAAGGCGTCGTGCTGTTCGTTGCGGCGAATCTCACGGACGAGGAAAGTGGTGTTCAAGACGAGTCCGGCGATGATGACGCTGAAGAAGATGATGCCGAGGACGAGCATCGCCACCTCGCGCCAGTTCAAAAGAACCCAGCCGACGTTGAGCGCGACGGCCAGCGCGACCAGACACGCGCCGAGCGTGATGAAGAAGGCGACGGATTTACGGCGGCGACCGCTCAAGCGCATGCCTGTATTGTAATCAAGACAGAGGGAAAAGGGTAAAGGGAAGGCGGAAGGGTTAAAGGGTAAAGGGAAAAGGGGAAGGGGTAAAGGAAAAGACGCCCGCTGTCGCTTTCTCCCTTACCCCTTCCCCTTTTCCCTTTACCCTAAATGTTTTTACGCTGCTTGCGAGAGCGCGTTCGCGTCGCCGTCCTCGTTCGCCTGCGTTTCGTCAACGCGCGGGAGGAGCTTGATGTCGCGTGCGAGGCCGAGCATCTGGAGCGCGCGGATGCCGTACCAGTTCATGTCGATGTCGTACCAGTGATAGCCGTGACGCGCGGCGCGCGGGTGCGCGTGATGGTTGTTGTGCCAGCCTTCGCCGAAGGTCAGCACGGCGATGATCCAGTTGTTGGTCGAGTCGTCCTCCGTCTTGTAACGCTTCGTGCCCCAGAGGTGCGTGGCGGAGTTGACGAGCCACGTCGCGTGCAGGCCGAGCGTCGTGCGCAGGAACATGCCCCAGAAGAAGACCGACCAGCCGCCGAAGACCAACAGCAGCACGCCGAGCGCGACGACGGGCACGAAGAACCATTTCGACATCCAGACGTGGAAGGGGTCTTTCATCAAGTCGGGCACGTAACGTTTGAGTGTCGCTTCGTCGTGCTGTTGCGCCGTGCCGGTAAGAATCCAGCCCATGTGCGCCCACCACGTGCCGTCGCGCGGGGAGTGCGGGTCGCCGGGGCCTTCGGTGTGGGCGTGGTGTATGCGGTGCGTGCCGACCCACTGGATGGGGCCGCTCTCCAGCGTGAGCACGGCGCAGGTGGTCAGAAAATACTCGACCCACTTGGGCGTCTTGAAGCCGCGATGCGTGAGCAGGCGGTGATAGCCCATGCCGATGCCAAGGCTGCCGGAAATCCACCACAACGCGATTGAGACGAAGAGCGCCGTCCACGAAAACATGAAGAGCGCGGCTATCGCGCCGAGATGGAAGATGACCATCGTGATGGTCGTCGACCAGTTGATTTTTCCGTTACGCTGCGCCGCGATCTGTTGCGCGCCCAAGCCCTGTGCTGACATTTTTTACTCTCCCCTGCTGAATGATTTCCCGACTCCTCGGTTCGCCTGTAGTTTGATGTTGGGGGCGATGGTTATCGTAACAGGCGGGCGGCGCGGCGAATGTAAAAGTTATGTAAAAGGAGGACGAAGGAAGGTCGAGACGGCTGAAAGTTTAGCGAAACGGTCACGCGACTGTTTCAAGTGTGGGGGATGAGCGGGCGACTTGAAGGAGCGTATGCAAATCCGTTTGTCGCGCCGCGCATTTGCGACGCGCAGAAATTTATAGTCACGAAGTAATTGATTGGGATATTATTCGCCGTCCTGTGTCGGCCTTGTCACAAGAGGAAGCATTTATTAATAGTTCCCGCGCCTGTTGCTAAGGAGAGCAAACCTTTGTTTAGATCGTCAGTCCCCTCGAAGCTATGCTCTTTGACACTGCTGCTGTGCTTGTTTGGTCAGACCGCCCGACTCGATGCCCAACAACCGCGCCCGACGCCGGAGCCGCCGGAGCCTTACTACGACTACCCGTACGGCAGCGACATGACGATGCGGCGCACTTTGACGGTGGACGAGGCCGTCACGCTCGCGCTCGCGAACGCTTCCGTCTACCAACAGTCGCGGCTTGAAGAGGAGAGCGCGCGCGAGGACGTGAGACAGGCGCGCGCCGCTTTCCTCCCGCAGTTCAGCATCCCGCTCGGTTATATCGGCACGACGCCTTCGCAAGTCAGAGCGCCGGGCGAACCGCTCACGTTCAGTTTCGTCTCCGCCAGCGCGATCAACGAAACCACAGCCTTCCTGAACGCGACCGGCCCGATAGACCTCTCCGGCAAGTTGCGCGCTTCGCTACGGCGCAGCCGCGCCCTGCTCGCCGCCACGCGCGCCGGTACTCTTATGGCGAAACGCGAACTGACACTCGCCACCGTAGATGCCTATTACGGTCTGGTGCTCGCGCGGCAAAAGCGCCGTCTGGCCGACGAGACGCTGGCGCTCGCGGAAGCCTTCGTCAATCTGGCTTTGAGACGACAGGCGCGCGGCGAGGGCGAGGAAGCGGACATCCATCGCATACGCTCGGCGGCGGCCACGCGCCGCGACGAGTTGGAGCAGGCGCGTCTGGCCGAATCGGCGGCGATGAGCCTGTTGCGCGTCCTGACCGGAGTTGATTTCGTCACGCACATCGGCGTCGCGCGCCTCATGCAAGACGTGCCGACCGTCGCGGACTTCCTGAGTTATACGGAGGAGATGGTCAAACTCAGGCCGGAGTTAGACCATTTGGACGCGCAGCAGCGTGCGGCGAGAGAGGAAGCGCGTCTCGCGCGCCGCGAACTCTTCCCCGAACTGACCTACAGTTTCAACGCGGGCTTCGACACGGCAGACATACGCCGCCTCAGGCAATATTCGGGCGGCTCGGCCATCATCAGCCTCAACATCCCGCTCTGGAACTTCGGCGCGAGCCGCAGCCGCGAGACGCAGGCGCGCCTGCGCGCACGCTCTTTAGACTTACAACGGGAGCAAACCTTGCAGCGTTTGCGGCAGGAGTTTTACGACCAGCGCGCCGCAGCCCTCTCGGCGCTGGCGCGTATCAAACTGGCGGAGTCGGCGGCCAATTCGGCGCAGCAGAATCTCAACCTTATTTTCGTACGCTATCGTCAGGACGAGGCCGACATCACGGATGTCATAGACGCGCAAGGCAACTCCGCCCTCACGCGGCTCGCTTACTATCAGGCGATTGCCGATTATCGCACCGCGCGCGTGCGCCTCGAAATCGACCCGTCGCAGAAGGTGACGGCGCAAGAGGAGCGGAAGGCCGCGCCGCCTGCGGGTTCGGAGTCGCGCGAAGTTAAATGCGCGCTCAGCGAAGGCGGGCAGCAGCAGCCTCTCGCTCTCGCCGGACTCCGGCTCGGCATGACACAGGAGCAGGCCGCTCTGCTCTTTCCCGCACTAAGCGTCGGCGTCGCGAACGAATCGGGCGTGGCGAAAGCAACCGTCGGCAGCCGTGAGTCGGCAAATACTTCTTCCGCCGATTCACGATTCTCCGATGTTGAAACAATCGACCTGGAATTTACGGACGGGCGCGTCTCCTTCATACGCTTGAACTACCCGCGCACCGAGCGCTGGCAGAGCACGGATCAGTTTCTGTCTGTGACCGCAGTGCGGCTCGGCCTGTCAGGCAAGTGGAAGCCGTTTTACGAATGGCAGGATAAGGGCGTCAGGGATTTGCAGGACTTGAAGGACATGGCTCTGGAATGCGACGGGGTGCGCCTGAGCATGGGCATCGGGTTAGAGGGAATCGGCGTTGACCAGTCGCCGCACGTCGCGCTCGAAGACTTGCAGGCCGCACGCGTCGTTCAAGAGCGGGAAGACGCGAAGAAGCGTAAACAGAGCGAAGAACAGAAGTCGAAGCCTTGAGCGAGCGCGGAAGTCGCTTTCGATCTCAACGAAGGTCCCGCGCGCTCTCTCAGGAAGTTTGATTACTTGTCGAAGCTGAATTCGAGGAAGACGACCTGCCAGCTTCCCTCGCGTTTGACCAGACGCTGGCCGAAGCGATATTGGACGGGCTTGAACGAGCCGTCCGAATCGGTCGCGCTGATGCGCATGCGCCCGGACATTTTGGCCTTGTTGCCGGAGACTTTGATCTCTTGATATTCGATTGTGCAGACGCCGGAGATGCTCTGCGGCAGCGCGGTTCTCAGATACGCACGCGCTCCGGCTTTCGGCGTCGTCACATCGTCCGCCGTGTGCATCGTGAACTCGTCAGCCCAGATGCGGTCGAGCGTTGCCGTGTGATTTTCCAAGACCGCCTCGCATTCGTTGAAGGTCAACTCCTTCAACTCCCGCACGGCCTGATCATGCTTCGTGACAGGCTGCGCGGCGGAGGGCGTCTGCGCAGGCGTGTGCGAAGCGCCGTATAAAATGAGCAGCAGGCAAGCGGCTTTTAACATGTCTTTAACCGAAGCATCTCTTCGCGAGTTAACCGACCGGATGCTTCGTAATTTATCACTTTCCGGTGCTATAGTGCGAGACCCTCGCCCGTAACCTCGACGCGGATAGTTTTACGCCGTGAGTTTCGCCGGAAACGCACGGGGGCGGCAAATTCTTGCGGGAGGAAATTTAATTGATCAGGACTGTTTGCCTCAACATCGAGACGAAAGCCTTCTCGGACGACTGCCTTGCAGCCGACATCAGCGAGTTGCGCGTCGAGCCGCAGAACGTCGTCTGGGCGGACGTGACCGACCCGACTTCGAGCGACTTCGAAGAGTTGGCCGAGGAGTTCGGCTTCCACCACCTCTCGATTGAAGACTGCCGCAACGAGCACCAGCGCCCGAAGATCGAAGAGTACCCCGGCTACTATTTCATCGTGCTCTACGAGGCGGAACTCGCCGGACCAAACGACCGGCTCGAACTGCGCGAACTCAACATCTTCCTCGGCAAGAACTATCTCGTCACCGTCCACAGCCGCCCGATCCGCGCCATCGACACGGCCTCGCGTCTCTGGCACGAGTGGACGGATCGCGCCGAGCACGGCGCGGGCGTCCTGGCCTACATCCTCATCGACGCCGTCGTTGACGATTACCTGCCGCTCCTCGACGTGGTGAGCGACCGCATGGACGATCTGGAAGATTCCATCTTCGGCGAGTTTCGCCCCGAAGCCATCGAAGAGATTTTCAGCATCAAGAAGAAACTGCTCTACCTGCGTCGCTCGATCACGCCGCTCAGAGACGTGTTCAACACGCTGCTCCGGCGCGAGCAGCCGATCTTCCCGCGCGAAACGCACGTCTATTTCCAGGACGTGTTCGACCACCTCATACGCGTCTCCGACACGATAGACAACTTGCGCGACATGCTCAGTTCGACGATGGACGCGTATCTCTCCGTCTCCGGCAACCGCATGAACCAGATCATGAAGCGGCTGACTTCGATCTCCACGATCCTGATGACCGTCACCCTGATCGCAGGCATCTACGGGATGAACTTCAACTACATGCCTGAGTTGCACTGGCGTTACGGCTACGTGTTCGCGCTGCTCTCGATGGTCGGCAGCGGCGTCGCGCTCTACATATTCCTGAAGAAGGTGAAATGGCTATGAACATCAGACACCCGCTGCGACGCAGGAGAAAGAAAGGCGACACGGCGCAACTCGCCGCCCAACTCGCGCCGCTCGAAGAGCAGGACGCACAGGCCGCGCGCGAGCAGGGCGGGAACGGTCGCCAGTCGAACAACGGCACGATCATACAAGATCGCGGCGCGCTCATCGTGGACACGGATCACCTGAATCTCCCCAAAGAATTCACCGAGCGGCGCGTGGGCGAACACATCTGGCAGATCGAGCCGGTCGTCATCGTCATCGTCATCGCGTCGCTCCTCTTCATCGCCTTCATCGCGTGGAAGATTTCGGAGATGCCGCTTGCGCAATAAACGCTGAACGATGAAGTAGGAACGATGAACGCGGAAGGAAAAACAGTTGCTTTCCTTCCGCGTTCATCGTTTCTACTTCATCGTTTCGTTTTTTACGGCTGCTTGTTCGAGGTCGAGGAGGTGCGCGAGGGCGGGGGCGGTATGTCGCCGCCGCCGCGCGGGGCGGTGTAGCCGGGGCGCGTGATGGCGATGCGCTTGTCGCGGCGTCCGGTGTCTTCGATCTTGACGTTCACTTTGCGAAACGTGCCGTCGCGTCGCTTGTTGGTCGGGCTGTAGCTGACGACGTACTGCGTGCGCAGGTCTTTCGTGATCTCGTTGGCGATGGACGGGAGTTCCGAGAGCGACGTGGGATAGAAAGCGCGCCCGCCCGTCTCGGTGGCGAGTTTGTTCATGAGGTTGACGGCCTTCTCCTTCACGCTCTTGCGGATGATGCCGCCCTGCGTGTCGAGTTCGCCGACGAAGCCTATGATGTAAATCTGCACGTCGTTCTCGCGCAAAAACTCGAACAGTTCGGCCTGCTTGTAGTAGCTGCTGCGATCCTCTCCGTCGGTGACGAGGATGAGCGCGCGGCGGCGCTTGTCGCTCAACGGATCGCCCTTCTTGTGTTTGCCGACGTGCTCGGCGGCGAGATAGACGGCGTCGAGCACGGCGGTCTGCCCGCCTTCGGTGTGCATTTTGTCCATCGCGTCGAAGAGGTCTTCCTTGCTCGCGGTGAAGTCTTGCAGGATAGAGATTTCGTCGCTGCCGACGAAGCGTTGGAGAAACGTCTCGTCGCCCGGCTTGTTCTGGTCGATGATGGTGCGCGTGGCGTCTATGACTTTATCGAGTTGCGTCTTCATCGAGCCGGAGTTGTCCACGACGAGGCCGTAGCTAATGGGCACTTCGGCGCGCGTGAAGGAAAATATCTGCTGCGGCACGCCGTCCTCGAACACTTTGAACTCATCCTGCCGCACGTCGTTGACGGGACGGTTGGCGCGGTCTATGACGCGCACGTTCAAATTCACAAGGCTCGTGTCAACTTTGACGACATCGCCTTCGTCAACTTCCTGCGCGGGGTCTTGCAGCGTCGGCGCGCCGTCAGTCGGACTCGGCGTGGGCGTAGGCTGCTGCATGGGCGGCGGTGTCTGTAGTTTCGGGGCGGGAGTTGCGGTTGGCGTCGGGCGTGGCTGTTGCGTTTGCTGTTGCGTGTTCGACACGCGGCGCGGGCGCGAGTCGTCGGCGCGGTTCTGCTGGCGCGCGTGCGTCGTCCGGTCGGCGAAACTCTGGAAGGCCAGCGCGCCGCAGAGGGCGAGACTCAGCGACAGAAACAGGCGCGCGGCGACGCTCTTCATGCTGCTCTTCGGGCGGCGCGAACGACGACTTTTAAGATCAACTTGTGGCATCCCGAAATCTCCTGCGACTAAAACTCAAGAAACGCTTTGCCCGACGAGCCTCGGGCGATATGCACACGGAAGCGCCCGGCGACGCTGTCGCGCAAAGCCGGTTCTTTCGAACGTGGCGTGCGCTGAGGCGCGCGGGGCGCTTCGTTTGTCAGCCAACAATTTGGCTTCGCGCGGCTGGGGCTAAAAAGAACCGGCGAGAGAGCGCTCTCGCTCGCACACACCTTTAGAGGGGCGAAGCGCCGCGCGCGTTGCCAGTTATCTCCACCCGGCTGTGTGCGCGCTGGTGGTTAGCGCGGCTGGGTGGTGGCGTAATAGCCTTCTTTGCTGCGCACGAAGAGGCGCGGCAGCCCGCGCGGCGGCTGCACCTTCACCTTGACCTTGTGCCACTTGCCGTTGTTGACGAAATTCTTCGGCCTGTAGCTGATCGAATACTGGTGGCGCAGTTCGATGGCGATGCGCTCGAAAATCTCGTTCATCTCGGCGGCGGTGTCGGGGAAGAAAGCCCGCCCGCCCGACACTCCGGCGAGTTCGTCGAGGATGGTCTGGCCGACCACGTCGAGGCTGCCGTTGGGGTTGCCGTTGTCGGTGATCCCAATGGCGTAGATAAGCACGTCGGACTCTTTCAGGATGCGGCGCAGTTCGCTGAAGGTGTAGCGCGAACTGTTGTCCTGCCCGTCGCTGATGATGAGGAGCGCGCGTTTGGGGTGCGTGCCGCGCGTCACCTTCTCGACGCCGAGGTAGCAGGCATCGTAGAGCGCGGTCTGCCCTTTGGTCTGCACGAAGGTCAACTTCGTGAGCAGGGCATCGGCGTCGCGCGTCTTATCCATCAGCACTTGCGAGCGGTGGTTGAAGCCGATCAGGAAATACTCGTCGTTGTCGTGGCTCGTCTCGATGAAATGCTTGAGCGCGTCGCGCGCCTTGGCGATCTTGTCTTTGCCCATCGAACCCGACACGTCGAAGATGACGCCGAGCGAGACGGGCGCGTCTTCGTCGGAGAAGAAGGTGATCTCCTGCTCCTCTTTGTCGTCGAAGACGGTGAAAGCCTCTTTGGTCAACCCCGTGACGAAACGCCCGTACATGTCCGTCAGGGTGACGTTCAGGGTGATCAGGTCGGTGTTGACGATGAGTTGTTCATCGCCGCCGCCGGTCGATACCGCCGCCGCAGGCGCTGCGCCGCCGCTCGCGGCAGCGGGCGACGAGACGGGCTGCGCCGTCGCAGTTGCCGGAGAGGCTTGCGGCGCGGCGTTAGTGCTGCCGCTGGGCTGTTCGACGGTCGGTTGAATTGTGCTTTTCTGTTGCGCGAAGTTCGGGACGGGCGCGGCGAGAAAGAGGCAGGCGATAACGAGCGAAGAAGAGGCAAGCGCGGAACGAAGTCCGGGATAGGGGCGCCGTGCTCTCATTGGAGACCTCCAGTCGGCTGAGTTGAGTTTGGAATCAACTCCTCTGCGAAGCTAAACCTTGTGTAACCCTTACGATTCCGGGATGGCAGGTAGCGATGCCCGTCGGCGTAAAAAAATCTTTTGCGCGTTGTCGAACAAATGAAGTTGGGAGACTCTTCGTGCGGGGGACGCAAGCGCATTGTAGGCCACGAGGCGGCGCGCGCGCAAGATGGGGCTTTGTCGAAAGTCTATTTTTTGAATTGAACGACGAACACGGACGGGCGCGAGGCGCGACGACTCACGGCTTCGGGCGTCGCGCTCGCAGGTTGAATCCGGTCTCAACGTGCTTTGACGAGGAACACATCCCACGCCCAGCGATTCACCTTCGCCCCCTTCGCATCCTCAATCTTCGCCCGATACCGGAAGTGATTGCCATACGCGTCCACGCGCTTCGACTCCTTATACTTCAAGTGCAGTCTTACGATGTCTAACGACGGCAAGGTGTGCAACTCCTGCGGCTCAGAGACGCCGTTGTGGTTCGTGTCCCGCCACAGCCGCAGGCGCGAGAAGATCGTATCTCCCGAATCAATCACGCCGTCTCCATTCCCGCCGTTACTCGCCCAATCATAGACGGCCAGTGCAAGGAAGCCGTTCCTGGCTTCGCCCGCAGGCGGCGAAGGCTGCGGCGTGAAGTTGCCGAAGAGTTCCTGCCCGCTGTCCACCACCGAGTTGTCATTGCGGTCGAGGAAGAGGAAGGCGTCGTCCACGCCTGCCTCAGTCCATGACAACTGTTCCGGCACTCCATCGCCGTCTATATCGAAACTGACGCCTCTGGTGTTCGCCGTCAGGGAGAAGCCGTTGCCGCGAATGTCTAAGATGATGGGAGAGACGCAGGAGCAGGAGGAGTCCTGCCACTGGCCGCCGATGGCCTGGCAGTTCATGGCCTCTTGCGGGTCGCAGGCGCAGCCGCCACCGCCGCCGCCGGGGGCGAGTGAGGCTGAGGGGGAGGATGCGAGCGCACCGGAAGCTGCGACGCCGTTGCAGCCGCCAGAGGAGCAGCACATGCCGTTGTGCGGGTACGTGCCGTATGGGCAACTCCCGTCCGCCCATTGCGGCGTCGTGCAGGCATCTGAAACAGGCGTCGGAGTTGGTGTTGGAGTTGGGAAACCACAATATATGTCTTCATCGAATACTGTAGGGTTAATGGCATAGGTTGGCTGACCATTCTGACAGGCTACGGCGTCGTAAATGTTCTGCTCGAAGCGCGCGACGTTATGCCCTACGTCATACCACTTCTCTGTTTCGAACTTCGGCCAGCAGAGCGGTTGACTATGCTCCCGCTGTGCGATACAACCCGCGCCTCTCCCCGATGTCGAATACTGGAGTGAGCCTTGAGCGGTGTTGAGAGTGAAGACGGCGATTTTGTAAAAGGTGTCATCATTGTCATTACGCTCAAAGCAATTTCTGTATCTCTCAACGTAAGTTTTGCCAGCGGCGCACGCCGCGAGTACAGCGATTGCCAGACAAGGCGTGCCGAGTATCAGCAAGAGGAAAGCGAGTAGACGATGTTTCTTCTTCATATTCTTTTCCTCTTTAGGTCGAACGTACCGCTACTGCTTGTCGCCGGACTCTTTCATGTGCTGCACCCTTTCGCGATTCTTTTGCCGACGCTCTTTCATGCGCTCCACATCCTTTGGTAAACCTTTAATTACTTCCCCTTCGAAGGCTGCGGCGCTCAGTTCGAGAGGCGTGTCATCCTTGATGTTATCAGTGAGCATTCTGCCCACATGCTGCCCGCCCGGTGGAATCAAGACTGTGCCGGGGTCAGAGTCTGTAGTCACAGAACCATTAGCGGCGCGCACGACGACTGAGAGCACCGCTTGATTCGTGTTGTTGTAGATGTCATACACAGTCATTTCATCGTCATACTCGAATCTGACATTCGTGATAACGAGTCCCTCCACCAGACTGTTTACCGCTGGAGGCAAGGTGCGCGGCCCTTTGCGAATCGTTAGCTTCTTCTGTCCGGCAGTACCCGGCCTTACGGCGACCATATAGCCCGCAGTAATTACCGTGAGCAACACAAACAGCAGTAAAAAAGCTCGCTTATAACTCATTTTGTTTTCTCCTTAACCTTGAGTCGAGATAAGGGCTAATAGAAGCAAAGCAAGTGCAGTTGAGGTCTCGTTGAGGAAACAGGCGCAGCATAATCCCCGCTGCATGGTGCGTCAAGAGTTATCATGCGAGGGAACGTGCGAGCGAACCGGAGGCAGACACGCCGCTGCACCCGCCCGACGAGCAGCACATGCCGTTCTTCGGGTACGTGCCGTAAGGACAAGTCCCATTCCAGCCCGGCGTCGTGCATGCCATTTCTGCGCCGCCTCCGCCTCCGGCAGTTGTAGGGAAGCAGCAATCGCTCCCGTTATTATATTCGCCACTCGGACAGCCGTTCACATTGTTGGGGTCTCTATAATTGGCGGGCGTGCCGCCGCCGGGACAGATGCACTGCCAGTAGGGTTGGGGTGGGAAATTCTTCTCGCAATAACAGTTCATCCCGTTGGGGCGCGTGTTCGGGTTGCACTCCGGCGTCGGTGTCGGTGTCGGCGTGGGTGTCGGTGTCGGCGTCGGGTCGCCGATAGCGCAGCCTACCCCCGTATCCTCCTGAAATTGACAGTACTGCCTGCCATTATACTGAGTGTCACAAAATGGCCTTACAGTTCGCGTTAGTGAGCAGGAGCCAAGGGGATTACTACAATTAGTAGGTTTGAAGTCTAGAAACTCATGTGGATTATCACAGGGACAGGTTGCAAAATCAGCAGTACCGTAAAAGCAGTTGAAGATATTCTGACAATCGCATAAATCTGGTAATCCGGTGGGCGCACACGAACTCGAAAATTTATCCGGCAGAGAAAAATTTACCCGCAAAAAACTTGCGGGTCTTAGGAGTAAGAAGAAAATTCGTTGAATGAATTACTTGTTTGGGCCTTAGATGTCGGAAGCCCAGCTTGGTCTCCCTTCTTTGTATAAGGCACATTCGATGCTCGCTTCTTATTCGGGTCGGGATGAGGTCTGCCTTGTTTCGATCTTAAACCCGTACCATCTCCGAAATTGATGAGTTGTAAATCAAACTCTACTTTCTTAGGGGGGACTCTCTTTTCTTCGTCTATTAGCTTCTCAAAACCTCGCACCTGAGCTTCTGAAATTCTAAGGGTAGCGGTCTCGCCTGGTTGAATCGGCACGTCGTCGGCTTCTATCAAGGTGGTTAAACGTACTAATTCTTTCCTGCCGTATGTTACTTGAAACCCTGCTGGATTTCCGTTAACGATCATATCCGGCAGGTAAATGACCATGTACATGAAGTAGATAGGCTTGTTTCCTGTGTTCTTCACTTCAATTTCCAACTCACGCGCCCAGTTTTTGTTCTTCATATTCTTGAACGATTGCTCGTTCTTCACCTTCACCTTGAGCGGCACGTGCGCGGGGATAGTGTTTTCAAACTTCCTTTCATCTTCGGCATCGTCTTGCGTTGATTGCGCCGTGCTCGACACTATCCCGACAACGCACAAGGTCAGGAAAGAGACGAGCAGCGCGGCGGCTAAGAACGTTAACTTGAGATTTTGTAATCGAGAGAGGATTAGATAACCCTCCATTTGATTGCTCCTTTGTGGTGGGCTGAGGGTTGAGGTCTCATTCCTGATGAAGCAGAGAGAGCATAGGACTGTCGGCTTTCGGGGTCAAGAGTCGCGCCCGGAAAGGAAGTCGGGGTAAGAGGGATTTACCATCGCCCTGCGTGCAACGCTGGCTGGGAGTTAAGTGAGACGGACAGGGTAATGCTTCGCGTTAGCCAAAAAGATTTCAGTTATCGCTAGTGGCGTCTTCCCAGGCCAGCCATTCCGTGCGGTTTCGCGCGCTTGCGGGGCGGGGGCATTCGCACATCCGGAGCGCAGGCGATTCGCCTTTGCTGCTGCCGGAGTTATTTCTTCCGCCCGTCCAGAGCGCGCTGCTTGAGAGTCAGTACATGTCTATAAATTTTCGCCACGTCGCCGCGCAAGTCTCTGCGCGCCGTCGTGTCGTCCCACGACGCCGTGTGAGTCTGTGCGAAACCGCCCGCCACGCGCCGGTGCAATGTCAGCGTGGTCACGTAACAGTCGCGGCAAAAACTCACGAGGGGGCTGCCTCCCGGATCAATTTTGCCTGAGGCGATAAGGCGATCAATCTTGCGTAGCAGGGCGGGCGCGAGAGTGGCGCGGCGGGAGAGGGCTGATTCGTCGGCTGTCAGATCGCCCTGCGAGCTAATGTTCAGAACGCTCTTGACGTGATTCAGTATGCCGCCTCGCGTCACGATCTGTATCGCCCACGCGCCTTCTTCCGGCGGCAGGTTCAGGAGCGGGAGTTCGTCCGACACGGGAACGCCTCCGACGAAAACAATGGTTTGACTATCTCCCGCCTGCTGAGACTGTTCGTTAAGCGGCGGCGCGGGCGTGCGATTGTGAGGCGCGCCCTGCTGCTGCTGTGCGAAACCGGGGGCGGTGAAAGCCAGCAAAGCGAGCGTCGCTGATGTGAGATGCTTCATCATTTCTAATTCTTCCGGCGGCTTTAGGCAGGTATCCTACCTTACAATAAGGTCGGGCGCACACCATCGATGGCGAGGAGAGTTTTTAAGGGCACGTCTCGCCATGCGGCGAGACGTGCCAAACCGACTATTGATTAATCGCGAGCAGCGAAATCACTGTCGTGACGGCCACCGGCTGACCGTCCACTAAGTAAGGGGCAAACTCCCATTGCTTCAGAGCTTTCTCCAGTCCCGCAGCAGAGTCTTGATTGAAGGGGGTAACTTTAACCACCTTGCCTTCTTTGTTGATCTCGATACCGGCGCGAGTTTGGGGCGAACTCAAATCCACCGCAACCTTCCTGAGCACTTGCAGCTTGGCGAAGGGGACGAAATATTTATCGCTGTATTCGAGCTTGATCGCGTCTTTGTTCGCGGATTTACCCTGCAAGGCCGCAGGCATGACCGCCCGAATGAGGGCGTCGGCCATATTCTGCGTTCCCCGCCCGACTGCACGCCCTTTGATGGAGGCGGCCTCCTGCAAGTTGGCTTGCAACACCATTTCCCCGTCAACGAAGGCGGAGGTTTGGCTGCCGGAGGGCAACCCCACGTCTATGACCACGACGCCAACCGTCGTAGATGGGCGGGCGAAGTTGACGGCGTCCGCCGTGACTTCGAGAGACGATTCCGGTAGCCGCTTCTCCTCCTTCGCCGCGTCGTCGGATTTTAGTTCCAGGATTCCTGCCGTCACTTCGATCTCCGACTTGTCGGTCGGGCGAATATTGACATAATCCGTCGGCTGCAATCCGTTGAGGTGAAGGGCGACTGACGGCACGCTATCCCCGGCCATATTTAGTTTCACCTTCCGGTTGAGCTTATTCAACTTATAAACCGATTTGTTACGTGGCAGGTCTGATTTTGAAATGTCAGCTTGCTGCCCCGTAAGAGATTTGCCCGTGAGCGCGGCGGCGTGCTTTAGCGCGACCCCCGTAGTCATTGCTACGGCGACCAGCACCATCATCCCCAAAGCCTTTTTCACCGAACTATTCTTTTTCATATTCATGATTCACTCCTTATCCCATCGCTTCGTCGCCTCAGCAATTGCTGCTAAAGCTAATTTCGTAGTAACTCCCGACGCCGTATGCCTCGAAATGACCGTAGCAGCTGGAGCCGTCATTACAGGTAACGAGCACGTCAATGTAGGCATACTGAATGCCGAACAAGTCAAATGACCCGCTGCCCGTGATCGTCCCTGAGCAGCAGTAGATGCACAGGTTAACCGGGGACATCGGGGCGGGCGCGCAGCTAACAGCTGCGACTGAGTTCTCCTTGATGGGAATGGGTGAAGCAAGCGTACTTCTCGACTCCAACAATAAACTGCCTCCTAAAGTCGCAATTGTCAGAAGCAGAAATAGACCCCCCTTGAGGAGTATTTTGCGCATGAGAGTATCCTCCCTTACAACAGGTGTATTGAGGTTGAGGTGTTTGAGGCGAGGGCAACCCTGGTTAGGATGGATTAATCCCAGGCTAAACTTGCTGGCACTTTTATATCTGATTTATAAGATAAAGTGGGTGGGCCGGCGGCAATGAGGTTTCGTCATCTGTGATGTGAGACGCAGTCGCACCATACGCCTCATAGTAATAGATGTCAATGTAATAATTTACGTGACTCAAAGACCGCCTATCTTGCAACTTTATTGATCCGCCGGCGTGTAAAGACCGGCGTTGAAGTGTTAGCTCCGGCGCGCGTGCGCCTTGAGAGCGAGGGCTTCCGCGTTTTTAGCGTGACGCCGCCGAAGACGCGCGGCATCGCCGCGAATTGAATGACTAACACGCGACGCGAAAAACGCCTGTCGGCGAAGGACGACAGGCGTTTTATCATGGCGCGGGTTATATCTGTTTACGGGGCTGTGATGAGGAACACGTCCCATGCCCAGCGCCCGACCTGCGCGCCGTGCATATCTTTCACCTTCGCCCGATACCGGAATTGATTGCCATATTCATCAGTTCGTTTCGACTCGGTATGCTTCAGGTCTATAGTAGCAATGCGGTGTTCCGGCAGGCTGCGTAACTCATTCGGTTCCGAAATGCCGTTGTGGTTCACGTCCTGCCAGAGGCGCAGTGCTGGATAAACAGAATCCATGTTGTCTATCACACCATTGCCGTTCCCGCCGTAGCCGCCATTAGCGTCGCTCGCAGGCTTGTCAAACTCGGCGAGCGCGAGGAAACCGTTCGGCTCAGTTGAGAACGGCTGCGGCGTAAAGGTGCCGAATAGTTCTGCCCCCTTATCTATCCTACCGTCATTGTTCCGGTCAAGCGCAAGCCACGCGTCGTCTGAGGCTTCAGCACTCCAAGACAGTCGCTCGGCGGTTCCATCATTGTTGAGGTCGAAGGCAACACCGCCGGCATTGTCCGTCAGTCTGAAGCCATTACCTGAAACGTCTATTAAGATGGGCGACGATGAGCAAGCGCCAGTGCATGAGCAACTGAACATATTCCATGATTGCCCCCAGACGACGCATTCATATTGCTGTTCGAAGCAGACATCGCTTGGTGGGCGGCAATCGCCGTCAACCGAGTTCCAATACCCGCCTGAGTTTCCGCAGTCGTCCCTCGCCGCATCCGAGCAGCACCGATTGCAGCCGTTGGAGGAAGTGCCGGGCGGACAACTTCCGTTCCAGCCCGTTATCGTGCAACTCTCGCCCGGACAAGTTTTGCTGAGGGTAAAAACATCGGCGTTAGAAGACGTACAGGCGTTTGGCCCGACTCCATACCGGTCGTTAACAGCCTGATAAAAGTTCGCTTGGCCGGGGGTCGCAGGGTAGAGGGGCGATCCGTGCTGATAATCAGCCCATCGTTCAGTATTAAAGGCGGGCCAACAAGTTGACGGGAATGTGCCTTCTGACGAGCACCCCTGACCCTCGCCGTCTGTCGTGATGTAATAGGTTCCGTTGTTTGTGTGAAGGGTGAAGTCGGCGTACTTGGTGAAATACCCCGCGCTACAAGTGCTATATCGCTCGGTGTAACTTTTGCTCGCAGCACAGGCCCACGCCGTGACCATCCCCGCTGCGCAGGATACGATCAAGGCCACGGCCAAAGCGAGGAAGTTTCTAGTTCGTCGGTTCAGTAGCCTTCTCCTTTCTCGCTCGCTCACTCTGCTCCCGCATAATGCCTTTTGTCATTTCCACGTCCTTCGGAATGCCGCGTGTTTGCCCGTCCTCGAAGATGACGGCTGTTAGTACTAACAGGACGTTGTCGGCGATGTTGTCTGTCGGCATTTTGTCCGTGAGTCGTTCGCCAGGGCGAATGACGATTTCCGTGTCCAACGATCCTTTAGTAAAGGCAAAGTCACCCGCGCGCAGGGTGAAAGAGCGGACGGCGCGAGGGGTATCATTGTGTACTGTAAACTCTATCCTCTCGTCGCCTTCGGCGGGAAACCGGACGCTCTCCAGTATTACCCCTTCGACCTTATTGGCAGTCATCGGCAGTGTACGCGCGCCCTGCCGGATGGAACGCTTTTTCTGCGCGGCTGTGCCTTGACGAGCGGCGACGAAGAGATAGCCAGCGACAGCTACAGCTATCATCGCGATCAGGGCTAAGACTATTTTTCGATTGAACATGTGGTGCTCCTTACTTGGTGAGGCGA
Source organism: Pyrinomonadaceae bacterium (assembly GCA_035296385.1). Lineage (GTDB taxonomy): Bacteria > Acidobacteriota > Blastocatellia > Pyrinomonadales > Pyrinomonadaceae > JAIVJZ01. Next base: position 6,672 of record DATHBB010000190.1, on the reverse strand, counting down.
AGGTGATCGGGTTGGGATTTCTTCACGGGATTTCGCAGCTTATGAGTCTGACTCTGTGAATGGCTAGATTAATGTCCAGCGCTTGTTGCTTTAAGTTTCGCCTTCATCTTGCTGAGACGAGCGGCGAGATGGTCGAGCCGCGCGCCCCGTTCGGCAATCGGCGTGTGCTCAATCTCTGATCGCATGTATTCGGCGGCCATCGCCTGACCAAGTAGCTGGACGCGCTTGCCCTTCGGAGTCGTCGCCCTCTTGATAGCTTCAGTAGGATCGGTCGTCGCCGCCTCACTGTCCAGCTTCTCTATGGCGCTGTTGATTTCCGCGACAAACCCGTCGTGAACTTCGCGGGCGCGCTCGCTCGCTTTAGCGTTGACAGCTTCGATCTGACCATCGAGATATGCGACCGCAACAATTTTTAACCCTTGAGCCGAAGCGGTGGTGATGGTGGCCTCGCTCGCCGCGCCCGGAGGAAAGCTATTGTTTAAGTAGTGGACTTTTACTACCGTTTCATCTTTGGGATTAACGAGCAGCACGTAGCCAATCTCTTTCTGTGAGACGTTGCGGAGGGTGATTGTGGTCATAGGTTCAGGGCTTTCGACAGCCGTGAATGGCGCGACGGACTCGATTACTACACCAACCACAGTGCGCGCACGAATCTCGCTATGGCCGTTAGTGGTCATACTCTTTTGTCTTTGTGAAGCGCCAGTTGGTGAAGTCAAAATGTAGCCCACGCTGAGGACTAGCAGCACGGCGAGCAGGGCAATGATTGTGCTTCGATTTTTCATCTTTTCTCCTTACTTGAATAGGTTCCGTTGTTTGTGTGAAGGGTGAAGTCGGCGTACTTGGTGAAATACCCCGCGCTACAAGTGCTATATCGCTCGGTGTAACTTTTGCCCGCAGCACATCCTGCGCCGTGCAGCTTCCAAAATGTTACCGACGGAGGTGTTCATAGTGCTGCAAGAAACCGCTCATAATGAAACAAAGAGTTGCGATAACGAGACGCATTTTGAAGGATAAAGCTGGTGTGAGCATGAGGTGCTCCTTTGTAGTAAGTTACAGATGAGAAGTTGACAGAATCGGTGGGCAATTCATCAACGGAAGTGCAACATAGGGCAATGTGGTCTATACGCTCGTTGTGGATAGATGTCAAGAAAACTTTTCCACGAAAACATTTGCGTAGTCACCTTGCAACTTTATTGATCCGCCGGCGTGTAAAGACGGGCGTTGAAGTGTTAGTTCCGGCGCGTGGGATTTGGGGCGCGGGGCGTGTTATACTGCGTTCCCCGTTTAGCTGTTGATTTCGCCGACCGTGGAATCATTCGCAATAATAAAAAACCGATGGCCGAGTTTATTTGTCGTTTAGGAACGCCTGCGGGCGAGGTGGTGACGCGCACGGTCGAGGCCGTGGGCGTCGCGGAGGCGCGCGTGCGCCTTGAGAGTGAGGGCTTCCGCGTCTTTAGCGTGACGCCGCCGAAGACGCGCGGCATCGCCGCCTTCACGCGCGGCGGCAAGGGCGGAACCGCGCCCCGCATCAAGGCGGGCGACTTCCTCCTCTTCAATCAACAACTCTCCGCGCTCCTGCGCGCGGGCATCCCCATACTTCAATCCGTCGCCATGCTGCGGCGGCGCGCGTCGAGTTCGCGCCTGCGCGGGATGCTCGGCGACGTGGAGGACAAGATTCGCGGCGGCATGGCTCTGAGCGCAGCCTTCGCCGAACAGGGGTCGGTCTTCCCCAGAATCTACACCGCCTCCATCCTCGCGGGCGAACGTTCCGGCGCGCTCGACGAGGTGTTGAATCGCTACAACACATACATGCGGCGCGGCGTCGAAATCCGGCGCAAGATTCGCGGCGCGCTCGCCTACCCGCTATTCCTGCTCATCGCCTCCTTCGGTATGGTCACGTTTTTGACCACCTACGTCGTGCCGCGCATGGCGCGACTCTTCGAGGGCTTCGGGCGAAACTTGCCGACCATCACGCTGCTCGTCGTCGGCGTGTCGAACTGGATGGCGGCCAACATCTGGTGGTTCGGCCCCGTCATCCTGATCGGCGCGGTCGCCTTCTGGTTCTGGTCGCGCACGCCGCACGGGCGTCTGACGATTGACCGCGCCGTTTTGAAACTCCCGATTGCAGGTAATCTCGTCATCCAACTCTCCGTGGCGCAGGTGACGCGCTCGCTCTCCACTTTGCTCGCGGGCGGCATCACGGTGGTCGAATCCTGGGAGATCGCAGCCGAAGCGATCACGAACAAGGAGTTGCGCGCGCGCTCGACGAACATCCTGCCGATGATCCGCGAGGGGCGTTCGTTCACGGAGAGCCTTGAGGCGGCGAATTGGATACCGGAACTCGGCTTGGACATGATCGGCGTGGGCGAGCGTTCGGGCAGTCTGCGCGAGATGCTGGACGAGGTGGCGACCTTCTACGACGCCGAATCGGAGGTCAGGCTTGAGCAGTTGACGACCGTGCTCGAACCTGCGATTCTGCTGGTGATGGGCGGTGTTGTCATCACGATCCTGCTGGCGATCTATCTCCCGATCATTCAATCCATCTCAAACGTCTCCGGAACGTCCGGCGCGCGCTGACAGGCGGGCAATCCTCCAGCCCTTTTACGCATCAGACACAGGATACCAAGTTTAGACGGGTAAGAATTTCAGAAGACCACATGAGCAAGACCCTCGATGAAAATTTGACGCTGGAAGCAGGCGAAACCACGCTCGTTCGCGCGGATAACGTGTCGGGCGGCGCTGTCAACAACGATCCGCGCGGCGGGTTCGCCGAACCGCACCTCTCGCTCCCGCCCGAAGTGCGCACCGCGCAGGAACTCGCGCGCCGCTATCGTCTGCCCTACATAGACCTGCTCCCGCCCGAAGGCGATTCGCCGATTGATTACGCGCTCCTCGGCGAAATCCCCGTCGATCTGATGCTGCGCCACCAGTTCGTGCCGCTCCGGCGCGAAGGCCGACGCCTCCACGTCGCCATGGCCGATCCCTCAGACCTCGAACGCCTCGACGAACTCGCCAGCGCACTGCGCGCGCGCATCGTGCCGCACGTCGCAACCGCCGGTGCGATTGACGTGGTCTTGAAGAAGGGCGATGCCACGCAGCGCGTCCTGCAAGAGGCAACATCGAATTTCCGCATCTCGCTCGTCAAAGAAACCGAGCACGGCGACGAAGTCTTAGACCTTGATCGTTTGGCGACAGACAGCGATATGTCGCCCATTATCAAGCTCGTGGACACCATCATCTTCAACGCGATGGAATCGCGCGCCTCCGACATCCACATCGAGACGCGTGACACGGAAGTGCAGGTCAAGTACCGCATCGACGGCGCGCTCTACGCGAAAGTCGATCCGATTGATCTCGCCTATCACCAGACTTTGATCTCGCGCATCAAGGTCATGTCCGAACTCGACATCGCCGAACGTCGCGTGCCGCAGGACGGTCGCTTCCGCGTCCGCTACAAAGGCCGAACGGTTGACTTCCGCGTCTCCATCATGCCGACCGTGCATGGCGAAGATGCTGTCATACGTATTCTCGACAAGGAACAGATCAACGAAGAGTTCAAAGATTTGCGCCTCGATGTCGTCGGCTTCGACGCGGGCGACCTGCGCAACTTCCGCCGCTACATCGCCGAGCCTTACGGCATGGTGCTCGTCACAGGCCCGACCGGATCGGGCAAGACGACGACTCTGTACGCCGCCCTGAACGAGATCAGGAACGAAGAAGACAAGATCATCACGATTGAAGACCCGGTCGAATATCAGTTGCACGGCATCACGCAGATTCCCGTCAACGAAAAGAAGGGGCTGACGTTTGCGCGCGGCCTGCGCTCGATCCTGCGCCACGACCCCGACAAGATCATGGTCGGCGAAATCCGCGACAACGAGACGGCGCAAATCGCCATCCAGTCCGCACTGACCGGCCACCTCGTCTTCACCACCGTCCACGCCAACAACGTCATAGATGTGATCGGGCGTTTCCTGAACATGGGCGTCGAGCCGTATAATTTCGTCTCGTCCCTGAACTGCGTGCTCGCGCAGCGCCTGGTACGCATGCTCTGCGACGTGTGCAAGCGCGCCTACCACCCGACCGAAGCCGAGTTGCTTGAGTCGGGCATGAAGCCCGACGAATACCGCGAACAGCTGTTCTACATGAGCGTCGGCTGCGACGCCTGCAACCACACGGGCTATCGCGGTCGCACCGCCATACACGAACTCCTGAACCTCTCGGACAACATCCGCGAGATGATCATCGAACGACGCCCCGGCTCCGAAGTGCGTCGCGCGGCGGAGAAAGAAGGGTTGGCTTCTCTGCGCGAGTCCGCGCTCAAGAAAGTCCTTACCGGCGTCTCGACGCTGCACGAGATCAACCGCGTCACCTTCGTCGAAGAGGTCATACTGAACGGCAACGGAGACGGTGCGGAGCAGGTAGTGAACAGTGAACAACAACAAGTAAGCAGTGAGCAGCAAGCGGTGAGCAGTTAAAATTGCTTTCCGGCTGCTCGCCGCTCGCTGTTCACCGCTCACTTTCCACCCGCTTTTTTGGAACGCTCTTTCTCGCTCGACGTGTAAATATTTCAGGTGGTCAGCCCCGCCCGAAGACATGCTGATTGCTGAACCGACCCGTAACCGAACGCTGAATTATTTTGAGGATCGAAATGAAATTAACAGTAAGTGTGCGTGGCATCGCCTCGCTCGTCATGGTTTTGTGCCTGCTGGCCGCGCCCGCAGGCGTGCTGGCGAAGAAGGGCGAGAAGAATTTCAAGCGCGGGATCGAACAGGAGCGCGCGATGCAATGGGAGCGCGCGGCGCAGGAGTTTGCGCTCGCCGTCGCCGCCAACCCTTCTGACATCGAGTACCAACTCCACTATCGCCGCGCCATCTTCAACGCCTCGCAGCGTTTCATGGAGCAGGGGCGCACGCTGGCCGAGCAGGGCGACTTCACGGGCGCGTACAACGCATACCGGCAGGCGATGGGCTACGATCCCATTAACGAACTCGCCGCCTCCGAGATGGAGCGCATGCTGCGCCTCCAGCGCGAGAAAGAAGGTCTCGATCCGAACGGCAACGGCGCGAACGGCACGAACGGTAACGGCGTCAACACCCCGAACCGCTCGAACGGCACGCCGAGCACCGGCGCGACCATCATGCCCACCTCCTACGCGGGCGTGACTACGGCGAACGGCGGCGGCCTCACGGGGCAGCGCGCCACGCAGGACGCTTTGCTTCCGACGCGCACCGAGCAACTTCGCGTCATCGCTTACAACGGCGACCTCGAAGGCTTCATACGCAAACTGGGCGACGAACTCAACCTCAACGTTATCTTCGACCGCGACTTCCCGAAAGGCCGCAACGTCAACATCAATCTCAAAGAGGTGACGACCGCCCGCGCGCTCGACCACATCTTCCTCGCGCAGAACCTCTTCTTCCAGAAGCTCGACCGCCGCACCATACTCGTCGCCGATCAATCGAAGCGCGGCCAGTATCAGCAACTCGTCTTGCGCACCTTCTACCTGTCGAACATCGAACCGGACAAGGCGCGCTCGCTGATTCAATCTTCTCTGCCGCCGACCGCCGGACGCCAGCCGCAGGTGACGCCCAACAAAGAGACCAACTCGATCACCGTGCGCGACACGCCCGAAAACATACGGCTCATCGGCGAACTGCTCCAAGCCATCGACAAGGATCGCGCCGAAGTCGTGATGGACGTGAACATCTACGAAGTCTCACGCTCGAACCTCCTCCAACTCGGCAACCAGCTCGGCAACCAGGACTCGCTCGGCAACCTCGGCGGACTCTTGCAGACCCCCTTCCTCTTCGGCGCGCGCAAAGATCGTTTCGGCACGACCACGACGCCCGGCGGCGGCAAGGGCGGCACGGGGGGCACGACGACCGGCTCTCTCATCACGAACGCCATCGGCGGCTCGTTCCTTCTGCCCGCTTCGACCATCACCGCGTTCCAGTCAAAAGACAACACGCGTCTCCTGGCGGCGACGCAGGTGCACGCCTTCGACAGCGAACAGTCAACCACGCGCATCGGCCAGAAAGTGCCCGTGCAGACGGCGCAAGTCTCGCCCTTCGGCTCGACGCTCGGCGGCCAGCAGACGGGGCAGGGGCAGACGGGCGTGAACCCCGGACTCTTCGGCGGCACGGGCTATCCCGTCATCCAGTATCAGGACACGGGCTTGATCTTGAAGTTCACGCCGCAGGTCTTCCCGAACCTCGACGTGCAGGTGAAGATGGAGATCGAGTCGAACGACGTGATCGGCGGCGCGAACAACCTGACGCCGACCTTCAGCCAGCGCAACGTCTCCGGCATGGCGCGCATCCCGAACAACCGCACGATGATGATCGCCAGCGTCGCGCAGGACAAACACTCCGAAGGGCGGCAGGGCATCCCTTTGCTCGGCCTCATTCCCGTGCTCGGCAGGTTGTTCAGCACCCCGACGCGCAACGACGTTAACTCCGACATCGTCATCACTGTGACGCCGCGCGTCCTTCGCGCGCCGACCGTCAACCCGGGCGATCTCGATCAGCGTCCGAGCGGCACGCTGCAATCGCCCGTCTCCGAATCGCTCGAAGCCCTGCTCGTGCAGGCCGACCGCGAAGATCAACTCGCCGCCGCGCGCCAACTCCCGAAAGATGTCTCGCTCCAGGTAGCCACGCCCGCGTCAACGAC
>DATHBB010000189.1:0-25892 GCA_035296385.1 Pyrinomonadaceae bacterium | reverse complement strand
CCGCGCCTTCGAGGCGTCGCCGATCAGGAGATCGACTTCGGCGGGGCGCAGGAAACGCTCGTCAACGCGAACGTAACGCTCGTAGTCGAGGCCGACTTCCGCGAACGCGCGCTCGCAAAATTCCCTGACCGTGTGCGTCTCGCCCGTGGCGACGACGTAATCGTCCGGCTCCGCCTGTTGCAGCATGAGATACATGGCGCGCACGTAATCTTTGGCGTGTCCCCAGTCGCGTTGCGCGTCGAGGTTGCCGAGGCGGAGTTCGTCGGCCAGCCCGAGTTTGATGCGCGCCGCCGTCGAAGTGATCTTGCGCGTGACGAACTCGTAGCCGCGTCGCGGTCCTTCGTGGTTGAAGAGGAGGCCGCTCGCGCAGAACATCCCGTAAGCCTCACGGTAGTTGCGCGTCAACTCGAAGCCCGCCACTTTGCTGATGCCGTAAGGCGAGCGCGGGTGGAAGCGCGTCGTCTCGCGCTGCGGCGTCTCGGCCACCTTGCCGAACATCTCGCTCGATCCCGCGAAGTAGAACTTGCAGCGCGGGCGCAGTTCGCGCAGGGCGGCGAGCATGTAGTGCGTGCCGTTGATGTTCGTGTTCATGGTCGAGAAGCCGTCGGCAAAACTCTCCGCGACGAACGATTGCGCGGCGAGGTGATAGCACTCGTCGAAATCAATCTGGCTGACGACATGAAATATAGAGGGATAACTTTCCAGACTCGCGGGATGAAGTTTGACGCGTTCGAGCAGGTGACTGATGCGCGTGAAGCGGCGCGCGGCGTCTTCGAGCGCGACGCGGCGCACGAGGCCGTGAACTTCGTAGCCCTGCGCGAGCAGGTATTCGGCCAAATAACTTCCGTCCTGCCCCGTGATGCCTGTGATGAGAGCCTTTTTGCTCAAGCGTTGTTCTCCGAAAATTAAGATCGCACGTTGCGCGTGTTTAAAGAATTAAGATTCACCGCAGAGACGCTGAGCAAAGCCGCAGAGGGGCACAGAGGAAAGCATTCAACACTCTCTGCGCCCCCTCTGCGAATCCTCCGCGCCTCTGCGGTGAAGGTTTTTGTTTCATATCTACAAACATCGTCCATGTCACGGTCGAAAGCGGCTGAGCACGTCAACCACGTATTGTTGTTGTTCGAGACGGAGTTCGGGATAGACGGGCAAGGCCAGCGTCTCGCGCGCGGTGCGTTCCGCTTCGGGCAACGCACCCTCTCGATAACCCAGATACCCGAAGCACTCCTGCAAATGCAGCGGCACGGGATAGTAAATCTTCACGCCGACGCCGTGCGCGCGCAAATGTTCCATGAGCGCGTCGCGATGCGCGGGCACGCGCACGACGTACTGGTGAAAGATGTGCCGCGCATTTTCGCGTATGAAGGGCACGCGCAGATCGAACTTGAGTCGCGCGTTCGTCAGGAGCAGCGAATAAATCTCCGCGCGCTCGCGCCTACCTTGCGACCACGAATCGAGATGCGGCAACTTCACGCGCAACACCGCCGCCTGCAACGCGTCGAGACGACTATTGATGCCGATCTCCGTGTGCAGGTATTCGGTCGCGCCGCCGTGCACGCGCAGACGGCGCAGGCGTTCGGCGAGCGCGTCGTCTGTGGTCGTGAGCAGCCCAGCGTCGCCCGCCGCGCCGAGGTTCTTCGTCGGGTAGAAACTGAAACAGCCGACGCGCCCCAGAGACCCCGCGCGCCGCCCTGCGTCTTCCGCGCCGATGGCCTGCGCCGCGTCTTCGATGACCGTCAGGTTGTGGCGCGCGGCGATCTCGTTTATCGCGTCCATCGCGGCGCACTGGCCGTAGAGATGCACGGGCATGATGGCGCGCGTGCGCGGGGTGATGGCGGCTTCGAGTTTTGCCGGATCAATGTTGTAGGTGCGCGGCTCGATGTCAACGAAGACGGGCGTAGCATTCGTGCGCGTGATCGCGCTGGCGGTGGCGAAGAAGCTGAACGGCGTGGTGATGACTTCGTCGCCCGCGCGTATGTCCAGAGCCATGAGCGCGAGCAGGAGCGCGTCGGAACCCGAGGCACAGCCGACGGCGTGCTTCGTGCCGCAGTAGCGGGCGGTCTCTTCTTCGAGCAGGCGCACCTCTTCTCCCAGGACGAACTGTTGCGAGTCGAGAATGCGTGCGGTCGCCGCGAGCAACTCTTCGCGCAACTGCGCGTGCTGCTGTTTCAAATCGAGCAGGGGAACTTGCATGCCTGGGGAAGGTGTCGTCATCGCTTGCTTATAACTCGATCAATTTGCCGCCCTGATTGATTGACTCCTGCGCGGCTTCGAGCAGGCGCACGACGCGCAAGCCCGCCGCGCCGTCCGTGAGCGGCGCGCGGCGCTCACAGATTGCGTCGAGGAATTCGGCGGCGACGTGCGTGAGCGCTTCGGTCGAGTCGAGCTTGGGAACCCACACGTCGCCCGTGCGGTAGCTGACGAGCGTTTGGTAGGCGGCCTCCTTGTCGCGGTCGGATTCGATGCGGTTCGTCGTGACGCCCTTGTCGTAGACGCGCACCTTCTCCGTCGGCTCGATGTCGTCGTAGACGATCATCTTGCGGCTTCCGGCGATGAGCGTGCGGCGAATTTTGACGGGCGAGAGCCAGTTGAAATGAAAGTGCGCGATGAAGGAATCGGCGAAGCGCAGCATGACGTAGGCGATGTTTTCGATTCCGGCTTCGATGTGGCTGCTGCCCGTCGCCGTGAGCGCGACGGCGTCGCGCCCGACGAGATAATCCATGATCGAGAGATCGTGCGGCGCTAAATCCCAGACGACGTTGATGTCGCGCTGGAAGAGGCCGAGGTTGATGCGAACAGAGTCGAAGTAGAGCAACTCGCCGAGTTCGCCGCTCGCAACGATCTCCTTGATGCGCCGCACCGCGCCCGTATAGACGAACGTGTGATCGACCATGAGTGTCAGGCCGCGCCGCTCGGCGAGCGCGACGAGTTCGCGCGCCTCGCGGCTGTTCGTCGTGAAAGGCTTTTCGATGAGGACGTGCTTGCCCGCTTCGAGCGCGGCGCGCGCGAACGTGTAATGCGTGGCGACGGGCGTGGCGATGACGACGGCGGCGAGTTCTGGGTCGGCGAGGAGTTCGGCGTAGTCGGCGGCGGTGCGCGCAGCCGGATAGCGGCGACCGATAGCGCCGAGGCGCTTCTCGTCCGTGTCGCAAATCCAACGGAGTTGCGCGCGCTCGTTCTCCGCGAAGTTGCGTATGAGGTTCGGCCCCCAGTAGCCGCAGCCGACGACGCCGATAGTGATCATAGAGAGTTGTCCGTCGTCAGTAGTTCGTTGCCGGTTGTTCGCTTTGTGCTGGCTGACCGTGCCTGACGAAACGTGTGTTGATTCATGCGGGATAGTTAAACATGAGCGGCGGACAACTGACTACCGGCGAAGGAGCGGATCGCTTCGGCGACATGCGCGATCTGTTCGTCGGTCAACTCCGGAAACATCGGGAGCGAGAGGACGCGCGCGGCCTGTCGTTCGGCTTCGGGGAAGTCGCCCGCGCGCTTGCCCAGCGCGCGGTAAGCGGGTTGCAGGTGGACGGGCACGGGGTAGTGTATGCCGGTCTGGACGCCCGCCGCCGCGAGGTGCTTTTGCAACTCGTCGCGCGCGCCCAATTGGACGACGTAGAGATGATAGATGTGGCGCGCGTAGGGCAACTCTTCGGGGAGCGCGAGCGCGCCGGATGTTTGCGCGAAGGCCAACAGTTCGCCGTAGCGCGCGGCGTGTTGGCGGCGCAGGGCGTTCCAGTTGTCGAGATGTTTTAGTTTGACGTTCAGAACAGCGCCTTGCAGACCTTCGAGGCGGAAGTTGTAGCCGATGATTTCGTGCCGATACTTTTGCTCCGAGCCGTGATCGCGGAGCAGTCGCACGCGCCGCGCCACCTCCGCGTCGTCCGTAACGACCGCGCCGCCCTCGCCGTATGCGCCCAAATTTTTACCGGGATAGAAACTGAAACAGTTCGCGCGCCCGCGCGCGCCGACGCGTCGGCCTTTGTAGTGCGTGCCGTGCGCCTGCGCCGCGTCTTCGATGACGGCGAGATTGTGGCGCGCGGCGATGTCGAAGATGGTGTCGAGGTCGGCGGGCTGGCCGTAGAGATGCACGGGCATGATAGCGCGCGTGCGCGGGGTGATGGCGGCCTCGATCCGGTTCACGTCAATCGTGTAAGAGACCGGATCGGCGTCAACGAAGACAGGCACAGCGCCCGCCGTGGAGACGGCTTCGGCGGTGGCGAAGAACGTGTTGGCGGGGACGATCACTTCGTCGCCCTCGCGAACGCCGCAGGCCATGACGGCGAGTTGAATGGCCGCCGTCCCGTTGCTCACGCCCACGCAAAAGCGCGCGCCCAAATATTCTGCGAAGGCCGACTCGAACGCCTCCACCTCGCGCCCTAGTATGAAGGCCGCGCTCTCCACGACGCGCGCGATGGCCTCGTCAACTTCCCGCTTGATGGCGCGATACTGCGCTTGCAGATCAACGAAAGGAACAATCATAAGAGAACGATGAAGGATGAACGCGGAACGATGAAGTAAAAGCCGTCAGTTGTCAGTAGTCAGTTGTCCGTTGTTTAGTGGCTATCACACACGCGGCTAAAGATTTAATTGAACAACTGACTACGGACGACGGACAAAGAAGAATCTTTCATTCCGCGTTCATCGTTCCGCGTTCATCGTTTCTTAAAATCCGTGCCGGGTTGCCCGCGACGGTCGCTCCGGCGGGCACGTCGCGTGTGACGACCGCGCCCGCGCCGACCGTGGAGCGTGCGCCGATCTCTATGCCGCCGAGGATGGTTGCGCCCGTGCCGATTGACGCGCCGCGCCGTACGACGGTGTGTTCGAGCGTCCAGTCGGCTTCGGTTTGCGGCGTGCCGTCAGGCTTAGTGGCGCGCGGGTAGCGGTCGTTGATGAACTGCACGCCGTGTCCGATGAAGACTTCGTCTTCGACGCGCACACCCTCGCAGATAAACGTGTGGCTGGAAATTTTGCAGCGCGCGCCGACAATCGCGCCCTTCTGGATTTCGACGAACGTGCCGATGCGCGTCTCGTCGCCGATCTCGCAGCCGTAGAGGTTGACGAAGTTGTAAATCTGCACGTCGCGCCCCAGCACAACGTCGTCGGCGATGGCGCAGAATTCTCGCATAAAGTCCGGAGTCCGGAGTCTGGAGTCTCAGGTCTGAAGTCTAAAACCGTCCTTGACTTCAGACTTGAGACTCCAGACTCCGGACTCCGGACTTTGTTATTTCGATTTCGCGGTCTCGACCAACTCGTCCGCTTCGGTGGCGACCGTTTGATCTTCGTCTTCGTTGGCGTAGTAGCTCGAATAGTAGCCGGAGTAGTAGTAGTAATCGTGGGATTCGAGTTTGACGTTGTTCAAGACGATGCCGTAGATGTGCGCGCCGACATCTAGGAGTTGCTGCTTGGCGCGGCGCACGACGGCGCGCGACGAACGACCGCCGTGCACGACGAGCATCACGCCGTCAACCATCGTCGAGAGAATCGAAGCATCCGTGAAGGAGATCGCGGGCGGCGAGTCGATGATGATGTGCGTGAAGTTCTCGCTCAGGAGCAGCAGCAGGCGACGCATCTCTTCCGAGCCTAAGAGTTCCGCAGAGTTCGGCGGGACGGGGCCGGAAGTGATGATCTTCAGGTTCGGCAGCTTGTCGTAGCTCTGTATGAGCGAACTGACGTTGGCGTCGCCCGACAGGTAGTTGGTGACGCCGCGCGTGTTCGGCAGGTTGAAGTGCGCGTGTATGCGCGGGCGGCGCAGGTCGCAGTCGAGGATCAGGACTTCCGCGCCGGTCTGCGCGAGCATGACGGCGGTGTTGACGGCGGTGGTCGTCTTACCCTCGGACGGCTGGCTCGAAGTGACGAGCACGGTCTTCGGCGGCTGACCCGCGGACGAGAGCAGGAGCGACGTGCGCAAGTGGCGATAAGCTTCGGCGACGGGCGAACGCTTCTCTTCGATGAGCGCGAGCGCGGTGGCCGTCGGGTCGCCGCCCGATCCGGCGTGCGCGGGCAGCGCGCCGCGCGCGCCCATGAAGCGGCGTTCGGCGCGCGGCGCGGGGATGAGCGCGAGCGTCGGCAGGTGTATGTGGCGATCCACGTCTTCGATAGACTTGAGCGTGTCGTCGAGGTAGTCGAGCAGGAACGCAAGACCGATGCCCGCGCCGAGCGAGAGCAGGAGCGCGATCAGGATGTTGCGTACGCGCGGCGGCCCGACGATCTCGGCGCGGCGCGCGGGCGTCGAGATGGAGATGTTGTTCGGCACGTCCGTGCCCGTCACGTCGAGTTCCTTCTGGCGTTGCAGGGCGGTGTTGTAAAGCTGTTTGATCGTCTCCTGCTCTTGCAGGATGATGTCGAGTTGGCCTTCGGACTGGCTTTGCGCGTTGGCTTGCCCGCGCGCCGTTGAGTTCGACTGGCGGAGCGAGTTCTCGCGCAGCACCGCCGCCTTGTAGTCGCCCTCCAGCGCCCTGACCACGTCTTTCGCCTGCTTGTCGAGCGCGGCCTGCACCTGCGCCTTCTGCTTGTCGAGCTTCTTCACGGCAGGCCACTCTTCCGTGTACTGCACGAGCAGCGCCTGACGTTGTTCGTCGAGCGCGCTCAACTTGTCGCGCAACTCCTGCACGGACTTGTTAGCCATCACTTCCTTGATAGAGAAGATGTCCTGCGTGCTCTGCGCGACGCGGTAGGAGGCTTCCAACTCCTTGCGCTTGGCTTCGGCCTCCATCATCTGCGTGGTGGACATGCCGAGGATGGCCTTCGTCAAATCCTGACCGTCGGCAGCGCCGAGCGGCAGATTGTGGCTGCGCTTGAAGGCGATGATCTGATCCTGCTTTTGCCGGTAGGCGATTTGCAGGTCGGCCAGGTTCTTGGCGAGTTGCGTGGCGGAAGTGGTCGAACCCGCCGTCTCGCGCGCGTTGTTGTCGTCTATGAAGACCTGCGCGAGCGTGTCGGCGACCTTCATGGCGAGGTCGGGGTTGGTGTGCTGGTAATGGATTTCGACGAGGTTCGTGCGTTCGACCGGATCAATGGTCAGTCCGGCGCGCAGCGCGTCCTCGTAGGCGAGCATGCGCGCCGTCTGTTCGGGCGTCAACTGCTCAACTTGCGTCGCGACTGCGGGCGCGGCGTCGTCAACGACGGCGAGGCCGCCGGGCGCGGGCGTCGGTGCGGGCGCGGGCGTCTGGCGCGAGAAGATGCGGCGCGCGGTGGCAAACAGACTCGGGCGCGCGTTGCCGCCGAAGAACGCGGGGTTGTTGTGCAGGCCGAGCGCGAGGACGACTTTGCGATGCAGGCGCGGGTTTTCGAGCAACTTGAGTTGCGTGCCCCAGTAGGCCGGATCGTTCGGCGCGTTCAAGACCAATTCCTTGCTCTTCAAGAGGTTCTTGGTCTTCTGCTCGATCTGGATGGTGGACTTGGCCGCATAGACGGTCGGCTGGCGATACATCTGGATCGCGACGAGCGACGTGACGACGACGATCAAGCTCAGGATGAGCCACTTGCGTTTGAGGACGACTGAGAGGTAGTCGCGCAGGTGGGTCGGCTCGGAGAGCGCGTAGGTGTTGTTCGGCCTCTCGGGCTGCGTCAATTCGCGCAACGGGCGGTCGAGATTCGTTCCGGGTGTCAGCGGCAGCAAACGATTATCTTGGGACATCTTCTTTCAACCTTAAAACTTAAGAAATACCAAACGGGTCGGGCGCACCTTGCAAACGACGCATGATAACAGAGAGTGGAGCAAAGGATGAAGGCGGAAAAGCCGGAAACGCAGAAGGAAAAAGGGTAAGGGTTAAGGGGGAAAGGGAAAAGCCTTGCCGCGAGCAACGCGTTTTCTTCCCCGTTTTCACCTTTCCCCCTTACCCTTTTCCCTTTCCCCTGCCTGGGCAAACTCTCTGAGCGCCGCCCGCCAATGGGGCAGGGGCGCGAGGCCGATGGCTTCCGAGAGCAGGCAGCGCAGGCGCGAATTGCGCGGGCGCGGCGCGGGGCGTGTGAGCGAATCCATCTCGACGGCCTCTATTTCCGCGCCTTCGACGCCCGCCGCTCGCGCCGCTTCCTCCGCGAACTCAAGGAAACTCGTGCCCGCGCCGCCGTTAACTACGTGAAACGTGCCGGGCAGGTCGCGCTCGGCCAGTTCGCGCAGACGCGCGGCCAGATGGGGCGCGTAGGTCGGCGTGCCGTAGGCGTCGCTGATGGCTTTGAGATGTTCGCCACGTCGCGCGCGTTCGACGACCGTGGCGAGAAAATTTCGCCCGCCCGCGCCGAAAATCCAGCCCGTGCGCACGACGACCGTGCGCGCCGAAACGCGCTGCGCGCGACGCTCGCCCTGAAGTTTGGCGATGCCGTAGGCGCTCTGCGGGTCCGGGTCGTCGCGCTGCGTGTAGAAACCTTCGCGGTCGCCCGCGAACACGTAGTCGGTCGAGATGGTGACGAACGACGCAACGATGAGACGACTGTGAGTTGCCAGAATCTCGACCGCCTCGGCGTTGATCAGCACGGCGCGCTCGGGGTTCAACTCGCAGCCGTCAACGTCCGTCCACGCCGCGCAGTTGATGACTGCGTCGGGTCGCTCGCGCTCGAACACTTCGCGCACGTTCGTGGCCTCTGTGATGTCGAGCGTGTCGCGCGCGTGCGCGAAGACTTCGTCGCCGCGTTCGCTGCAATGTTTGATGAGCGCGCGCGCGACCATGCCGCCCGCACCCGTGATTAAGATTTTCACTTCGCGCCGACCTCCGCGCCGTACTGCCGCGCGTAAAAATCGCGATACGCGCCGTCGCGCACGCGCGCGATCCACTCGGTGTTCTCCGCGTACCACTGAATCGTTTTGGCGAGGCCGCTCTGCCACGTCTCTAAGGGGCGCCAGCCGAGTTCGCGCTCCGCCCGCGCGGGGTCAATGGCGTAACGGCGGTCGTGGCCGGGACGATCCTTGACGTACTTGATCAGAGATTTCGGCTTGCCGAGCGCGTCGAGAATGGATTCGACGACTTCGATGTTTTGCCGTTCGTTGCGCGCGCCGATGTTGTAGGTCGCGCCCGCCTCGCCGCGCTCGTAGGCGAGCATGATGGCGCGGCAGTGATCTTCGACGTAAATCCAATCGCGCACGTTCAGCCCGTCGCCGTAAACCGGGATCGTCTCGTCGTGCAGCGCGTTCGAGAGCAAGAGCGGGATCAACTTTTCGGGAAACTGTCGCGGCCCGTAGTTGTTGCCGCAGCGCGTCGTGACGGTGTCGAGTCCGAACGTGTGGCGCGCGGCGCGCACGCAGTGTTCCGCCGCCGCCTTCGACGCCGCGTAAGGGCTGTTCGGCGCAAACGGCGACTCTTCCGTAAAGAACGCGCCATCGTCTTCGGGCAGGCTGCCCATCACTTCGTCGGTCGAGATATGCACGAAGCGACGAACGTTGCGCTCGCGCGCCGCGTCGAGCAGAACCTGCGTGCCGACGATGTTCGTCAAAAGGAAATCGTCCGCGCGCTCGATGCTGCGGTCAACGTGTGATTCGGCGGCGAAGTTGAAGACGGCGTCCGTATCCGGGGGAAGCGCGGCGCGCACGGCCTCGCGGTCGCGTATGTCGCCGCGCACGAAGCGGTGGCGCGCCGGGTCTAAACCTTCGAGGTTGTCGGGATTGCCCGCGTAGGTGAGGGCGTCGAAGTTTGTGATTTCCGAGTCAGGCCAGCGTTCGAGCGCCAGCCGTATGAAGGCCGAGCCGATGAAGCCCGCGCCGCCCGTGACGAAAAGTTTTTGCATGAGATGTTCTTAGTGAATGTTTACAGCGGTGCGGGCGACGATGCGCGCCGGTCGCGCTTTTGTTGATTTATCCTGTCGCGTTTGACGGAATATTGAATGTGTCGGAATGTCGTCAGTAAGTGGCGAAGTATAGGGGTGCGCCGGAAACAGTGTCAAGAATCGTAAACTACAACGCGCGGCGTCCGCTCCGGCTTATGATAGTCTCGGGTTTACGAAAGCAAACTCGTGGAAGGGAAATTTTAACGGATAATGATCTTCACGAAAACGAAACTGGAGGGCGCGTTCGTCATCGAGCAGAACTTGTTCGAGGACGAGCGCGGGTTTTTCGCGCGCAGTTGGTCGGAGCGCGAATTCGCGGCGCAGGGGCTGGACGCGCGCCTGAGCGAGTGCAACATCTCTTTCAACCGCAGGCGCGGCACGCTGCGCGGGATGCACTTCCAACGCGCCCCGCACGCGCAGGCCAAACTCGTACGCTGCACGATGGGCGCGATCTACGACGTGATCGTTGACCTGCGCCCAGACTCCGCGACGTTCAAACAGTGGTTCGGGGTCGAACTGACGGCAGAGAACCGGCGCATGCTCTACGTGCCCGCCGAAGGCTTCGCGCACGGCTTCCAGACGCTCGCGGACCAAACGGAAGTCTTCTATCAGGTGTCGGACGCGTTCGCGCCCGAATGCGCCGGAGGCGTCAGGTGGGACGACCCCGCGTTTCGGATCGCGTGGCCTGCGAACGGCGGCGAGGAACGCATCATCATCGGGCGGGATCGAGAGTATCCCGATTTTGAATGAGCGGTCGGGGCGGCGAAGACAAGGACGCTTCTTAGACAGGATGTTTCTCGAAAGTTTAGTCCGCTCAAAAGTTTAGTCCGCCGCCTCCGTGTGGAGACGGCGGACTAAATTGTTGTTCGGGAGGTTAACAGTTAAGGCTTACTGTAGTGTGCCGAGTGTGCAACCGGCGCAGCCGTCCGTGTTGTTGCCTTCGATGGCATTGTCCGCGAAGCGGACGACCTGCCCGCCCGCGCCGACCGACACGCCGACGTTATTCTGCGTGATCTGGTTATCGGAGATGCGCGCAACGGCTGTGCCCGCCGTCGCCGACGACGACACGCCGTTGCCGTTGTTGGCCGTGATGATGCAGTGCTCAAGGTTCATGATGGCGAACGCGCCGGCGAGGTTGGCGCTGACCGTCACGCCGTTGCCGCTGTTGCCGCCGATGACGCTGCGCGAGGCGGTGGCACGCGAATTATTGCCGGCGTTGAAGCCCGTCGCGTTGCCGGTGAAGAACGAGTTGTCGGCCATGACGCGGACGAACTGCCCGCTGCTGGCGCTCGCCGTTATGCCGTTCGTGCCGCAGTTACGAACCACGGTGTCCCTGACGTAAACGTTCGTGGTGTTCGCGCCGACATCGGCCTTGATGCCGTTCTGGGAGAAGTCGGAGATCACGCAACCTTCAATCCAGACCTGGTTGGCGTTGAGGATGTTGATGCCGTTCGTGCCGGTGCGCGTGCCGACCGAGCCGCTTAAGCCCGTGCCGTTGATCGAAATGTTGCGAATACGAACGGTGCGGAGCGGATCGTTGATGTTGCCCGCGGCGATGTTGACGGTGAAACCGGCGGGAGCGCCGCTGGCGAGAACGGAGGCCATCGTGCCTGCGCCGTCAACCGTGATCGACTTGGTGATGGTGAGCGTGCCGAAGCCGCCCGGATCGAGCGCGTCGATCTCGCCGTTGATGGCGGTCTTCGAGATCGCGCCCGCGAAAGTTTTGCAGGGGGCGGTGCGGCTGCAGGGGTTGACATCGTCGCCGACGCCGGAGACCCATGTGCGGGTCGCCTGTGCGTTAGCCAAAGTGGCGAGGGCGAGCGTGAAGAGCGCCGCGGCCAGTGTGTTGCCGAGGTAGCGTTTAACGTTCATTTTTGATTTATCTCCTACTGAGGGGTTAGAAAGGTGCTGGAAAGTCTTCTGGGGCGTGCTATTGCGCAACGCCGCGTCCAACTGTCTGTAATACGAGGTTGATCTGCGGCCTAGATCCTTACGGGCAGCGTGCGGGGTGTGCGCTTCACGCACGTTCCGTAGGAAAGCGCGGTAGGTTTTATGCTAAAAGCGCGCGGTTGTCAATGGCTGCGCGAGGCGCTTGACGTTCTAAAGAAGGCGCAATTACACTGGCATCTCTTGACTGACTCAGGCGGAATGTTACCGTGCGCAAGTCGCGTCGAGTCGGCGCGAGGGCAGCGAGATTGATAAACGCTCGCGCGAGGCGGAACTTGTTTCAAAGATCGGATTTGAAGATATTGCATAGCCCTCGAAGCGTCGAACGTCTGCCGCAGGCCGCCGCCGCGCTCATCTCCGGAAGCAACGGAGGCAGGAAGCCTCCCGCCGCCGCGCTCCCACCGACAGAAGAATCGTCGGCCTCTCGACGGATTCAAGTCGTCCTATGAAATCCATCCTCAAAGCGACGGCCATGCTGGGCAGCGTTTCATTGGTCAGCATGGTTTTCGGGTTGCTCTCCGCCAAAATCTACGCGGTGTTGCTCGGCCCGCAGTGGCTGGGCTACATGGGGTTGCTGCAAAGTCTGGTCGGGATCGCCACGCTCGTCGCCAGCATGGGCGTGACGGTGGGGGTGGTGCGCGCGGGGGCGCAGGCGCTGGCGCAGAACGAGGTACGGCGGATGGCCGCGCTGCGGCGGGGCGCGTGGTTGCTGTGCTGGACTCTGGGAGGTCTGGCCGTGCTGTGCCTCATCGTGCTGCGCGTGCCCGTCAGCCGGGTGATGCTCGGCGGCGCGGAACACGCCGGGGCGGTCGTGTTGATGTCTCTGGCCTTGTTGCTGACGCTGGCCGCCGGACTACAGGCGTGCCTGCTGAACGCGCATCAACGGCTCGGCGATCTGGCGCGCATCGGCATGCTGAACACGGTCGTGGGCGTGGGGCTGAGCCTGTTGTTAATCTGGCGCTGGCGCGAGGGCGGCATCGTGTGGGCGATGCTCGCCGGAGCGGGCGTCAACTGCGCCTTCTCCCTTTATTATTTGCGCACACGCCTTCCGCCGGAGCGCGTCAGGCTGGCGCGCGCGGAAGTTCTCGAAGCGGCGCGCGTGCTGTTGCGCTTCGGCGCACCGTACACGGCGAGCATGCTCGTCGGCGCGGGCGTGCTCATGCTCGTTCCGGTGTTCGTGCTGCACGCGCTCGGCCAGGACGACGTGGGCTTCTACCGCGCCGCTTCCGCCGTCTCCATCACCTATCTCGGATTCCTGCTGAACACGATGGCGCAGGACTATTACCCGCGCGTCTCGGCGGCGAGCGCGCAGCCGCTCGAACTGTCGCGCCTGGTGAACGAGCAACTGCGTCTGGTGCTGCTGCTCGCCGGGCCGATCATTTTAGGCATGCTGGCGCTCGTGCCGTTTCTCGTCCCGCTCATCTATTCCGAACGTTTTATCCCGACCATCGACCTGCTCGAATGGCAGTTGATCGGCGATTTGTTCAAGTTCTCAAGCTGGACGATGTCCTTCGTCATCCTCGCGCGCAACGGCAGCAGCACCTTCTTTATGACGGAACTGTTCGGCGGCACTTTGATGCTCACCTTCAGTTGGCTCGGCATGCGCTGGTTCGGGCTTGCCGGACTCGGCATCGGCTTCGTGCTGACCTCCGCCGCTTATTGTCTGTTATGCTGGGCGATTCTGCGGCGCAGCGCGAGCCTTCGTTTGACGACACAGAACAAGCTGTTATTTTTAACCTTTCTGGTCGTGACGCTCCTCGTGCGCGCGATGCCTTACGCCGGTTTGAGCAACTTGAGGACGCCGCTCGCGCTCGCCCTCGCCGCGCTCACCGGACTCGGCAGCCTCTACATCATCTGGGGCGAGGTGGGCGGCTGGAAGAATCTCGTCGCGTGGGGTCGGACGCGGCTGCGCGCGGGCGGCGCGTGAAGTTGTCACCGCGCGCGAACTAAATTTACCGCGACGCACTGCGAGCGCACTGCGAACGCATTGGGGCGGACGTTAGCAGTTATGAAGGGGATGGGAAATTCTGTGAAGAACGTGATCCGCGCGCGGCTCGAAATGCAGCCCGAAGGTCTGCGCAACGCAATCAAAACGCTCTGGAACGAACTCAAGACGGCGCGCATCGTGCGCGCCTCCGCCAAAGATTTCGACGCGCTCAAGGGGCGCAAAAATCTGAGCGTGCATGTCGGCGCGGGCGACGACATCAAACTCGGCTGGGTCAACATAGACCTCAACCTGCGCATCCCGCCGCACATCGATCCGGCGGCGCACCCCGACACGGTTTTCATCAACCACGATTTGCGGCGCGGCCTCCCGCTCGACGACGAAAGCTGCGACCTCATCTACTCGTCGCACTTCTTCGAGCACCTCGAATACGCGCAGGGCGTGCGCCTGATGCGCGACTGTTTTCGCGCGCTTCGGCCCGGCGGCACGTTTCGCATCTCGCTGCCGAACTTCAAAGCCCTGTTCAACGCCTACCTGCAAGGCGACGAGAAGTACATGGACGGGATGAACGTGCGCGAGATATTGCCGGAAGTCGAGGCGGGCACGGAGACGTTCGTTGATTACGTCAACTACGGCGTCTATCAATACGGCGAGCACAAGTGCGTGTACGACGAAGACAAGCTGCTCCTCGTCCTGAAGCAGATCGGCTACAGCCGCGTCGAGCCGACCGGCTACCTCGAAGGAGTCGATCCCTCTTCGTCTCTGCGTCGCCGCTACTCATTCTACGTCGAGGCGGTAAAATAATTTGACGCCGGAGGAAGACGAGGAGAGGGCGCGCGACACGGACGCGACCGGATATTTGCATCCCGCTTACGCCGCGTCGCTCTTCGAGTTCGGCACGCCGCGCGCCCTGCCTGCGTGTGAGGGCTGGGTTCTGGAGCGCGACATCGCGGGCACGGCGACGACGGGGGCGCGCGATGCGATGGGTTGCTACCCGCTCTTCGCCTGCCGCGATTGGTCGAAACTGCGGGACGATCTGGAAACAATCGAAGGCGAACTCGTCAGCCTCGCGCTCGTCACAGACCCGTTCGGGGATTACGACGCCGAACGCCTCGGCGAGTGTTTCCCCGACAAGGCGATCCCGTTCAAAGAACATTTCGTCGTCGCACTCGACCCGGCGAAGGGCGCTGATATTTCCAAGCATCATCGCTACTACACGGCGCGCGCGCAGAAGCAGGTGGAAGTTGAAAGGTGCGCCGATCCGTCTGCGTTTCACGGCGAATGGGTTGCGCTCTACGCGAACCTCGCCGCGCGGCACGGGCTGACGGGCATCAAGGCGTTCTCGCACGCGTCGTTCGAGCGGCAGTTGCGCGTTCCCGGCTGCGTCGTTTTGCGCGCGAGCCACGAGGGGCAGACGGTCGGGGCGCACGTCTGGTACGTGCAGAACGAAGTGGCCTACAGCCACCTCGCCGCCGTCAACGAGCGCGGCTACGAGTTGATGGCTTCCTACGCGCTCTACGCGTTCGCGCTCGATCATTTCAAGGATCAAGTGCGCTGGCTCGACCTCGGCGCGGGCGCGGGGCTTGACGCGGACGCCGCCGACGGTTTGACGCGCTTCAAACGCGGCTGGACGACAGACACGCGCACAGTCTATTTCTGCGGGCGCATCTTCGACCGGCAAAGGTACGACGCGATCTTGGCCGCGCGCCGGATCGAAGCGAACGACTATTTTCCGGCCTACCGGAAAGGCGAGTTCGGCTGAGTCGTGCAGGCGCGCGCGGGCATCTCTGCGCGTGCGTCCGGTGGCGCGGCTTCGTGTTCTGTTGTGAGAAATGAAAGACCCTCGAATCAAGGCTCTGGCCGAACTGCTCATCAATCATTCGTGCGCGCTTCAGGCGGGCGAGCGCGTGATGATCGAAGCGATCAACGTCCCCGTCGAGATCGTGATCAATTTGATCCGCGAGGCGCGCGCCGTCGGCGGCGTGCCGCTCGTCATGTTGAAAGACGATCAGGTGATACGCGAGTTGTGTTCCGTCTATACCGAGACGGACGCGCGTTTGATGGCCGACTGCGAACTCTACACGCTCCGGCAGGTGCAGGCTTTCATCGGCCTGCGCGGAATCCTGAACGCGCAGGAATACGCCGACGTGCCCGCCGCGCAGATGAAGAATATTCTGGAGCACTACGTCAAGCCTGTGCATCTGGAACATAAGAACGAGCGCACGCGCTGGGTCGCGCTGCGCTGGCCGACGCCCGCGATGGCCGAGCGCACCGGCATGAGCACGGAGGCTTTCGAGGACTATTTCTTTTCGGTCTGCGCGATTGATTACGCGCGCATGGAGGCGGCGATGGAGCCGCTCGCCGCGCTCATGCGCGAGACGGACGAGGTTCGCATCAAGGGCATCGACACCGACCTCAGTTTCTCGATCAGGAACATCGCGCAGTACAAGTCTGCCGGACGCCATAACATACCGGACGGCGAGTTGTTCACCGCGCCCGTGCGCGATTCCGTCCGGGGTCGCATACGCTACAACGTGCCGTCCGTTTATTACGGGACGAAGTTTGAAGACGTGCAACTTGAATTTACCGACGGCAAGATCACGCGCGCCGTGTGCGCCGCCGACAACACGCGGCGGCTCAACGAGCTTCTGGATCAGGACGAGGGCGCGCGTTACATCGGCGAGTTCGCGTTCGGCTGTCACCCGCACATCACGCGCCCGACGGGCGACATTCTGTTCGACGAGAAGATCGCGGGTTCGGTGCATCTGGCGGCGGGCAACGCCTACCGCGACTGTGACAACGGAAACCGCTCTGCGATACACTGGGATTTGATCCTAAAACAGACGCCCGACGCCGGAGGCGGCGAAGTCTATTTCGATAATGTTTTGATCAGACGAGACGGGCGCTTCGTGCTGCCGGAACTCGCCCCGCTCAATCCTGAAAACCTTGTGTGACGATCCGGCAGACGCGCGGGGGTGTCCCCGATTGATTTATTCTCTGTGCCCCCTCTGTGTTCTCTGTGTCTCTGTGGTGAGTGTATTTGACAGGCATTCACCACAGAGACACAGAGAGCACAGAGGGGGCACAGAGGAAAGATAAATCAGGACGCTACTGTCGAGCGGCGCAATTTTAGTAAACGGCAATTTTTCGAGAAGGAGCAAGAGAGATGGCAAAGGTCGTGGTGTTCGGGGTGAGCCAATGGGCTGAACTGGCGCACTTTTATCTCACGCATGATTCGGAGCACGAAGTGGTCGCCTTCACGCTCGACCGCGATTATCTGGAAGCGCGCGAGTACAAGGGGCTGCCCGTCGTCGCGTTCGAGGAGGTGCGTGAGCATTACCCGCCGGGCGAGTTCAAGATGTTCATCCCGATGAGCTTCAAGCGCATGAACCACGTCCGCGCAGAGAAATACGCGGAGGCGAAGGCGCAAGGCTACGAACTCGTCAGCTACGTGAGTTCGAAGGCGACGACGTTTCCCGGCTTCGAGTGCGGCGACAACTGCTTCATCTTCGAGGACAACACGATCCAGCCGTTCGTGCGCATCGGCAACAACGTCGTCATGTGGAGCGGCAACCACATCGGCCATCACTCGACGATCAAAGATCACGTCATGATCACTTCGCACGTCGTCATCTCCGGCTGCTGCACCATCGAACCCTACTGCTTCTTCGGCGTCAACGCGACGGTGCGCGACGAAACCACCATCGCGCGCGAAACGCTCGTCGGCATGGGCGTGACGATTCTGAAGGACACGCAGGAGTTTGAAGTCTACAAGGCGACGGGCACGCCGCCCGCCGGATTTCGCAGCGATGAGATACGCAGCCTCTCGCACAAGTCGAAGGGATAGGAGCGCGCGCCGATGCACTGGGAGAAGAAGGGGCTGATCTTCAAGGCCGAAGGGCAGTACGAATGGATGGCGCACCACGCGTGCGTGCCCGTCGCCGACAAAGTCAACGAGGAGGTCTTGCGCATCTACTTCGGGCCGCGCGACACGGAGGGGCGCACGCACACGACTTTCATAGAGGTCGAAGCCGACAACCCCTCGAACGTGCTCTACGTGCATGATCGCCCCGTCATCTCTCTGGGCGCGCTCGGCGCGTTTGACGACAGCGGCGTCATGCCCTCGTCTATCGTCAATCACGGCGGGCGGAAGTTTCTCTATTACATCGGCTGGAACCGGGGCGTGACTGTGCCTTATCGCAACTCGGTCGGCCTCGCCGTGAGCGACGACGGCGGGCTGACTTTCACGCGCGTTTACGAAGGCCCCGTGGTTGATCGCACGATGCGCGAGCCTTACTTCTGCGCGTCGCCTTTCGCGTTCTACGACGAGGACGAGCGGAAGTGGAAACTCTGGTATGCGTCGAGCACGGGTTGGACGGTCGTGCACGGTCATCCCGAACCGCTCTACCAGATCAAGTACGCGGAGTCGGAGGATGGCGCGCACTGGCGACGTGATAACGTGACGTGCCTTGAGTACACGTTCGAGGGCGAGGCCAACGCGCGCCCCACCGTCGTCAAGGAGGGCGGTCGTTACCTGATGTGGTATTGCTTTCGCGGGAGCGTGGATTACCGCACGGACAAGGCGCAGAGCTACCGGCTCGGCTACGCCGAATCGGACGACGGCATCCGTTGGCAGCGCATGGACGAGCGCGTCGGGATCGAAAGATCGAAAGACGGCTGGGACTCAGAGATGATGGAGTATCCTTTCGTCTATTGCCACAAGGGTCGCAAATTTATGCTCTACAACGGCAACGGCTTCGGCGCGACGGGCTTCGGCTACGCCGTGCTCGACGAGACTACTACGGTGACGACGGCGGCGACGGACGGTGGCATGCGATGATGAAATCTTCTCTCACAGAACTCGCCATCTACGGCGGCGCGCCCGCCTTCGGCGAAAAGCTGCACGTCGGTCGTCCCAACATCGGCGACCGCGAACGCCTCGTCGCGCGCTTCAACGAAATACTCGACAGCCGCTGGCTCTCCAACAGCGGCCCGTTCGAGCAGGAACTCGAACGGCGCATCGCAGACATGTGCGGCGTCAAGCACTGCATCGCGATGTGCAACGCGACGGTGGCGATGGAGATCGCCATACGCGCGCTCGATCTCTCAGGCGAAGTGATCGTGCCGTCGTTTACGTTCATCGCCACCGCGCACGCCTTGCAGTGGCAGCAGATCACGCCCGTCTTCTGCGACATCGATCCGGCGACGCACAATCTCGATCCGGCCTGCATCGAACGCATGATCACGCCGCGCACGACAGGCATCATCGGCGTGCATCTCTGGGGCAGGCCGTGCGAGATAGACGCGCTTGCGGAAATAGCCGAGCGGCGAAATTTGCGCCTGCTCTACGACGCGGCGCACGCCTTCGGCGCGAGCTACAAGGGGCGCATCGTGGGCAATTTCGGAGACGCGGAGGTCTTCAGTTTTCACGCGACGAAGTTCCTGAACAGTTTCGAGGGCGGCGCGGTCGTCACCAACAACGACGAACTCGCGGCCAAGATCAAGTTGATGAAAAACTTCGGGTTCTCAGATTACGATCTGGTTAGTTACATCGGCACGAACGGCAAGATGACGGAGGTGTGCGCCGCGATGGGGCTGACTTCGTTGGAATCGCTCGAAGAAGTGGTGGCCGTCAACCGTCGCAATCAGGAGTCGTACCGGCGGGGGTTGGAAGGCGTCGCGGGCATCAAGTTGAATCGCTACGATGATGTGGAGAAGACGAATTATCAATACGTCGTCGCCGAAGTTGACGAAAGCGCGACGGGGATCAGCCGCGACGATCTGCTGCGCGTGCTGTGGTCTGAAAACGTCGTCGCGCGACGCTATTTTTATCCGGGCTGCCACCGGATGGAGCCGTACAAATCTTACTACCCGCACGCCGGAATGATGTTGCCGCAGACGGAAGAGGTGGCGCGGCGCGTGCTCGTGCTGCCGAACGGGACGGCTGTGGGCGAGGCGGAGATCGTGCGCCTGTGCGCGATCATACGTTTGACGGTAGCGCACGGCGCGGAAGTCGCGGCGCGGCTGAATAGCGGCGCGGTGAACATCCCGCTGTCGGGGAAGGCGAGCAACTCTTTGACGGCACGCCCGCAGTAGTAGTTGTTGTTGTTATTGCCCGTCGTCGTTGTGGTCGGAGCGACGCTCGAATGAATGTATGCTGGTCAGTGTCGTCATCAACGCCTGGAATGCCGCCGATTATTTGCGCGAGGCGATAGAGAGCGCGCTCGCGCAGACGTATCAGAACCTCGAAGTCGTGGTGGTTGACGACGGTTCGACCGATCACACGCGCGAGGTCTCTCTCTCGTTCGGCGAGCGCGTGAGATATTTCTATCAGGAGAAGGACGACACGCGCGGCGCATCGGCGCAAAGGCGAGCTTACGCGGAAGCGCGCGGCGAGTTCATCGCGGGGCTGGATCAGGACGACCGCTGGCTGCCGGGGAAGATCGAGCGGCAGTTGAAAGCGATGCAGGCCGATCCGGCGCTCGGCGTCGTCTTCACGCGCTTTCGTCTGATTGACGGCGAGGGGCGTGATCAAGGTCTCTCGCCGCTCGTCGGCCCGTCGGGCGACGTGTTCCATTTTCTGCTCGGCGGCAACGCTTACTGTTATTCGTCCGCGCTCGTGCGCACGAGCGCTTATCTTAAGGACGGTCATCCTTCCGTCAGGACGGGCATGAGCGATTGGGACATGTGGCTGCGCCTGTCGCGCCACTTCCCCGTAGCGATGTTGGACGAAGCGTTGACGGAATACCGCGTGCACGGCAACGCGTATTCCAGTAACTTCGAGACGATGGCGCGCGCCACCGAGCGCGTCCTTTTGCGGCAGAAGGAAATCTTGCACCCGGACTGCGCGGACTGCCGCGCGGGTTGGCGCAAGGGCTGGCGCGTCGTGGTGCGCGCTTACCTCGATCACTATCACATAGACTCGCGGCGTGGTGAGTTTATGCGCGCTCTACCGTCGCTCAGGCGCGCCGCCGCACTGTCGCCCGCTTACGCGCTCTCGCCGCGACAGTTGGCGGCAGTGTGCAAGAGCGCGGGGCTGGCGGCGCTGCGGCGCGTGAAGCGAGATTCAGCATGATGTTGAAAGCCTTGACGCACGGGAGGGCGAAACTATAACTCCGCGCGCTGTGAACAGAGGGAAGCGTTCGTATCGAACCGAGCGCGATTTCGGGTTGCTGGTCGGCGGCGTCCTTCTGGCGCTCGGCGGCTGGTGGTTTTATCGCGACAAATATTACGTGCTCGCGCACGTCTTACGGGCGACGGGCGCGCTGCTCTTGATACTCGGCGCGTTTTATCCTAAGGCGCTCGTCGTGCCTAACCGGCTCTGGATGGGCATGGCCGAGGCGATGGGCTACGTGATGACGCGCGTGATCCTCGCGCTCATCTTTTTTCTCGTCGTCACGCCCATCGGACTCGTGCGTCGGCTGACGGGCGGCGATCCTCTGGGGCGTCGCGGGGCGCGCACGGAGTCGTACTGGAAGCCTTACACCGAACGGCGCAGCGACGTGAAGCATTACGAGAAGATGTATTAGAAGGGGAAGGCGGTTGAAGATGTCGAAGGCGCAGGTCTTGATCCAGTTGTGGCAACTGATGAAGTACAACAAAAAGTACTGGCTGTTGCCCATCGTGCTCGTGCTCGTGCTGATGGGCTTGCTCCTCGTGTTCGCCAAGAGCAGCGCGCTCGCGCCGTTCATCTATCCGCTGTTTTAGAAGTTCGAGAGACGAGAAGTTGTGACAAGTATTCTGGGGCTATCGGCTTTTTACCACGACTCTGCGGCCTGCCTCGTCGTTGACGGCGAGATCGTCGCGGCGGCGCAGGAAGAACGCTTCACGCGCCGCAAGCACGACGCTGCTTTCCCCACACACGCCGCGCGCTACTGTCTGGAAGAGGCCGGACTCACGGTTGACGAACTCGACTTCGTAGGCTTCTACGACAAGCCGCTTCTCAAGTTCGAGCGCCTGCTCGAAACCTACCTCGACTACGCGCCCTTCGGTTTCCCCTCCTTCCTCAAAGCGATGCCTTCGTGGATGAAAGAGAAACTCTGGATGTCCGACATGATCGGTCAGGACATGGCGCGCGTCGGCGGCGCGGAGGACCTGAAAGAGGCGAAGCGGCGCGCGAAAAGTTTTCCGTGGAAGTTGCTCTTCGGCGACCACCACGAGAGCCACGCGGCGAGCGCGTTCTACCCGTCGCCGTTCGAGGAGGCGGCCATACTGACGCTCGACGGCGTGGGCGAATGGGCGACGAGTTCCATCGGCGTCGGGCGCGGAAGCGATCTCGCGATGCTCAAAGAGTTGCGCTTCCCCGACAGTCTCGGCCTGCTCTACAGCGCGTTCACCTATTACACGGGCTTCAAGGTCAACAGCGGCGAGTACAAAGTGATGGGACTCGCGCCCTACGGCGAGCCGAAATATGTCTCACTCATCAAAGAGAAACTCGTAGAGATACGCGACGACGGCAGCCTGCGCATGAACCACGACTACTTCGGCTACGCGCACGGCCTGCGCATGACGAGCAAGGCTTTCTCCAGATTGTTCGGCGACGAGCCGCGCAAGCCCGAGTCGAAGTTGACGCAGCGCGAGATGGATTTGGCGCGCAGCATTCAAGTCATCACCGAAGAAGTGATGTTGAAGATGGCGACTTACGCGCACCGCGAGACGAAGGCGAAGAAACTCTGCATGGCGGGCGGCGTCGCTCTGAACTGCGTGGGCAACGGGAGGATTTTGCGCGAGAGTCCGTTTGAAGACATCTGGATTCAACCGGCGGCGGGCGACGCGGGCGGCGCTATCGGCGTCGCGCTCGCCATCTGGCATCGCTATCTGGGCCAGCCGCGCGTGAGCGCGGAGCGGACGGGCGCGTGGCGTTCGCCCCACAGCTATAACGGCAACGGCGGCAGCGCGCAGGTCGGCGTCGCGCCCTACGCCGACGGGATGAAAGGATCATATTTGGGGCCGCGCGACAGCGAAGAAGAGATTGAGCGTTACTTACGCGCGCGAAATTTGCCTTACAGGAAATACAGCCGCGCGGAGTTGCCGGAAGCGGTCGCGGAGTTGCTGGCCGCGGAGAAAGTGATCGGCCTGCATCAGGGGCGCATGGAGTTCGGGCCGCGCGCGCTCGGCGGGCGCAGCATCATCGGCGACGCGCGCTCTCACCGTATGCAGTCGGTGATGAATTTGAAGATCAAGTACCGCGAGAGCTTTCGCCCCTTCGCGCCGAGCGTGACGCGCGAACAGGTGGCCGAATGGTTCGACCTCGACACGGACAGCCCTTACATGCTCTTAGTCGCCGACGTGATTCATCATCGCCGCCGCGAGGCGACGGAGGCGGAGCGCGCTCTGTGGGGCATAGAGAAGTTGAACTCCATTCGCTCGGACATCCCCGCCGTCACGCACGTAGATTATTCGGCGCGCATCCAGACCGTGCGCCGCGACACCAACCCGCTCTACTGGGAGATCATCGAAGCCTTCCGCCGACTGACGGGCTGCCCCGTCGTCGTCAACACGAGTTTCAACGTGAGGGGCGAACCGATAGTATGCACGCCCGAAGACAGCTACCGCTGCTTCATGCGCACGGAGATGGACGCGCTCGTGCTCGAAACCTTTGTGCTGTTGAAAACGGAGCAGCCGAAATTTGAGGAGCAAATTGACTGGCGCAAGAGTTTCGCATTGGACTGACGAACTGCTATTCGCGTTGGATTGACGAATTGCCATGAATGGAGTCGGAGAAAAGTTGAAGATTTCCGTCGCGATGTGTACGTACAACGGCGCGCGCTTTCTGCGTGAGCAGTTGGAGAGCATTGCAGCGCAGACGCGCACGCCCGACGAGTTGGTCGTGTGCGATGATCGCTCGACCGACGAGACGCGCCAGATCATTGAAGCCTTCGCCGCGCGCGCGCCTTTCGCCGTGCGCTTCCACGTCAACGAGCAAAATCTCGGCACGACCAAAAATTTCGCACGCGCCATCGAACTCTCACAGGGCGACATCATCGCGCTCTCGGATCAAGACGACGTGTGGCAGCGGGAGAAGTTGGGGCGGACGGAAGCCGAGTTTCTTTCCGGCGCGGAAGTCGGGCTGGTCTTCGGCGACACGGAAGTGACGGATGAGAGTTTGCGACCGCTCGGTTACAGCATGTTGTGGGGCAACAAGTTGACGGCGGAGGACGGTGAAAAGCTGAGGGCGGGGCGCAGCTTCGAGGTGCTCCTGAATCGCTCCATCGTGACGGGCGCGACGACGGCCTTTCGCGCACGCTTCAAAGCACTCGTCCTGCCGATCCCGAACGACATCGGACTGGTGCACGATCAATGGATTGCGCTCGTCGTCGCCGCCGTCGCGCGCGCCTCTTTCATCGAAGAGCCGCTCATCAAGTATCGTCAGCACACGCAGCAGCAGGTCGGCATCGGCGTCCTGCGCGACAGTCTGAACGACAAGCTGGCGGCGGCGCGGCAGACGACGGCGGCCAGTTATCTGGCGGCTGCGCGCCCACTCGAAGTGCTCCTCGAAAGGTTGCACGAGCGCGCCGGTGAAGGGTTCAACGCGGGGGCGCGGGCGCAACTGGAAGCGAAAATCGGACATTTGCGCGCCCGCGCGGGCATGCCGAAGGGGCGTCTGCGCCGCGTGCCCGTCGTCATCAAGGAACTGCTCGCCGCGCACTATCATCAATATTCCGACGGGATGAACAGCGCGCTCCGCGATCTGCTGCTGTAAACTCCGCACGGAAGTTAGTAGTGTCATGGTTTAGTTTTCCTCTGTGCCCGCTCTGTGTCCTTTGTGTCTGCGGTGATGAGTGCTTCTCTAAGATCATTCACCACCGCAGACACAAAGGACACGGAGCGGGCACAGAGAGTCCGGATCAAAATAGGGCACACCCGAATTTGCATATGCACCTGCCACTCGTCAGCGTCATCATTCCCTCGTACAACCACGCGCCCTATATCGAGGCGACGGTGGGGAGCGTACTCGGGCAGACGTACCAAAATCTGGAACTGTTCGTCATAGACGACGGCTCGAAGGACGATTCCGCCGCGCGCATCTCTCGACTGCTCGCGGCGCGCAATGATTCACGCGCGACGCTCATCGCGCGCAAAAATCGCGGCCTGTGCCGGACGCTGAACGAAGGCTTACAACTCGCGCGAGGAACTTATTTCGCGTATCTCGGTTCGGATGATTTGTGGGAGCCGGAGAAAGTGGAGTGGCAGGTGAAGGCGATTGAGGCGGCGCGCGACGAGCGTGTGGGCGCGGCCTTCGGCGATTGTTACGTGATCGATTCCGAGGGGCAGCGTCTTGATCGTTACGGGCGACAGTACAATTATCGCGGCGGCGACATCTACCGCGATCTGCTGTTGATGGATTTTTTGCCGCCGTCGCCCACAAATTTTTTCGTGCGCGAGAAGTTGTTGGAGGTCGGCGGTTTTAACGAGGACGTGAAGATCGAAGACTACGAGGCCTGGCTGAGGGTCGCGCGCCGCTTCCACGTCGCCTACGTGCCCGAAGTCGTCGCCTCGTTTCGCGTGCACCCGACGAACACGAGTTCCAACTATCCCGAACGCATGCTCGACGCGAACTGCCACGCGCTCCGTCTGGCCTTCGACGCCGACCCGACGCTGCCCCGCTGGTTGCAACGCCACGCCATCGCGCGCCAGCACGCGGGCGTGGCGACCGTCCATTACAACGCGCTCGATCTGCGTCGCGCGCGGCGCGAGGCTTTCAAGTCGCTCGCGCTCTACCCGCTCGAAGGGCGCGCGTGGCGCGTCATGCTCGGGTCGCTCCTCGGCGCGTCGGTCGTCAATCGCCTGCGCGAGCGTCGGCGCACCTCGCTCGTTTACGAGGAGCGCGGATAACTTTAATGCCTACACGCGTCCTTCATGTTGTGACTTCGTTGACGAGCGGCGGCGCGGAACGCCAGCTTGTGGATGTCGTGTGCAACACGTCGCGTTCGGAGTTTGAGCACACGGTCTGCCACCTGCGCCCGCAGGATTTCTTCGCCGGAGAGATCACGCGCGCCGGCCACAAAGTTGTGGGGCTGAACGTGACGGGCAAATACCCCTGGCTCGCAGCCGCTAAAAAGTTGATTCCCATTATCCGCGACTCGCGCCCCGACTGCATTCATTCGTGGCTGTTCGACGCCGACATGACGGCGCGCCTCGCGCATCTGGCCTCGCGCGATGTGCCTTTGATCACGTCCGTGCAAGCGCCCAACTACGACCCGCAAACCGTGCGCGTGGCGAACTGGTCGCCCATGAAAATCAACGC
>DATHBB010000188.1:0-3746 GCA_035296385.1 Pyrinomonadaceae bacterium | reverse complement strand
GCGAGCAACTGAGCGAACCCCCGATTCAGGGGAAAGGGTAAAGGGGAAGGGTAGAAAGGCATAAGAGAAGCGGGGCGGAGCAATCAATAGCTGCGCCTCGCTTCTGTCTTTACCTTTACCCTTTCCCCCTTCCCCTTTTCCCTGCTGCTTAATCTTTCCCGCCCGTCCGCGCAAACGTCTATAATCGCGTTCGATGGACGACCAACTGCTGCGCGAATTTTTGGGCGAGGCCGATGAGCGCGTCGAAGCTCTGTTCGCGGACATTGAACGCCTGCGCCGCATCCATGCCGCAACAGACGGGCGCGCGCGGCGCGCGATTGTCGCGCGCATCTTTCGCCACGTCCACACGCTCAAAGGCACGGCCTCGACCATCCCCCAACTCGCGTCGTTCAGCCGGCTCGCGCACGAATTTGAAAACCTCCTCGATGCCATACGCAACGGACGCGCCACGATCACCGACGCCGTCATAGACACCTGCGAAGACGCAACAAACGCGCTCTCCATAGCCCTCGCATCCGTCGCGGAGGGCGACGCCGCGCACGACGCCCCCCCCGCCATCTTCAAACAATTGCGCCGTCACGCGGGCACGCCGCAAACGCCCGTCGAAGATGCGTCGAACAAGAGTGCGCGCGCCGCCTCCGCGCTGCCGGAAGAGATCGCGGGCGCGTTGTCCGCCGTCGAACAGCGCCAACTGGGCGAGTCCATGAAAGAAGGCGCGCGCGCCGTGCTGCTCGACGCGTCGTTTGATCTCGCCACGCTCGACGAACATTTCACACGCTTCACCGGCGCGCTTGCCGCCTGCGGCGAAGTCGTCTCCACGTTTCCGGGTGAGCCTGCGAACACGCCCGACGAGATCAGTTTCCGCATTCTCTACACGACCACCTGCGCGCGCGAAGAACTCGAAAGCCATCTCGCCCCCTTCGGCGCGAAGATTGCCTGGACGGGCGACGAAACTATGGGCGACGACGACAACGACGAGACACGCGCTGCAAACGCCTATGCGATTGGCGATGGCGAACAATTTTTCGGCGGCGAAGCGTCGGGCGCGGAGTCGCCTGCGGGCGCGGAACGGGAAGAGTCGAACGTTGCGCGCGCTTCGCAAGCACAGACGTTTGTGCGCGTGCCTTTGAAAGAACTCGACGAACTGGTCGAAGCCACTCACGAACTGTTCACCGATACGCTGGCCGTGCTTGAAACGTCTTCATCACACGCGCCGGACGCTATGCCGCATGCCGAAGGAGAGACGCACGCGGAGCGCACGCGGCGTCTGCGCGAAGATTTCGGCGCGTTGGAGGATCGCGTGATGAGTTTGCGCATGCAGCCGCTGAAGCCCGTGCTCGAACGCGCGGCGCGGTCGGCGCGCATCGCGGCGCGCGCGGCGGGTAAAGAGATCGAGTTGGAGGTCGCGGGCGGCGAAGTGCGCGTTGACAGGGCGCTCGCTGAACAGATCGGCGAGCCTTTGGTGCACCTGCTTCGCAACGCGATTGATCACGGCATAGAGACGGCGGAGGAGCGGCGCGCGGCTGGGAAACATGAGCGCGGGCGCGTGCGTGTGGAGGTGGCGGCGGAGGGCAGCCGCGTGTGCGTGCGCGTGGCCGACGACGGGCGCGGCATAGACACGGAGCGCGTGGCGCGCGTCGCCGTCGCGCAGGGCTTGCTCGAAGCGGGCGCGCGCATCAGCGACGAACACGCGCTGCGTCTGATTTTTCGTCCCGGTTTCTCCACCGCCGGACGAGTTTCTACTGTCTCGGGTCGCGGCGTCGGTCTCGACGTGGTGGAGCACGCGTTGGAGCGCGCAGGCGGCGACGTGCGCGTGCGCGCGACGCGCGGCGCGGGCACGACGTTCGAGTTGCGCGTGCCGCTCACGCTCGCGCTCGTGCGCGTCGTCTGCGTGCGCGCGAACGGGCACGCCTACGCGTTCGATGCGAACCATGTCGTCACGCACGCTTACCTCGAACCGGAGGACATCGCCTTCGGCGACGCGGAGAGCGCAACGGCGCGCTGGCACGGCCAGCAACTCCCGCTCATCTCGCTACGGTCGCTGCTCGAAGGCGAGCGGGCGCTGTCGAAGCGCACGGGGCAACCGTTGCCCGTCGTCGTCATGCGGCGCGGGCGAGATGACGCGCGCGGGGGTCGAGACGCGGGCGTGCCGGAGCAATTCGTCATCGCGGTTGACGAAATTGAAGGCGAGCGCGAAGCGCTGGTGCGCAGCCTCGGACGCCACGCGACGCGCTGGCGCGGCATCAGCGGCGCATTCGCACGCCGCGACGGCACGGTCACGCTCTTACTCGATCTGCCGCGCCTGTTAGAGAGATTTGAAATTGTTGCCGGAGGCGTTTAGAGGAACGCTTCAATCACTCGCAGTTTTCCGTCCTGAGACGAGCGAGGCGACGGCAGCGACGGCGAAAAGCAGGACGCCGACGAAGACCTGCGGCTGTTGCATCAGCCACAAAGCCGCGACGAAAAGGGACGCGCAAATCAGATTCGCGATGACGCACAGCCAGCGCACCAGAGCTTCTCTTAGCGCGAGCCGGAGCGCGATCAAATTCAGGAAGCCCGCGAACATGATCGCGAAGCCCGCGCTCGCGAACCAGAGCGCGCGGAGCGTGAACTCGTCGTAGTCGTGGAAGGTGAAGAGAAGGTGCAGGACGCCGAGCGCGATGATGAGATAAGTGCAGACGGCGTGAATGGTTTTGAGCATAATTCGTTAGAAGAGAAACGATGAATGAAAAGCTGTCAGTAGTCAGTTGTCAGTTGTTCAATCCAAATCTTTAGCAACTTGTGTGATGAGCACATGCAACTGACAACTGACCACGGACAACTGACTGTCTCCCTTCATCGTTCCGCGTTCCTACTTTTCATGTGATGTTCGGTCGGCGCTTGTGCCAGTCGGTCGCCTGCTGGTATTTATTCGCCGTCTCGACGAGGAGAAGTTCGCTCCACGCCGCGCCGATGAATTGAATGCCGGTGGGCAAGCTGGCCTGCCCGAAACCGTTGGGCACGGAGATGGCGGGCACGCCGACGAGGTTGCTCGCGCCGATGGGCGAAGACGCACTGATGCCCGGCCACGCCTGATCGAACGTTTTGCTGACCGGATACGCCACGGTCGAGCGCGCGGGCGCGACGAGCAGGTCGTACTTTTGAAACAACTCGCCCCACGCGCGGCGCGCGGGCACGCGCAGGCGCATCGCGTGCAGGTAATCGACGGCGGTGACGAGCGAGGCGGAGTAACCGCCGACGCGCCCTTCGGGAGAAGCGAGTTCGCCGACGCGCCCCGATTCGATGAGATCGCGAAACGCCGCCGCGCCCTCCGCATCAACAATCGTCCCGACCGCCGCGCTGTAAGGGTAATCCGGCAGCTTCACGTCCGACTCCACGCGCACGCGCCTGTCCGCGCGCTTCAACGCTTCGAGCGAGGCGAGGAAATTTTCGCGCACCTCCTTTTGCGCCTTCTCGTAAGAATCCTTCAAGACCGCGATGCGGAGCGTCTTCTGCGCGCGCGCTGTCGTTGCCGCCGCGACGGGGTAACGAAAATCGCTGCGCTGCGACGAAGCGTCGAGCGGGTCGCGCCCCGCGATTGCTGCGAGCACTATCCCTGCGTCGGCTGCTGTGCGACACATGGGGCCGAGTTTATCGAGCGTCCAGCACAAGGCCATCGCGCCGTGACGCGAGACCATGCCGTAAGTCGGGCGCAACCCCGCGACGCCGCAGAAGGCCGCGGGCGTGATGATCGAGCCGGAGGTTTC
>DATHBB010000187.1:0-8334 GCA_035296385.1 Pyrinomonadaceae bacterium | reverse complement strand
CCGTGAAAGATCGCCCCGCCGAAAAAGAGCGCGCAGAAGAGGACGACAACGAGCATCGCCGCCGCATCATTCCGACGCGCGAGCCACAGCCGACGCCAAACGTCTCTACTCGTTCCGGGAATCTTCACGTTTAAGAACTATCCCGCGCCTTCTCGCCCCGACTTATCTTCTCGCTCCAACTTATCTTCTCGCTCCAACTTATCTTGTCGCTTCAACTGATCTTCTCGCGTCGCCTTCGCACGCCCGTAGAGCGCCAGAGCGCACAGGGCGACGAGCGTGAGCGCGGAGATGATCGCGCCGTTCAGCGCGGCGGGCGCACGGTAGCGCATCTCCACACGATGCTCTCCGGCGGGGAGCGCGACGCCGCGCAGGAGATAATTCGTGAGATGAATCGGCGCGGGCTGGCCGTCCACGGTCGCCTCCCAGCCCGGGTAAAAAATCTCGCCGACGACGAGCACCGCCGGTTGCGCGGCGCGCG
The DNA here is from genome assembly GCA_035296385.1 of Pyrinomonadaceae bacterium. Taxonomy (GTDB): domain Bacteria; phylum Acidobacteriota; class Blastocatellia; order Pyrinomonadales; family Pyrinomonadaceae; genus JAIVJZ01. Next base: position 7,856 of record DATHBB010000187.1, on the reverse strand, counting down.
TCTCAAACGCGATCCGGTTCGGTTCATAAATCGTTATGCGCGCCGCCGTACTCTCCGGCGCGAGTTCGCCGCCCGCGAGCGCGGGCAACTCTTGCGGCGCAACTTCCAGCAGCGCCGTGCGACGCGGATCAAACGCGTGCTCACTATCACCGCTGATGCGCCGCAACGCCTCTTCGCCGTCAACCGACTCCGCGCGTGCGACGAGCCACGCACGCGGCAACGCGCGCCGGTTCTCAAGCACGACCACATCTCCTGCCTCGTAAATTGCCGCCCAACGCTCCGCGTCCAACTTTGCGTACAAACTGCGCTGCGTGCGTTTGAGCGGGTGCGACTCTTTGCGCGCAGAGTTGTAGAGCGTCGCCTTCCAGAGCGCGAGCGGTACGCTCTCGGTCGCGTTCGTGATCTCGACGCGCTCTATGCTCAGAGTCTCGCCGAGCGGGATGCGCGCGAGATAACGATGCGACGAATACGCGCCCTGCTCGTCGCTGACGGGCGCGCTGTCGAAGACCGGCGCGAGCGAGTGGCGCACGCTCAGGCGCACGTCCGCGCGCTCGTGCGCCCACTCAGCCGTGTCTCGTCCGGCGCGAAGCGCGCGCTCAATTGTGCGCCCGTCCGTCGTGTGCAGCCGGAGTCGCGCGACGACCGCGCCGTCTTCGACCGCCACGGAGTTTGACGTGAAGGTGACGAGCGCGAGCGTGTCGCACGCGACCGCGTAGCCCGCCGTCAGGGAGATGTTTTCTGCGGGTCGCAGTTCCGTCGCCAGATCAGACGCGTCGAAGCGCACGCCTTCGCGCTCGACGGTCGGCGCAGTTGTAATCGGCTCCATGTCGGCGTTGACGACGAAGCGCGCGCCGAGCAGATCGAGCACGTGCGAGCGCGCGTCGAAGACGGCGCGGTTGGGCGGGAAGCCCGGGATGGGGCTGGCCGCGTCGAGGTGAACGTTCGCGAGCGCGCGGCTGTAGCGTTCGAGCAACAGCGGCTCGTAGCCGCCGACGTTTTGCAGTCCGTAGAGCGCCGTCAAATTCGGCGGATCGAAACGCGGCGACGAAGCGAACTCTTCCGCGAACAAGTTAACGCGCGTGTAGATGCGCTGCGGCGGCGACGACTGCGAAGCCGTCTCTCCAGCTTGTCGCGCCTGCAAAAAACGCGTGACCGACGAGGCTGCGTCGAAACGCGCGCGCGACTTGGCGAACGTCTGCCACCAGTTCGAGACGACGATGAACGGTTCCACGAAACAGACGAGCAGGACGGCGATTGTGAGCGCAAAGCGACGCGCGCTCCGCGCCTTGAGTTTCCAGCCGAGCAGGACGAGCAGAATTGTCAAGATCGTGAAGGCCAGTTTCCATTCGAGATAAGTGGAGACGGGCAAGCCCGCGTACCAGAAGCCTTCGACCCACGCGCGCGGCACGCCCGTCGCCGCGTCAAAATCCGTCGCGGCGAAGTTGCGCGTCCGCCGCCACCAGAGGAAGCCCGCGAGCGCGGCGTGGACGGCGACGAAGTAGAAAGTAAACATGTCGCGCCGCGCGGACGTGACGCGCGCGCTCGTAGCCGCCATGCGCTGACGCACAAGAGCGGCGAGCGCGTCCCAACCATAGGCTGCGAGGACGCTCAAGGCGAACGTCCAGACGAACGAGAAGCGCGAGGGCACGCGAAAGCTGTTGAAGACGGGAACGTGATAAAGCAACGCGTAGACGGGCGTGTACTTGCCGAGTATGAGGACGGCGGAGACGAGGCTTGCGCCCGCCCAGAAGAAGACGCGCGCGTCTCGCTTCGCTGCGCTTCGCCTCAAGGCGTAGACGACGGAGACGAGCGCGAGCAAGAGGACGAGGGGCGCGACATAAGTTCCCACGTCGGCGAAGCGCTCCGTGTAGAGCGGCGCGGCGAGCGACTTCAAGGCGACGCGCGGCGAAAACGAACCGCTCACGAAGAACGGGTAGATGAGCGTGCGGCGTATGCTGCGGCGCACGACGCGCATCGTCTCCAAAATCTGAAACGCGCCGACGCCCGCGCCGAGCGCGATTGCGCCGAATGCGACGAGCGCGGGTCGCCAGCGTCGCCAACTCAACAAACCTTCAGCGCGCGCTCCCGCGCCGTCGTTCTTCACGAACAGCGACAGGAAGATCGCATACGACACGACGACGAGCGCGTTGAAGACGAAGCCCTGCGCGTAGCCCGTGAGGACTGACAGGGCGTAAGCGCCCGACGCCGCCGCGAGACATGAGGCGACGCCGCCGCGACGCTGCGTGCGCGCCGCGCGCTCGACCGCGATCAAGATCAAGGGCAGCCACATCATCGCGTTCGTGTGAAAGCCGACGACGCCGAGCAGCCCCGTCATCGCGCCGCCGTAAGCGTAGGAGAGTCCGGCGAGGAGCGCCGACGCGCGGCTTCGCCCCGTTTCGCGCACGTAGGCATAAGTGAACACGGGCGCGAAGAGGAAGGGCGCGAGGACGTAGATTTGTTCGGCGCGCGGCGCGTCGAGAAAGAGGTAGCCCCACGTTAAAGGGTAGGCGAGGCCGAGTTGCGACATGGAGAGCAGCGGGTAGCCGGACAGAACGTGCGGCGTCCACAAGGGCAGTTGACCGTTGCGGATCATGTCCCACGCGACGGTGCGCAGAGGGTAGGAATAAGCGAAGGCGTCGCCGCCGACGACGTACTTGTCGCCGAACAAAATCCAGCCGAAGAAGAGCGCGAAGAAACAGGCGAGCGCGGAGATGGCCGCCGCGTCCGCGCCGCGCACGCGCCGGAGCGACAGCCGCCCGGTCGTTCTCTGTCTCAAACTCGTCATCGGAGTCTCGCGCCGGTCATTGCGCGCGTCGTCGCCTTGAGCAATTTACTTTGCCGGGCTTACTTTGCCGAGTTTACTTTACCGGCAGTTTACTTCGGCGGCAGTTTACTTTGCTTCGTCTCCTTCGGCGGAGATGAATGGGGGCGGCGCTTGCGTGTCGCTTACCGCGCCGGGTTCTGTTTTGGTGATCGCGTAGAGGTCTTTGCGTCCACGGTCGTCGTAAGTGCGTATGAAGCGCAGGCGTCCGGCGCGCAGCCCTTCGCGGAGCATCTGCTCCATCGCCGCAACCTCTTCAAGCGTGATTTGCACGTAGTTCATGACGAGGTATGAGGCGGGGACAGACTCAAGCAGGTCTAGAAACTCTGCGGTGGGCACGGGACGTTGTGCCAGCAGCGACTCGATGCGCTGCGCGATGGGCGGCTGGAAACTCGACGCGGCGTTGATGATGGGTTTTTCGTGATCGGCGGCGCGTACCATGTGCTCGAAGATGAGCGAGTCGCGGGCGCGGAGTTCGACGAGTCCGCCTCGCATCGGCGTCTCGCGCAGGCGCAGGGTGAGTTTGTCCGGGTAGGCTTCGCCCCGCGAGACTTCGAGCGGCGCGACGCGCAGTTCAAACAAGAGCGCGAGGATGATGACGCAGAAGACCAGCGCGCGACGCGCGCCAGAGCGTCCACCGAACACTTGTGCGAGACGGCGCGCGCCGAGCGCGGCGATGAGCGCCAGCCCCACGTAACAGATCATCGCCCAGCGCGCGGGAACGCGCTGGCTTTTGAAGACCTCGAAGTTCTCGAAGAGGAAGCGGTGAAAGAAGGCGTGCATGCCGAGCGAGCCGACGAAGCCCGTCACCAGCCAGATCGCGCCGACGATGAACGTCTCGAAATTTCCCCCCGCCGCCGCATCTTCGCGCGCGCCGAATCTGCGCGCGATGATCCGGCGCGCCGTCGGCCAGAGCGCGACGCACGCACGCGCGACGGCAGCCGCGAGGCACGCGATGAAGGCGGCTTCAGGCCGCGAGGCCGTGCCGAGATGAAAATTGAAGACGCGGAAGTTGACCGTTCCGTAAGCAGATATTAAAACCGCGACGAGGCCTGCGACGATGGCACACGCATCGAGAAAAAGCAGCGCGAGTCCGGCAGGCGTCGCAAAACGTTTCCACCACGCTTGTCTGACCTCGCGCTCGTCGGCGCGTTTGTCGTCGCGTTTATCGTCGCGTACGGTTTCGCGTTTGTCATCGTGTTCGATGCCGCGCTCGTCGCCTTTGTCGCTGCGCGCGTCGTCGCGTCGCTCGTCGTGTCGCTCGTTTCGCACGTCAACGTGTTCGTCGTTGCTCTCATCGTCGCGCGTTCGCGTGTTGTAGAGGACGAGGGCGGCGAAGGCGAGGAGCGGGAGGAGGAGGCCGGGGAATAGGGACATCTCTTCGGTCGCCAACACGCCGCCGAGTCCGTGCCAGAGTTTGAGGCGCGGGCTGGCCGCGAGCCAGTTCAGGGCGTTGGCCGAATAGAATTTAACTTCACTCGCGTCGCGCACGAACCCGAAAGCGGCGGCCACGCGCCTGTACGGCAACAAAAACGGGAGCAGCACGAGCGACGCCGCGCCGAGCACGACCGCGCCGCGCACCAGTAAAGACCAGAGTGCGCCACCGCGCCACGCCCTGTACCAGACGGCGAGAAACGCGGCAGTCAATCCGAGCGGGATGAGCGAGAGTATGAACCAACTGATGCACGTCAGCGCGTTCATCAAAAACGCGACGCCGAGCCACGACGCGTGACGCCAACTCCGCCCGCGCAGGAAAAGCACGAGCGCCTCGAACAGCAGCGGAATCCATCCGGCGAAGATGTAATGCAGGTGCGGCAGGCGTTGGAAGCGATAAGGGATGAAGGCGAAGGCCACGCCCGCCACCCACGCCGCGCCGTAAGAGGCGGTGAGCGTGCGCGCCAGACGGAACGCGCCGTAGCCCGACAGGACGAAGGCGGAGAAGGTGGCGAGGCTATGCACGGTGAGCGGGCGCACGCCGAGCGCGAACAGCGGGAAGAACAGGAGCGCGATGCCGTAGTCGTGTTCGGAGAAGGCGAGCGTATCGCGGTAAGGATAAAAGATGGTGGCGTCGAAGAGGTGTCGCGGGTCGCTGAAGGTTTGATGATAATTCCACCAGAGCGTGTAGGCGATGGTGTAGGGGTCGCCGGGGTCGGAGACCGTGTCGAGCGGGTGGCGCAGCCAGGGCCACGTCATCAACCCCGTCAAAGCGACGAAGACGAGGACGACGGCGCACTCACGCAAGACAGGCCGCCGCCGCAGCGTCGAGATAAAAGTCCCGACGAACTTCCCGACGAAGGCTTTCTTCCCGCCGCCTGCGCCCGCCCCTCTGGTCTCTGCCGTGCGATGCTTCATCGAATCCGTTGATAATGTCGCGTGGTGTTCAAACTCAGCCGACCTATCTTTTACACGCGCCGACGCGTCGTGCGCCAATCGTAAAACGCGAGGCCGCACAGCAGCAGCAGCGCGCACGCGGAAATAACTGCGCCCGCGCGCGCGGCTGGCGCACGATAACGCATCTCTATGCGATGCGCGCCCGCAGGCACCACCACGCCGCGCAGCAGATAATTCGTCGCATGTATCCGCGCCCACTCGCCATCCAGTGTCGCCTCCCACCCCGGATAGATCATCTCACTCACCACTAACACACTCGCAGTCGGCGCGCTCGTCTCGATCACCAACCGGTTCGCTTGATATTCAACTACGCGCGCCCTGCTCTCCGCAGACAACTCGCCTCCGGTGAGCGCGGGCAACTCGTGCGGCGCAACTTCCAGAAGCGCGGTGCGGCGCGGGTCGAACTCATGCTCGCTCTCGCCGCGAATCCGGCGCAGGGCTTCTTCGCCGTCCACGGCTTCGGCTTCGCCGACGAGCCACGCGCGTGGCTGTGCGCGCCGGTTACGCATGACGAGCGCGCCCTCCTTTTGATAGATCGTCTCCCACCACTCGGAGGACGCGAGCGCGAGCGGCGTCGAATTCCGGCTCGCGGAGTCGTAGAGCGTCGCCTTCGTAACGTTCATGGTCGCGCCCCGCGTCGTGTTGGTGATCTCTATTTTTTCGAGGCGCGCGCGTGCGCCTATATGGACGCGCGCAAGGTAGCGATACGAGGAGAAGCTGTTGCTCGCATCGCCCGCGTGCGCGTCGAAGACCGGCGCGAGCGAGTGTCGAACGATGCGGCGCACGTCCGCGCGCTCGTGCGCCCACTCCGCCGTGTCCGCGCCCGCGCGCAACTCGCGTTCGACCACCGCGCCGCCCGCGACGTGCAGGCGTAGCTTCGCCACCGTCTCCCCCTGCCCTATCTCAACCGAATTCGAGAGCACGGTGACGAGCGCGAGCGTGTCGCCTTCGCTCGTCGCGCCGCCGCCCGCGCAGGTCGCGCTCTGGCCGGGCGCGAGCGCGATGCGCGCGTCGGACGGGGCGAAGCTGATGCCGTCTTTGAGAATGTTCGTCTCCATGTTGGGCGCGAGGTTCGAGTAGGAGACGACGTGCGTTGTGTTGAGCAGGTCGAGCACGCGCGAATGCGCTTGAAAGAGGTCGTCGTTGGGCGGGAAGCCTGCGCGCGGTGTGACCGAATCGGGGCCGACGCCGCCGAGCGCGCGGCTGTAGCGCTCTAAGATGAGCGGCTCCATCCCCGCGACGTTATGCAGGCCGTAAAGCGCGGTCAAGTTCGCCCCTTCGAAGCGCGGCTTGAGCGTGAACTCTTCCGCGAAGAGTCCCGTGCGCGTATAGACGCGGTTCCCGGCGGGCGCGAGAGTCTGCAAATATCGCGTGACGGGCGAGACGACGGCGAAGCGTTCGGCGTCGAGTCCCAGGCCGCCCCACCAGCACGTGATGATCGCAAACTGTTCGACGTAGCAGGTCAGCAGGACGACCGAGACGAGCAGCAGCTTGCGACCGGCGCGCGGCGCGCGTGCCCTCAATGCCAGCCACAGCGCGGCGAAGAGGAGCAGGATGAAACAGGCTTTCCACAACAGGTAGGAATGTTCCGGGAGCGCCGTGTAAGAATTTGAACCGGCGACGGGCGGTTGGACGATTGCGCGCCACCAGAGCGCGCCGACGGTCGCCGCCGCCGCGAGCGCGAGCCAGCCGAACAGAAGTTCGCCGCGCCGTCCTTGCAGTCCTCCGGTCGCTCGGAGTTTTGCGCGTCGCGCGCGTGCGAGGCGCGCGAGCGCGTCCCAGCCGTAGGCGGAGAGGACGGCGAGCGCGAACGTCCATTCGAGCGCGTGGCGCGAGGGCACGCGAAAACTGTTGACGACGGGGACGCGAAAAACGACGTGATGAAACGGCGTGTTGCTGCCGAGCATCAACACCCACGCGGCAACGGCGACCGTGAGCCAGAAGAAGACGCGCGCATCACGCGCCCCGCGCCTTCGCCACACGGCGGACGCGCACGCGAACAGCGCCAGCAGGAAGACGAGCGGCGGCACGTAGGTCGTCACGTCTATATAATGGTAGAGCGGCGCGACGAGCGAGCGTGCGGCGCGCGTGAAGGTGAACGAGCCTTCGCCGAGCGCCTCGTAGCTGAGCGCGCTTCGCGTGCTGCGGCGTGCGGCGCGCATCGTCTCTAAAATCTGGAACGCGGCGACCGAGGCCGCAAGTCCTATCGCGCCGACAGCGACGAACAAAGGTCGCCACCTGCCGAACTCGAACCAACCGTGTGTCGTTCGTATGTCGTCCGCGCGTCGCTTCGCGCGGTTATAGTCCGCATCGTTTGCGCCTCGCTTCGCTTCTTCAACCGTCGCGCTTCGCACGGGGAAGAGCGAGAGGAAAAGGCCGTAGGCGGCGGCGAGCGCGCCCGCGTAGACGAAACTCTGTGCGTGCCCGTTCAGGACGGACATCGAATAAGCGGCGGTCGCCGCGACGAGACACGGGGCGAAGCGACCGCGCGCGCCGCCCTGTTGCCGCGCGCGGTCAATCGGGATCAGCATGAGCGGCAGCCAGAGCATGCTGTTGGTGAGCATGCCGCTGTTGGAGATGCCGCTGCACATCATCCCGCCGTAGCCGAAACCGAGTCCGGCGAGGAGCGAGGCTAGCGGGCTGC
>DATHBB010000186.1:0-3214 GCA_035296385.1 Pyrinomonadaceae bacterium | reverse complement strand
CTCGACATCTGCCTCTTTGAAGGCCAACCCATCGAACTCACGCCGAAGGTCATAGACAGCGCGTGGCGGAACTATTTCGGCACGTCGCACGGTTTCGCGCAGGAGCCGACGGAGCGGCGCGCCACAGGGGGCGACGGCCTTACTGTGGGCGACCTGGTGAAAGTTAATGCTTGATACATCCGACAAGACGATAAGAAGCCACCGCAACCGGCGCGCTCGCGGCTTTATGGTCGCAGTAACTCTCGTGCTCTTCGCGCTGAGTGTTCCCACGGTTGCGTTCGCCGACCGCCTGCTACTGGTTGACGGGACAACGCTCGAAGTTGACGAGGCGTGGGACGACGCAGAGGGCGTGTGGTACAGGCGCGGCGGCATGACGAATTTCGTCGCGCGCGCGCGCGTGAAGGCAATCGAGCGCAAGGGGAGCGAGAAGGACGCGGCGAAGAACCGGCAAGTCGCAAAACTCTCCGATGTGAACGACGCGGCGGGCGACGTGGCGCGCGTTCCGCAAGCCGCCACGCCGGAACGTCCGCTCTGGATTTATCTCGTGGGCGGCGCGCGTTTTGAAGTGGACGAGGCGAACGAGACGGCTGAGGGCGTCTGGTACAAGCGCGGCAACCTCTCGATCTTTCTCGAACGCGCGCGCATTGAGCGTATTGAAAGAGAGTCGGATGAGTTGAAGGACGAGACGGCGACGACAACCACGGCGCAGACTGCGAGGCGCGAGCGGCGCTGGACGACGGGCAGGCCGCACCTTGATGCGCTCATACGGCAGAACGGCGCGCGTTACGGAGTTGACCCTTACCTGATCTTTTGTGTGATGGAACAGGAATCGCATTTCAACACGGGGGCGGTGAGTCCGGTGGGCGCGCGCGGGTTGATGCAGTTGATGCCCGCCACCGCCGCGCGTTTCGGTGTGCGTAGCGTGCACGATCCGGCGCAGAACATCGCGGGCGGCACGCGCTTCCTCAAACAACTTCTCGGACGATTCAACGGGCGCGTCGAGTTGGTGCTGGCGAGCTACAACGCGGGCGAAGGCGCTGTCGCGAAGTACGGCAATCGCGTGCCGCCTTACCGCGAGACGCGTAATTACGTGCGCCGCATCAGCGGGCGCTACGGGCGCGCGGCGCACGCCGTGAGCGACCGGACAACTGTTGTTAGCAAGGCGACTGTGAGTGGCAAGACAACTGCTGTTGTGGCGTCTGGAAATTAAGCGAGCGGCGACGTGTGGAGGAGTATGAGAAGTTTGCTGGCAAAGCATCTCAATTTTGCGAGGCATGTCGCGTCCGTCTTGATGTGCGTCGCGGTGCTTGGTGTGGCGGAAGCGCGCGGGCAAGTTTCGTCGCCGCAGCGCGTCGCGGCGCAGGCCGACTCTGCGGAAGCGCCTTTGACGAACGCCGCCATCGTCAAACTCGTGCGCGCGAAGTTTAGCGAGAAGACCGTCATCGCGATCATACGCACGCGCCCCGTGCGCTTCGACCTCTCGCCGGATCGTCTCATCGAACTGAAGAAAAACGGAGTCGGCGAGCGCATCATCCTGACGATGCTCGCGCGTGGCGAAGGCGAGATGTTTTCGGCGGGCAACGACACGGCGGGCGATGCGTTCGACGACGATCCGTTTTTCGACGGGACGCGTCCATCGAACCGCGCGAAGGATGCGGGGAAGCCTTCGCGCGGACAAAGCGACCCGAACGAAACGAACATCTTCGGTTCGTCGGGCGGCGTGCGCGGGCGCTCGCGCTCGAACATCGGCGGCGGCGCGGCGCAAGGCGACTCGCAGACGACGGGCAGCGCAAGCGTGCGCATACTCAGACCCCCGACGGAAGCGGGCGGCTCAAGCGGCGGCGGCGCGGAACCCAAACTCGAACGCACGCCGACGCTGACGAACGAATCCGTGATCGAACTCGTCGAAGCAGGTTTTTCGGAAGGCACGATCATACGGCGCATAGAGGGTTCGCCGGTCGAGTTCGATTTCTCGCCCGCGAAGCTCGCGGAACTGCGCCGCCGTCGCGTCGGCGACCCCATCATTGCGGCCATGCGCGCCGCGTCGGGCGAAGAGGGCGCATCGGTGGGCGCGAATGATGCGAGCACGAAACCGTAAAAGTTAGATTGGTAAGTTAAAAGTTAGCTTGATAAGTTCAAATGTCGGATTGATGAGTCACGTTTTTTTCTTCTCGCCCGGAGTTCTACGCGCAGCAGGCTTTCAAATGCTGCGCGTGGCCTCGACGTTCGTGCTCTGCCTGTTCGTCGTCGCGGCATGCGCGTTCGCGCAACAACGGCGCGCCGAAAGTAGTTCGCAGAGCGCGGCGCAGGATGTGGACGAGGACGAAGTGATCAAGGTGAGCACGACCGAAGTGCTCTTGCCCGTGACCGTGCGCGACGCGGCGGGGCGTTTGGTGACGACGCTTGAGCGCAAGGATTTTCAGGTGTGGGAGAACGGGCGCGAGCAGCCTTTGAGTGATCTGCGCTTGCGGCGCGTGCCGGTGGATGTCTTGTTGATGGTGGATTCTTCGTCTTCGGTGACGAGTAGTTTGGAAGATTTCCGGCGCGCGGTGGACGAGTTCGCCGCGCGACTCGCGCCGGATGATCGCGTGAGCTTGTTGAAGTTCGACGACCGCGTAGAGTTGTTGCAGGACTGGACGCAGAGCCGCGTGCAGTTGCGTCGCTCGCTACGGCGCGTCGTGCCGGGCATGTTCACGCGCTTCCACGACGCGCTCTACCTGGCGGCGCGCGAACAGTTCAAAGACGCGCGCAGGCGTCACGCTGTGGTCGTGCTCACGGACGGCATCGACAGCGGGCGCGGCCACGCGTCTCTGGAGATGGCGCTCGGCGCGCTGCTCGAAGCCGGAGCAGGCGTCTATGTCATCAGCAACACGGAGATCGAGCGTGCGCGCAAGCGCGCCGAACTCGACACGCTCCAATCCGAGCCGCCCGCTACTCAACGCTTCAACGGGCTGCGCATCGGCGACCTGCGCGAATCCCTGCGCGTGCTCGACGCGAGCGAACGCAACCTCAACACACTCACGACGGCCACGGGCGGTCGGCTCTTCAAACCGCAGAGCTTCGCCGCGCTCGACCAAATCTACGCCGAAGTTGCGGAGGAGTTGAGCCACCAGTACGCGCTCTATTACATGCCGACAGACAAGACGCGCGACGGGAAGTTTCGACGCGTGCAGGTCAAGACCTCCGACCCCGCCCTACGCCTCACGTCGCGCGT